>JAAUYX010000099.1 GCA_014804905.1 Desulfovibrio sp. | reverse complement strand
GACGTGAAGGGCCCCACGGCCATCATCAAGAGCGTTTCCAAGCTGCCCTGCGAAAGCATGAACATCGGGCAGGTGCACAATTTCAAGCTCATGAGCGGGCTTCTGGAAACGCCCGAGGGGCGCGCGAGCCTTATCGGGCTCATCCGCGCGGCCAGCGTGTTCGGCAATGGCGAGATGCAGTTCAACTACCTCACCAACGACACCCTGCTGGAGGCGCAGAAAAACCCGCAGGACTACCGCGATCTCGTGGTGCGCGTGGCGGGCTATTCCGCCTTCTTCGTGGAGCTCTGCGAGGACGTGCAGAACGAGATCATCAGCCGGACCATGCTGGCCGACTTCTAGGCGGGGCAACGCCCGGCATGGACGCGCGCATCTTCAATATCCAGAAATACAGCATCTACGACGGCCCTGGAATACGCACGCTTGTGTTTTTCCAGGGCTGTCCCTTGCGCTGCCTCTGGTGCTCCAACCCCGAGGGCAAGGAGCCGCGCAGCCGCATCATGTGGAACGCGGCTTTTTGCGTCCATTGCGGGCGCTGCGTGCCGGCCTGTCCGCAGGGGCTGCACGGCATCGGGGGCGAGCCGCCCCGGCATGAGTTCCGCGAGGGCGGGGGCGACAGCCGCTGCGAGGGCTGCGGGGCCTGCGTGGCGGCCTGCCCGGAGCGGGCGCTGGCCCTTGCCGGGCGGAAAATGTCCATAGAGGACATCATGGCCGTGGTGCTGGAGGACCGCGTCTTTTACCAGACTTCCGGGGGCGGGCTCACCCTCGGCGGCGGCGAGCCGCTGGCCCAGCCCGAGGCGGCCGCGGCGCTGCTCACGAAAGCTCGGGCCGAGGGTATCTCCACGGCAGTGGAGACCTGCGGGCACGTTGCGGCGGAAGTTATCGCCCGCGTGGCCCCGCTGGTGGACCTCTTCCTCTATGACATCAAACATATGGACAACGCCCGCCATAAGGAGCTCACCGGGCGGGACAATGCCCTTATCCTTGAGAACCTGAAGACGCTGTTCGCGGCCGGGGCCCCGGTGCGCGTGCGGATGCCCCTTATCAGCGGCTGCAACGCGAGCCTTGCGGAAATGCGCGCCCGCGCGGAATTTTTGCGGGCGTGGCGCGATGCTCCGGGATTCCGGGGAGTGGACCTTTTGCCCTACCACAAGCTGGGCGTCCACAAATATACGCAACTGGGCGAAAGCTACAGCCTTGACGAGGCCGCGGCCGTCTCCGCGGACTTTCTGGACGAGGCCAGGGCCATTCTTGAAGCCGCGGGCCTTTCCGTGGCCGTGGTGCGGCACTGACATGCGCACGGCGTGGCTGCTCCTCTTCATCGGTATCGCCTTTGAGGTTTCCGGGACGACCGGGATGCGCGCGCTCGCCGCGTCCGAACCGGCGTGGAGCCTCGCCTCGGCTACCGTGGGCATCGTCATTTCCTATTTTTTCGCCTCCCGCGCCATGGAGACCATCCCGGTGGGCCTCGCCTATGCCGTGTGGTCCGGTGTGGGGCTGGCGGGCATTTCGCTTTTGAGCTGGCTCCTCTTCGCCGAGGCCATGCCGCCGCTCAAGCTCGCGGGGCTTGCGCTGGTGACGGCGGGCATGGTCGCCATCAACCTCGGCAAGACCGGGGAGGGCGGCCACACGGCCCGGCCGGCCGCATCCCTCGTCCCGGAGTCATGCGCCCCAGAGACTTCGGCCCTGGACACTTGCGCGCCGACTTCTCCCACGGAGACTGCCCATGACCGCGCTCGTTGAGCCTGAGAGCCTCGTGGCCTTTCTGTGGCTGCTCGGCGCAGTGGCGACGGACATGGGGGCCATCTATGCGCTGGTGCGCTCCCACGGCTTCCGGCGGCTATCCTGGGCGGCCGCCTCCATTGCCGCTATCTTCCTTTCCTTTTTCTGCCTGCGCCATTCCGTGCTGGTCATCCCGCTGGCCGTGGCCTACGCGCTCTGGTGCGTTTTCGGCATCTTCGGGACCCTGCTTCTCGGCAGGCTGTTTTTCGGCCAGCGCCTCAACCGCGCCCAGGGCATCGGCGTGGCGCTCCTGACCCTGGGCGTGCTCTGCATGTCGCTGTCGTAAGGGCATCCGGCACCACCTCCCCGGCATCATGGCAAATGCGAAGGCCGGAATCACGTTTTTCCCGTGATTCCGGCCTTTGTGCGGGGGACCTTTGAGCAGAAGGCCCCCGGAACCTCACCTGACAGGCCGGCGCTACTTTCTGCCCATCAGCTTGTACAAGGCGCACACATCCTCCTCGCCGATGCCCCGCGCATGGCCCTCCTCCAGATATTTCAGGCCCTGCTCCATCAATTTGGGCTCATAGCCCAGTTCGCGGGCCATGGCGCAGCCGAGGCGCAGGTCCTTGGCCGCAATGTCAATGCTGAAGCGCGCCTTGTAGTCCTCCTCAAGCATCCACGGGCCGCGCGTTTTCATCTGGAAGCTGGCGCAGCCCGTATCCAGCAGGAGCTCCAGCAGTTTTTCCCCGTCCACTCCGGCGGCCTGGCCGATGCGCAGGCCCTCCGCCACCAGCGCCACATTGGTCATGCCGATAAGATTGCTCACCAGCTTCACGGCGCAGGCGGCGTCCACGGTTTTCAGGTCATAGGGGATGGCGATTTTTTTCAGCACGGGCCAGAGCTTTTCAATGGCCTTGGCCGATCCGCCCAGAAAGAGCGGCGCATGGCCTTCCGCTGCGATGGCCGGGGTCTTGCTCACCGTGGCCTGGATATATTCCACCCCGCAGGCGCCGGCGGCATCCGCCATCCTGTGCGCCGTGGCGGGCTCAATGGTGCTGAATTCCAGGTGGATGGCCCCCGGCGGCATCCGCCTGTACAGGCCGGAATCGCCCATGACGGCGGCGAGTATCTGGTCTGGCTGGGGCAGGCAGGTGCAGAGGACATCACAGTCCGCAAGGTCTGCAGGCGCCCCGACCACTGTGGCCCCTGCGGCGCGAAAGCGCCCGGCGCAGTCCTCGCGGCGGGTATATACCCGCAATTCCTCGCCGGCCTTGAGCAGGTTCATGGCCAGCGGTTCGCCCATGTTGCCGACGCCCAGAAAGGAGAAGTTCATGCCTCTTTCCTTTGATGTTCAGGTTAAAAAGCGGCCGCGCACAGTCCTCGGAAAAGCAGGGACACATACGCGGCCGCGCAGAAGGTTTTGCCGTAGATGTCCTTTGACAGTGCTACGGCTGGAACATCAGTTTTTCCCGGTCAATATCTCCACCGTTTCCCGCAGGGTTTCCTCCTCGCCCACATTTCCGGGAAAGATCACATAGGGGATGCCCGGAAACTTGCTGTTTTCATCGGTCTGCCACACGGGGATGCCGGGGCGCACCTGCCCCAGCACATTGGCGCGCCTTGTCCTGAGCGCCTTCACGCCCACATCGCTCGAGGTGATGCCGCCCTTGGCGATGACGAATGCGGGCTTGATGCCGAGCTTGCCCACAAGGCTCTGCACAGCCTCGGAAATCTTCACCGACCTGCGCAGGGCGTCCTCCTTGGTGTCATCGGGCAGGCTCAGGAGCTGCCGCTTGGTGTAGCAGACGGGCGTAATGCCCTGGGCGATGAGCTTTTCCGCCTCGGCCACCACCCGGTCCACCTCGGCGGCCAGGGCCGCGTCGCCCTTCAGCACAAGATCGGAATCGAACTCTATGCCCCGCACCTGGGGGAGCTCCAGCAGCTTTTTGAGCTGCGCGGTGGTCTTGGCGGTGTGGGAGCCGACGACGATCATGCCGCCCTTGTCGCTCTCCTCGCCGAGCATCTGCTCGCGGCGGAGGAGCGGGATGGTGGTGATGCCGCCGAGCTCCTTCACGAGGCCCGCCGCCGTCCTGAAGACGAAGTTGCGTCCCTTCGCTATGGCCCTGTAGAGCGGGATGCAGAAGGCCTTGATGTCGCCGTAATCCACCGCATTGACGATGATCTTCTGGAAGTCGTGCGCGGAGAGCAGCAACTGTTCTATCTTGTCAAAATCGTGCTGCCGCAAATCCTCCAGACTGACGGTGATGACGTCGCAGGCCTTGTGCCTGCCGCCGGTCTTTTCCTCCACATACTCGCAGAGATTGGACTTCGTGTAGCCGAAGGTCTTGTCCCTGGCGAATTCCGTTTCGCCCGCGGGTACAAGGTCGTCGCCATAACGGACATAGTGCGTGTCGTCGATGGTGAAGCGGCCACCCTCCTTGAAGAAGGGGCAGATGATCTCCCCGTCCACTTTGCCCCCGTCCGCAGTGATGCCTTCCGCGAGGATTTCGGTCTCCAGCGGATAATGCCCGCGCAGGGTGGAGTCCGAGCGGCTCATGATGAGGAACGGGCGCTTTTTCCGCTTGCCTGTCTCGAGCACGAGCCGCGCGATGTCCTTGTGGATGCGGGCGCTCTCCTCGGCCGTCAGGCCGCGGGAATTGGTGAGGATATAGAAAACCTTGGCGTCCTCGTCGAAACCCTGGGCGATGCTGTCCGCGCTCCAGTCCGTATAGACGGAGATGTCGTGCACGGTCTGCACGCCGGTGGGATCGTCGTCGAGAACGATGATCTTGTGCGGATTGGCCTCGATTTCCGCCCGCAGCAGCGTGTCCAGCGCCGCTTCGTCATGGGGCGGATAGGCGTCCAGTCGTGATGCGTGAAGATGTTCCATTTTTCATGTCCTCACAGGAGCGGCAGCCCGATGCTGGAATAGAGCGCGTGCAGGAGCAGGATGATGATGAACGCCGTAAAGCCGGCGATGGTGCCGCCCGCGGTCCACGTCTTGAGGGTATCCTGTACGCTCAGGCCGCTGAAGCGCGACAGCACCCAGAAGCCCGAGTCATTGGGCATGGAGAGGCCGATGCCGCCCGCGCAGATGGCCAGGCCCACCAGCACGGGCGAGGCGCCCGTCCCGGCGATGGACGGCCCCAGGATGGACGAGGTGGTGACCAGCGCCACCGTGGTGGAACCCTGCGAAAGGCGCAGCACCGCGCTCAGCACAAAGCCCAGCACCACAATGGGGATGTTGAGGTCGCTCATGGAATCCACAAGGTACTGGCCGATGCCGCTCGCGTTGATGATGCTGCCGAAAGCGCCGCCTGCGCCCGTGATGAGCAGGATGAGGCCCGAGGAGTCGGCGGCCTCGATGATGATCTGCGTAAAGGGCTTCGCGACATGCTTCCGGAGCAGGTAATAGGCCGCGATGACGCCGAAGAGCAGGGCCAGGTTCTTGTCGCCCACAAAGGTGAAGATGCCGTGCGCGAGGGAATCCTTCTCCAGCGAGACCAGGAGGATATTGGCGATGAGGATAAGCAGGATGGGGAAGGTGAGGCAGAAGAGGGAAAGCCCGAAGGAGGGCCCCTTGAAATCGTCAATGGGGTTGTCGTTGGGGGCGTCGGCGATTTCCTCCGGCTTGTCGCCCTCGAACACCTTGCCGTAGAGCCAGCCGCCCACAACGATGGCCGCGGCGCCCGCGATAAGCGAATAGAGGATGAAGGCAGCCACGTTGGCGCTCATGTTGTTGGCAACGACCAGCGGCCCAGGGGTGGGGATGACGAGCGCATGGCCCACGATGGTGCCGACGCCGAGGGCGCAGACAAAGATTTTCAGGCTGCGCTTGGTCACGTCGGCCACATATTTCACAATGGGCATCATGATGACGAAGGCGGCGTCCATGTACACCGGGATGGAAATGAGGAAGCCCGCCGCCGTCACCGCCAGGGCCGCGTGTTTTACGCCCGTGCGCTTGAGCAGGCCGTCGGCGATGGCCGTGGTCGCCCCGGCCTCGGAGAGGATTTGCCCGAAGATGATGCCGAGGCCGATGACGATGCCGATGCCCGCCAGCGTGCCGCCGAAGCCCGACGACAGAGTGGACGAGATTTTGCCGATGGGCATCCCTACCAGGAAGGCGGTGACAATGGAGGTGATGAGCAGCGCGAGGAAGGGATTGAGATGGTAACGGATGATGGAAACGAGCAGGATAAGAATGGCAATCAGGAAGACGACCAAGAGCATGGGACCAGTCAGCATGGCAAGCTCCTTTAGGCCTTTTTGGCCACTTCAACACCAGCCTGTTGCTCAAAAAACTTGACGATGGCGCCGTGATCCTCGTCCATGTGGCCGCCGACCTTCAGGGCCTGCATGATTTCAAACAGCACGGCGGAGAGGAAAGCCGGGCTGTCGATGGCATGGGCGGAGGCCATGACATTCTTGATGTCTTTGTGATTGATGGAAATCTTGCCGCCGGGCTTGAAATCGCGGTTGATGATCATCGGTATCTTCGCGTCCAGCACGGCGCTGCCGGCGAGGCCGCCGCGAATGGCCTGATAGACCTTTTCGGGGTCGGCCCCGGCCTTCACCGCCAGGGTAAAGGCTTCGGACACCGCGGCGATGGTCAGGTTGACGATCATCTGGTTGGCGAGCTTGGTGACGCTGCCGCTGCCCGAAGGGCCGACGAGGATGGCGGATGCGCCCATGATGTCAAAATAGGGCCGCAGCGCGTCGAAGTCTTTCTGCTCGCCCCCGGCCATGAAAGCCAGGGTGCCGTCAATGGCCTTGGGCTCGCCGCCGCTGACGGGCGCATCCACAAAGCCCACGCCCTTTTGCGCCAGCTTTTCAAAGCAGAAGCGCGATTCCTGCGGGGTCACCGAGCTCATGTCGCACACGACAGCGCCCTGGCGGATATGGGTCGCCACGCCGCCGTCCGCAAAGAGCACGGCCTGCACGATGGGCCCGTTGGGGAGAATGGTGAAAATCACGTCGCAGTCGGCGCCGATTTCCTCGCCGGTGGCACTCCTGGCCCCCATGCCGACCAGCTCGACCACGGCCTGCCTGTCAAGGTCATTGACCAGCAGGTCCACACCCGCTTTCAGCAGGTTCTTTGCCATGGGCCTGCCCATGATGCCCAAACCGATAAAACCGATTTTGCTCATATGCCAACCCCTCTCTAAAAATTTGTGACTTGCATACCAATAAACGGGCCTTGTGTCCAGAATAGGCGGGAATACGCGGAATAGTTCGCACTTTTTTCGCCGAAATACGCTATCGGGAAGGCTTGAAGAGGCGGAGATTGCGAGCGGCTTCAGGGTTCACAGGGCGCAGGAAATGCAAACCCTTGGGAACACAGATATTTTCAGGGAATTATGCGAATTTTCGGGGTTTTCTAGACGTGGGATGCTATAAGGGGAAGGAACCTTTTGCGCGCAAAAGGTTCCTTCCCCTTATATGGCTGCGACAAAAAACGGGCCCCTGTCCTGGTATACGCAATGAGCACTCGGAACGCCTGTTAAAATCAGGAACATGGCTGGGACGGATAGGACAGGAGGCTCCGATACGTCGGGGAACCGCCGCTCCGGACTCAGGAAGCAATCATCAACATTTCTTGGCCGAGCCGAAGAAGCGGATTTTTTTTCTCACCACCTCCTCAATGGCCGCAAGACCGGGCCGCAACAGCCTCTGGAGATTGTAGCCCTTGGCGGCCTTGTCCTTTCCGGCTTCAAAATACTCCCGTAGGGCATGGGCAAAGGCTATCTGGCACTCTGTATTGACATTGATCTTGGCGATGCCGTTCTCGATGGCTGTCTTTACCATGGCTTCCGGAACGCCGCTCCCCCCGTGCAGGACCAGCGGCAGCCCGTCCACCGCGCTTTTAATCTGCGCCAGCAGGCTCATATCAAGTCCCCGCCAGTCGGCGGGATACTCGCCATGAATGTTCCCGATGGAGGCGGCGAGCGCGGTGATGCCGGCTTGCGCCAGTTCGCCGCATTGGGCCGGGTCGGCGCGCTCGCCGCTGCCGCTGATGCCATCCTCTTCACCGGCCGGGGAACCCAGCTCCGCCTCCAGCGCCACGCTATTTTCCTTGCAAACCTGGGCGAGCGTCCGGCAAAGGCGCAGATTTTCGGCAAACGGCATTTTCGAGCCGTCAAACATGACGGAAGTGAAGCCCGCGCCAATGGCCATCAGGCACATCTCATAGCCTGCATGGTCGAGATGCAGGGCCACGGGGATTGTTACGCCGAGGCTTGCCGCCATGCCACATGCCATGGCCTTTACTGTCCCAAGGCCGCCCATGTAGGCGCACGCGCTTTCGGTGACGCCCAGGATGACAGGCGCGTCCTCTGCCTGGGCCGCGTTGAGGATGGCCCGAATCCATTCCAGATTGTTGATATTGAATTGCCCGATGGCGTATTTGCCTTGCGCGGCCTTGACAAGCATTTCCCGACTCGAAACAAGCATCATTGCACCTCTCTCATTTGGAAGTATTCTCTACGGACGCTGGATGCGGTGCGGGGAAAGCAGTTATACAACGTGCTGAAATTGCAGATTATTACCATGCTGTTGACTGAGGCGAAACCAAAAAGGAAGGGGTCATACGTTTTTCGCATAACCCCTTTATTCTCCGCTGGTACCGGGAGCGAGACTTGAACTCGCAAGGGCGTGAACCCGGCGGATTTTGAGTCCGCTGCGTCTACCAATTCCACCATCCCGGCACAGCGTTTTTTCTAGTCCGGCGAAGGGGATTCGTCAAGCCACTCCGCGCCGGGCGCCCGGCGCCAATTTTTCCGCGCACTGGGCCGAGATGCGGCCACCGCTGTGGCGTCAAAAAATTTTCTCAAAAAAAGCATTGAATTTTATCCGCCACGTCAAGTAAATTGGTCGCAAGCGATAGCTCCACGGATCTTCGATCCGTCCCGGCGCGGCATGGGCGTCACCGGCGCATCCGGTGGTGCCGTGGCCTCGTCCCGCCCATCGCATCCCCCGGTTGGTGCGTGGCGGTTTCGGGGCTTGTAGCCGGGTTCACCATCAAAGGAGGATTTCTGATGAAACGCATTGTCGCCATGTGCGTGGCGCTGGGCCTTTTCTGCGGCCTCGCGCTCTCCGTTGCCCCTTCCGCGGAGGCCAAAACGGTCATCAAAATCGCGGGCATGAAGCCCGAGGGCGAGCCGGAAACCGTTGGCATGCACAAGTTCGGTGAATATCTGGAGAAACTTTCCAACGGCAAGTACGAAGTGAAAGTCTATCCCAACAGCCAGCTCGGCAAGGAAGACTCCTACATCGACCAGACCAAGCGCGGCACCATCCAGATGTGCGCCACGGGCACCCAGATGTCCAAGTTCCACCCGGCCATGGCCATG
>JAAUYX010000098.1 GCA_014804905.1 Desulfovibrio sp. | reverse complement strand
CCGTCCCCACAGCGCTCTGGGCTGGCAAAGCCCGGAAGCTTACCGGACGACACATCAACCCTCAACCACGACAGGAAACACTAACTTATCCTTGGTATCGTGAATGGGGTGGGGTCATGCTCTGGCTCCATGGAGGGCTCGAGCATTGCCGAAGCCCGACAGGGCCTGAACACGCTCCTGAGCCTGCTGGGGCCCGACGACCGGGTGGCCTACAGCCGTTTCGGCACGAAGGTGGAGCACCTGACGCGGCGCCTCATGCCCTGCAACGCGGATACCCTGCGCGAGCTCGGGCGCGCCATCGCAGCCACGGAAGCGGACATGGGCGGCACGGAAATGGAAGCGGCCCTGCGCTCCGCCTGCGCGGATATTGCCGCCGACAGCGGTGAGGAAGTGCCCCCGCTGGTGCTGCTCATCACGGACGGGGACGTCTGGGAGGTGGAAAGCATCGTCGCCGCCGCCCGGAAGTCCGGGCACCGCCTCTTCGTCATCGGCGTGGGCTGCGCGCCTGCGGAGAGCCTGTTGCGAAACATGGCGGAGCAGACCGGGGGCGCGTGCGAGTTCGTGAGCCCCGGCGAAGATGTGGCCGGGGCCATCGTGCGCATGTTCCACCGGATGCGCGCGGCCCTGGCGCGGAATATCCGCATCGACTGGGGGCAGGAAACGCTGTGGCAGTCCGCCATGCCCAAATGCCTCTATGACGGCGAAACGGTCCACGCCTTCGCTCTGCTCAGGGGCGCGCCCGCTTCCGGGCCAATCCTTTCCTGGGAGCGGGACGGCACGACAAAAAAGGCCGCGTGCGACCGCGTGGAAATCGCCCGTGACGCCGCTGACCTGCTGCGCCTGGGCAGGCGCTGCCAGATGGAGGAGAGTGCCTCGGATGAGGAAAAGCTGGCCCTGGCGCTCAAGTACCAGCTCGTCAGCGAGCTTACGTCGCTCATCCTCGTGCATGAGCGGGAAGAAGCGGACAAGGAGCGCGGGCTCCCTGCCATCCAGCAGGTTCCGCAGATGCCCGCCTGGGGGCATGGCTGCTACAGGGCCAGCATGGGGGGCGTCATGGGCAGCTTCCTCATGGGGGGGAGCATTGTGCACGCCGAACGCACCTTTGTGGAATCCCCCGCGTTTATGCCAGTCTCCAAAAGCGTGGTTGCGAGGGAGAACGAAGTCTCCTCGCTGTGGGTATTCACGCAAATGCGGCCGGATGACCTGGGGCCCGGCGCCTTCTCCAGCTGGAAGCAGCTGCTGGAATATGTGCTGCTCGCCTGGCACAGGGAGCTGCTGTCCCTGACATCCATGCGAGAGTTCATGGACAGGCTTTTCGCCTCGGAGAAGGGAGAAGTGCTCAGGACCTGGTTTGAACTGCTGGACGACAATTCCATTCTGGAGCCGGAGCAGAACATGGCCGTGTTCCTGCAATGGGCCTTTGCCAAACTGCATCCGGGGCAGGCGCTGGACCGGCACTCCCTGCGGATCATCACGGCCACCATGAAGGATGGCGACGAGATCATGGCCGGGATGCTGCCGGAAATCCTCGATGGCTGGTACATCAAAGCCTGAGCGGAAACGAGGGGCCGGGGCATTGCGCTGACCCCCCGGCCTGACTCGCGCTGCCCGCGGCGGGATTTTGCCCATGAGCACCCGGCGACACGCTCGCGGCGCTTATTCGCGTAGGGGTCTTTTCCGCCTTTGACGGCTGCCACCGGGCAGGCTATAAGGAGGCCATGAAACATACAGGCGCAGGAACTGGGGCGGGGCAGCCGCGCGGCAAAAGAAAAGCCCTTGCGGGATTCCCGCAAGGGCTGGAAAACTGGTGGGCCATCAGGGACTCGAACCCCGAACCAACTGATTAAGAGTCAGCTGCTCTACCAATTGAGCTAATGACCCGCAACAAAAGGCAGCATAGAGAGGCGGCGCAGAGTTGTCAAATGTTTTTTCGTCATTCTGAAAAAAATGCGCCTTTCCGGCCGCTCAGGGTTTTCTAGGTCATGCCGCATACGTTCCTGCTTGCGCTGATTCTCGCCTGCTGCGCCCTTCTCGGCGGGGGCGTCCCCGCGTGGGCCACGGATGTGGCCCCGACGCTGGAATTTGCGCGCCACGGCGATGCCGTGGTGGGGGCCATGCGCTACCGCGTCCCCAAGGGCTACCACGCCTATGCCCATGCAGCGGCGGAGACCGGGCGCCCCACCAGCCTTGACCTCACCCTCGAAGGCAAGGGGCTCATGCCCGTGCTGTATCCTGCCGGCTCCCTGCAGCGCGACCAGTTTGACCCGGAGAGCACCGTCTCCACCTATGAGGGGGATGTCCTTCTGCTTACGGTGCTCCCCGGCGAGGCCCCTGGGCGTCTCTATGCCGCCGAATTGCGGATGCTCCTGTGCTCGGACCGCCACTGTCTGCCCGTGAGCCAAAGCCTCACCGGGACCATTCCGGACCAACTCCCGCAGCTTGACGGGCGCGACTGGCACAAGACGGCCGAGGCGCTCCTGGAGACAGCCGGGGGCGCGCTCACGGCCGCCGGGCCCGGCGAAAGCCCGGATGTGCTGCTGGTGGAGGAGGGCGCGGCGCCCCCGCCGCGCGCCACCGCCCCGGAGGCGGAAGCGGAGCCGGACGCCCCGCCGGCCGAAGCCGAGCCGGGCACGCTCCCCCCGGAGGCCACGGCCCTGCCCCCGCCCGAGGATTTCGACCTCAGCCTCGAGCCCCGCTATGCCGCGGCCGAACTGGAGATATTCGGCCTCGGCAAGGCGCTTTTTCTCGGGCTTCTGGCCGGGCTCATCCTCAACGCCATGCCCTGCGTGCTTCCGGTGCTGACCTTCAAGCTCAGCGGGCTTTTGCTCATGGGCGGCGGCCGGGGCGCGCAGTTGCGGCGTTTCCGGGAGCACAATCTCTGTTTCGCCGCGGGTATCCTCACGCTGTTCACTCTGCTGGCCCTGTTGCTGGGCCTCGCGGACCTCATGTGGGGCCAGCTTTACCAGAACCAGGCCATCCTTTTGGTCATGCTGCTTCTGGTGTTCCTCATGGGGCTTTCCATGCTCGGCGTTTTCACGCTGCCGACCTTTGACCTCAAGCCCGGCACCTCGGAGCAGCATCCGCGGCTCAACGCCTATCTCACCGGACTCGTCTCCACCTTTCTCGCCACCCCGTGCAGCGGACCCCTGCTCGGCGGGGTGCTGGGCTGGGCCTTCACCCAGCCGCTCTTTGTGCTGGTGGTGGTGTTCTGGGCAGTCGGGCTCGGGATGGCGCTGCCGTATATCGTTTTCAGCGCCTGGCCCTCCCTGGTGCGCATCCTGCCGCGGCCAGGGCCCTGGATGCACGTTTTCGAGCACCTGCTCGGCTTCCTCCTGCTTGCCACGGCGCTCTATCTCCTTTCCATCCTGCCGGTGGAAAAGCACATGCAGGTCCTGAGCGTTCTTCTGGTGGTCGCCCTGTGCGCGTGGCTGTGGGGGCGCTATTGCTCGCTTTCCGCGCCCCTGCTACGGCGGCGCATCATGGGCCTTGCCGGCTGCGTGCTGCTGGGGCTGGCCGTTGTCTGGGTGCTCAGGCCCGTGACGCCGCTCCCGCAATGGCGCGACTTCTCGCCGGAATACTTCACGGCCACCCTGGGCAAGAAGCCCATGCTGCTGGAATTCACCGCGGACTGGTGCCCCAACTGCAAATTCCTCGAGGCCACTGTGCTCACCGGGGAGCGCCTGCGGGAATGGCAGGCAAGGCACGGCATGGAGCTTGTCCGCGTGGATTTGACGCGACCCAACGCTTACGCCGTGCGCCTCTTGGAGATGCTCGGCAGCAAGAGCATCCCGCTGACCGCGCTCTTTCCGGCCGGGGAGCTGGCGGAAAAGCCCCTGGTCCTGCGCGACCTCTATAGCGTGGACGACCTTCAGCACGCCCTTGGCGCGACCTTTCCCGAGCGCATCCCCGCGCCGGGCGAGCCCATGTTCTGAAGCGATTTTTTGCTTCCGCCCTAGTGAACTTTACGCTTGGGACGATAAGGCATAGTGTGACCAAGCATGTGCGGCGCGGCAGCAGGATTTTTTGGCCGCGCAGGACGCCAGTGAGATGAGGGAGCGGATATGGATCCAAGCCTGAAAAAGCAGGATGATGAACTCCTGCAACTGGTGACGTTCAGCATCGGCGACGAGGAATTCGGGGTGAACATCCTCAAGGTGCAGGAGATCATCCGCACCATGGAGATCACCAAGGTGCCCCGCGCGCCGGAATTTGTGGAAGGCGTCATCAACCTGCGGGGGAAGGTGATCCCGATCATCGATCTGAGGCGGCGTTTCGGCCTTGCGCCCAAGGCGCATGACAAGAACACCCGCATCATCGTCATCGAGATCAACAACATCATCGTGGGCTTCGTGGTGGACGCCGTTTCGGAGGTGCTCCGCATTCCTGCGAGCACGGTGGAGCCGCCGCCGCCGGTGGTGGCGGGTGTTGAGTCCGACTATATCAGCGGCGTGGGCCAGCTTCAGGACCGCCTGCTGATCATGCTGGACCTTGACAAACTGCTTTCCAGCGAAGATGTGGAAATGCTGAGCGCCATGTAGGCGCCGGCCCACAGTTCAGCCTTTCTTTCCGGCCACATCCGGGGTCCGGGGCTCTCCGCGCCCCGGATGCGGGCCGGCTTCCCACCTTTCGGCGCGCACGCCGCTCCGCCCGCATTTCCGCGGGCACGGGGCGCTCCGCTTGCGGATACGCCGGGACCGGGCTATGCTGCGGCGTCCAAGGGGCGGTTCCCGCCGCCCGTCCGCGCATCCTGTTCCCGAGCGAGGTCCACGCCCGCATGGCCGCCACCCCCAACCTCCCCGCCGTGCTGCTCCTGTGCGAGAGCGAAGCTCTCGGCGCGCTGGACAAGCGCGCCCTGCGCGAGGCCGGGGTGGCCGATGTGCGCGTCATGACCTCGGGTGTCGCCGCCGCGCGGATGCTGGCGGGCATCACGCCGGCCAGGTCCGGCTTTTCGCCGGAGATCATCGTCTGCACGCAAAAGCTGGAGGACATGGACGGCGAGCAGTTCTGCGCCATCCTCAGGCTGCACCCGCGCCTTCTGGCCATGCCCGTCCTGCTCATCCTGCCCAATGACAGCGAGGCCGAACAGCTCAAGACCCTCGGCAGCGGCGCGAGCGCGCTGCTCGGGCGGCCGTACTCCGTGCCCGCGCTTCAGGAAAAGCTCGCGTCGCTTCTCGCGGAGCGGCCCCGGCTCGACCAGTTGCGGGTGGCGGCGCAACACGCGGACACCAGCGCCTTCGACGCCGCCCTCGCCACCTATGGCCTGCTGCTTCGGCCCAATCGCCAGCCCGAAGACTATTTCAAGGTGGGGATGCGCTGTCTGGACGAGAACCGCTGGAACCACGCCATCAGCGCCTTCCAGCGGGCCTTGCGCAGCGCGCAGATCAAGGGCGAGGCAGAGCTCGGCATGGCCGCGGCCTGGAAGGGCAAGGGCGACCTGCCGCGTTTTCACGCCTGGCTTGCGCGCGCGGCCGAGACCTTTGTGCGCGCCCGGCGCTGGCACCGCGCCCGCACGGCCTATGGCCGCCTTTTGCAGGATGACCCGGACGCCCGCAGCCCCTTCCTGGCCGAGGCGCACCGCCTTATCCGGGAGCACGCCTATGACGAGGCGGCCGAAGCCCTGGCCCAGAGCCTGGAGGTGACGCCCAAGGCGCAGGACCGATTCGCCCGCATCTGCATGACCGCGGAGAGCCCGGAGGCCATGCTGGCCGCCCTTGAGGCCGGGCTAGGCAAGGCCATGGGAGAAACGGCGGGCGACGCCCTGAGCAAGGATATCCGCGAAAGCCTCAACGCCTTTTCCCGCGAGCGGGAGGAACGCCAGCGCCAGGTGGCTGCCGAGCGCCAGTGGCAGCTCAGCCGCGCCATGGCCGCCCGGCGCGGTGCTGGTGGCGACGCCGAGAGCGTGCCCGGTGAGGATATTGACGGGGAGGCCGGGGCCGCCGAGGGCGGTGTGGAGACCGCCGAACCCGCGCTGCAAAAGGGCGCGGTAAAGTCCGTTGGCGACCTCTCCGCGGAAAACAGTCCGGACGCGGACGGCGAAAAAACGCCGCCGCCCCCGCCCACACGGGCCCTCAAGCCCCTCACCGAAGCCGACGCCACCACCAGCCTTTTCTCCGGCGTTCCCGTGCTGAACGAGCTGCTTTCCGTCATCAAGCTCACCTGGAAGCTCATGCGCAGGTCGCGCTAGGCCGCTTCCGGCGCCGACATTCTTCCTCCGCTACGACAGCCCCAGCAGGCGCGGCAGGAAGGTGGAAAGCCCCGGGAAGAGGATGATGACGATGAGCGCAATGAGCGCCGCCCCGATGAGCGGCAGCGCCGCCTTGCTGATTTGCTCCATGGTCAGGCCGCTGATATTCGCTCCCACATAGAGGTTCACCGCCACAGGCGGCGTGACCTGGCCCACGGCCAGGTTGACGGTCATCATGATGCCGAACCAGATGGGGTCCCAGCCGAAGTGGGCCATGATGGGCAGCATGAAGGGCAGGAACACATAGTAGATGGAAATGGCGTCCAGCAACATGCCCGCGAGCAGCAGGATGATGTTGATCATCAAAAGCACGACCCACGGGTCGCCGGAGACGGAAAGCAGCAGCGCCGAGCCGCGCTCCACAAGGCCAACGGTGGAGGCCACCCAGGAATAGAGGCCCGCGCAGGTCACCACGATCATCACCACGGCCGTGGCCTGCATACTGGCGGAAAAGATTTCGAAGAGCATCTTCACGCTGTTGATGGTGCGGTAGATGAAGATGCCCACGAAAAGGCCCCAGAACACGGCCACGGCCGCGGCCTCGGTGGGCGTGAAGATGCCGCCGTAGATGCCCCCGAGGATGACCGCCGGGGTGAGCACGCCCCAGAAGGCCTCGCGAAAGGCCTTGCCCACGGGCTTGGTGCCGCGCTTGCCGCGATAGCCCTTCCTGCGGGAGATGAAGTACACCGCCGCCATGATGCACAGGGCCACGATGAGGCCGGGCACGAAGCCCGCGGCAAAGAGCGCGGGCACGGACACGTTGGCGATGCCGCCGTAGACGATGAAGGCGATGCTCGGCGGGATGACGATGGCGAGGCCGGATGTGACGGAGACCGTGGCCGCAGCGAAATCGCGGTCATAGCCCACGCGCGTCATGCCGGGAATGAGGATGAGCCCCAGCGCCGCCACGGTGGCCGGCCCGGAGCCGCTCACCGCGCCCCAGAAGGTGGCGACGGCCACTGTGGCGATGGCGAGGCCGCCCGTCATCGTCCCCGTAAGCGATTCCATGAGGGTCACGATGCGCGAGGCGATGCCCGCGCGTTCCATGATATAGCCAGCAAGGATGAAGAAGGGGATGGCGAGCAGCGGAAACTTGGCGATGCCCGCAAAAAAGTTGTAGGAAAGCATGTTCAGGCCCATATCCCACTTCCAGACGACCACAAGGGCCGCCACGCCCAGCGAGAGCGCAATGGGCACGCGCAAAAGGAGCGGCACGAGGAAGAGCGTCAAAAGCCAGAAAGCGGGGTCCTGAAAAAGCGTACTTTCCATGGCAGGTTCGGGAGCGTTGCGGAGGCGCAACGCGGGCGCGGGGCCTGGCCCGCGCCGTCGCTAAAAGTTGCCCGTGCGCAAATCCAGCCAGGAGCGCTGGCACATGCGCACGATGATCAGCAGGGAAAAGAGCGGCGTCGCAATGGTGTACCACCACACGGGAACGCCGAGGGACTCGGAAATGGAGTCCAGCTCGTACTCGTCGATGACTTCAAGCGTGCCCGTCCAGCACAGCGCGCCGAAAAAGAGCACGCACAGGGCGCAGCCGAACCAGTAGCACGCCTTGCGCGCGGGCTTGGGCAGCGCTTCATAGACAATGTTCATGCCGAGATGCGTGCCCTGCCGGAAGGCGCGCGCCGTGCCGAGAAGCACCACCCAGACAAAGAAGTTCACCGTCAGCTCCTCGCTCCAGGCAAAGGAAAACGAGGTGCAGTAGCGCACGATGACATTGATGAATGCCACCGTGGCCATGACGGCGAGCAGGATGGAGCCCAGCACTTCCTCGAAGTGCTCGTTCAGGTAGTGGAGCGGGTGGCGCATGGCCTACCTCCCGGCAGTCCCGGCTGTCTGTGCGGGCGCAGGGGCGGACGTCTGCGCGGGCGCCTTGGGGGTGCCGATGTCCTCATCGTTGATGATGACAAACACGATGGCCGAGCCGAGAATGATGAGCGCAAAAAGGAGCAGCATCTTGGGAATGGGGCGCATGGTTCGTTCCTCCCTCCACGGCCCGCGGCCGCCCCGCGAGGTGCGCGGGGGGCCGCAGGTCGCAAACGTCATGCGGGGCTACTTGACGGCGGCCATGTCGCTCTCGGCCGCCTTCACGAGGTCGGGCCCGATCTTGGCCGTCCAGTCGTCACGCACCTTCTGCGTGGCCTTGTGGAAGGCCTGGATCTGCTCGGGCGTGAGGCGGGTGACGGTCATCCCGTTTTCCTTCATGGTGGCGTAGGGGTCCGCCGCTTCGGGCAGCTCGCCGATGCTCTTCAGGTAGGCGGCGGAAGCGCCGTCATCCATGCCAAGGCGCGAAAGGGCCTTGCCGTACTTTTCCGCTTCGGCAGCGCATTCCACGAGCAGCTTCTGGTCCTCGGGGCTGAAGCTCTTCCACACCTGCGGGTTCACGCCCATGAGCAGGGGGTCGATCATGTAGTGCCAGTCGCTGTGATGCTTGTGGAAATCCCAAATCTTGAGCGGAATATTGATGCCATTGGTGGGATTTTCCTGGCCGTCCACAACGCCCTGCTGGAAGCCGGTGGTGGCCTCGCTCCAGTTCATGTTCACCGGGTTGGCGCCCAGTTCGCGGAAGGTCTCGATGAAGATGGGGCTCCCCACCACGCGAATCTTGAGGCCCTTCATGTCCTCGGGCGAGGCGATGGGGCCCTTGCTGGTGGTGAGCTCGCGGAAGCCGTTCTCGGCCCAGCCGATGATTTTCACGCCCTTGTCCTCGATGGCGTCCACCATCATCTTGCCGGACTTGCCGGCCTCGATGGCGTCCATGGCCTTGTAGCGGTCGGGCTGCGCGGCGATGAAGAAGGGGAGGGCCGGTAGGTTGAGCTCCTTGATCTGCGGCGACCAGTTGATCGTCGAGGCGAGCGCGAAATCAATGGCCCCGTTGCGGAGCATGAGAAATTCCGAGGTCTGCTTGCCGG
>JAAUYX010000097.1 GCA_014804905.1 Desulfovibrio sp. | reverse complement strand
CCTGAGCGGCATGGACATCGAGCTCGACGAGCTCGGCCGCCCGCTCATGTTCTACGGCCAGACCGTGCATGACCGCTGCGAGCGCCGCAAGCATTTCGACGCCGGCGAGTTCGCCCCTTCCTTCAATTCCGAGGAGGCGCGCAAGGGCTGGTGCCTCTATGACCTGGGCTGCAAGGGCCCGCAGACCTACAACAACTGTCCGGTGGTGCTCTTCAACCAGACCAACTGGCCCGTGGGCGCGGGCAGCCCCTGCATCGGCTGCAGCGAGCCCGGTTTCTGGGACGACATGACGCCATTCTACAAGAACTAGGGGGAAACCATGAGCCAGGTCATTCAAGCGCCCCAGAGCAACTATACCGGCCAGGTGGTGGTCGATCCGCTGACCCGCATCGAGGGGCATCTCCGCATCGAGGCGGAGGTGGAAAGGGGCAAAATCAAGGAAGCCCGCTGCGTGGGCACGCTGTTCCGCGGGCTGGAGATCATCCTCAAGGGGCGCAACCCCTTTGACGCGCCCCATTTCACGCAGCGCACCTGCGGCGTCTGTACCTACAGCCACTCGCTCGCATCCACGCGCGCCGTGGAAGACGCCATCAACAAGCCCATTCCGGCCAACGCGACCTACCTGCGCAACCTCGTCCTGGCCATGCTCTACCTGCATGACCATCTCGTGCATTTCTACGCCCTGCACGCGCTGGACTTCGTGGACGTGGTCAACGCGCTCCAGGGCGACCCGGTCAAGGCCGCGCAGATTGCCAATTCCATCTCCAACCGCAAGGTCACGCCCGACGATTACCGCGCCGTGCAGGCCAAGCTCAAGGCCTTTGTGGACAGTGGCCAGCTCGGGCCCTTCACCAACGCCTACTTCCTCGGCAATCACCCGGCCTATCACCTGAGCCCGGAGCTCAACCTCATCGGCACGGCCGACTACCTCGCCGCCCTGCGCGTGCAGGTCAAGGCGGCGCGCGCCATGGCCGTGTTCGGCGCCAAGAACCCGCATACCCAGTTCACCGTGCCCGGCGGTGTCACCAACTACGGCGCGCTGACGCCCGAGCGCATCAAGGAATTCACCGACCTTTACAAGGAAACGCTGGCCTTCATTGAGGATTACTACATCCCCGACCTCATCGCCATCGCGAGCCAGTACAAGGAATGCGCCACCTACGGCGGCACGCGCAACTTCATGGCCTTCGGCGAGTTCCCGGACCCCGGCTGCGAGCGCGATCTCCAGAAGCGCTGGCTCAGGCCCGGCGTCATCCTTGACCGCAAGATCGGCAAGGTTCGCGACATGGACCCCAACAAGATCGCCGAGGGCGTGGCCCACAGCTGGTACGAGGGCGACAAGGCCCGCCATCCCTACGAAGGCGAGACCGTGCCCTACTTCACCAAGATGGGCGACAAGGACAAGTATTCCTGGCTCAAGGCCCCGCGCTACGACGGCATCTCCGTGGAGACCGGGCCGCTCGCGCAGGTGCTCGTGTCCTACGCGCAGGAGCACAGGACCATCAAGCCCATGGTGGACAAGGTGCTCGGCGTGCTCCAGGTCGGGCCCGAGGCCCTCTTCTCCACGCTCGGCCGCACGGCCGCGCGCGGCATCGAGGCCTTGGCCGTGGCCCAGCAGATCGAGACCTGGATCAAGCAGTACGAAAACAACATTACCAAAGACCAGCAGATTGTGGAGAACTACGAGCCGCCCAAGAGCGCCAGGGGCGTGGGCTTTGTCAACGCCCCGCGCGGCGGCCTCTCCCACTGGATCGTGACAGATGACGACGCGCGCATCGCCAATTTCCAGCTGGTGGTGCCCACCACCTGGAACCTGAGCCCGCGTGACGCCAAGAACGTGCCCAGCGCCTGCGAGGAGGCGCTCGTGGGCACGCCCGTGGCCGACCCGGCGCGTCCGGTGGAAATCCTGCGCGTGGTCCACTCCTTTGACCCCTGCATCGCCTGCGCGGTGCATGTCATCGACGGCGAGACCAATCAGGTCCACAAGTTCAAGGTGCTGTAAAGCGCCTCACGCCCGGCGCGGCGACGCGGACCGGAAGCAAGAAAAAATCGGGGGCGGGCTTCGGGCCCGCCCTCGCCGTATGCGTTCTAGCTTGCTGTGATTGAGGAAATTCGAGGTTCCGTCTGGAGCGCAGCGACAGACGGATGCTGGTGCCGGAAGAATCCTAAAAAATAAGATTTTTCGGTGCTGGCAAGGAAGATAAAAATTTCCGCAGGGAGTGTACTTAAGTACTCGACCAAGGAAATTTTTCTCTGACGCAGCCAGCACCGAAAAGGCTGTTTTTGACGGATAATTTCGGCATTACAAGGCAGCACAGCCATGGCAGGGTTCCATACGCGCCGAAAGGCCTGCAAGTCTTTCACGCCAGAACCATTGCAGCAGAGCGCAAGGAGGGCAGATGGCAGAACCGCGGGTGCTCGTGCTCGGCGTGGGCAATATCCTCCTCAGCGACGAGGGCTTCGGCGTGGCCGCCGTGAACCGGCTCGAGCGGGACTATGTCTGGCCGGACAATGTGCGCCTTTTGGACGGCGGCACGCTCGGCCTCTTTCTCATGCCCGACATTATGGATGCGGACCTTCTGGTGGTGCTGGACGTTGTGCTCGGCCCAGGAGCGCCGGGAACCATCTACCTCCTGGAGGGGGAGGACCTGCGCAAGAGCCTGAGCTTCAGGGATTCCACGCACCAGACCGACCTCGTGGACACGCTCATCAGTTGCGAGCTCGCGGGCGCCCGGCCGGACGCCTTCATCATCGGTATCCAGCCCGTGGACTGCGGGACGCTTTCGCCCGAGCTCACGCCGGCGCTTGAGGCGAAGCTCCCCGAATTTTGCGCCAAGGCCGTGGCCGAGCTCGCGCGCCGCGGCATCACGGCCACGCCGAGGCAGCAGCCCCAGGGCGCCCCGGCCGCCTGAGACGCGGCGAAAACCCGGCGCGACGGGCGGCAGACGGGGAAAGGCAGAGGGAGGCATCATGCGCAGCAGGGTAGTCAAGACAAATCTGCTGGTGGGCTTAATCCTCCTCGTGGGCTTTGTCCTCACCGCCTTTTTCAGCCACAGCGCCAATTACCGCGTTTCGCTGGCCAACCTGGAGCAGGTCTCGGCGCTTACCGCGGACAGCATCTATTTCCGGCTCTCCTCGGTGCTCAACCGGCCCGTGACCATCGCCCTGACCATGGCCGGGGACACCTTCCTCGCCGACTATCTCCTGCGCGAGCGCGCGCACCTGGACGAGGCGGAGTTCACCCGCGCCATCCAGTCCTATCTTGCCGCCTATCAGGAAGCGAACCACTTTGACGCGGTCTTTCTCGTGTCGGCCGCGAGCCGCCGCTACTACAGCGCTGGCGGCATCGACCGCGTCCTCGCCCCCGGCGCCCCGGAAAATGCCTGGTATGCCGGCCTCATGGCCTCGAAGCGGCAATATTCCCTCAACGTGGATACGGAGAGGGCCACGGGCGCGGACAATGCCGCGGCCGTCTTCGTGAACTGCAAGGTCGTGGACCCCTGGGGCGAAACGCTCGGCGTGGTGGGCATCGGCATCGGCACCGCCTCCCTCAAGCACATTCTCAAGGAGTACGAGGAGCGTTACGGGGTGGAGGTGTTCCTCCTCAACAGCGCGGGGCGCATCGAGCTTTCGCGCGCGCATACCGGGGAGGAGGGCAAGAACTGGTTCACGCTCGCGGGCAGGGAAAAGCTGCGGCCGGAAATCCTCGGGAGGCGCAACAGCGACGAGAACTTCGGCCTCTGGGCGGGCACGGGGCCCGAAGGCAAGGAATCGGCCTATCTGGTCACCCGCTACATGCCGGAGCTTTCGTGGTACCTGCTCGTGGAGCAGGACACGGCGCCGCTGGTGGGCAAGCTGAAGGGGCAGATCGCCACGTCAATCCTTGTGCTCGCGCTCATCATGGCGAGTGTGCTCACCATCATCACCCTGGTCATCAGGAGCTTCAACAAAAAGATCACCGGCGTCATCGAGCAGCGCCTCGGCCTTTTCAAGCAGGCCACGGAACAGCTCTATGACGACATCTATGAATGGAACATCACCCGCAACCGCTGCGTAGGCAAGAACACGGAGGACTATTTCGCCCGCATCGGCGCAAGCGGGCTCTCCTTTGACGAGGGCGTGCGCATCATTGCCGAAAAGCAGATCAAGCCCGAATTCCGCGAGGGCTATATCGCGCATTTCTCCACCAGGAACGTGCTGCGGGAATTCGCCAGGGGCAACCAGCACCTGCGCTATGACTTCATGATTACCCAGGACGGCCAGACCTATCACTGGATGCGCATCGACGCCCATGTGTTCTATTCGCCGGACGACGATTCCCTGCACATGTTCACTTACAGAAAGAACATCGATGTGGAGAAGCAGAAGGAAGCCTTGGCCAATATGGACGAAATGACCAAGTGCTACAACAAGAAGGCCACGGAGCGCATGATCGACGATGCGCTGGCGCACCATCCGGGGAGCGAATTCTCCTTCTTCATCTTTGATATCGATGATTTCAAGCACGCCAACGACACTTTCGGCCACGCCTTCGGCGACCTCTGCATCCGGGAGTTTTCCGCGACCATCAGGAAGCACTTCCGCGAGGATGACATCGTGGGCCGCATCGGCGGCGACGAATTCGTGGCCTTCATTCCCATCCCGAGCCGGGACTGGGCGGAGCAAAAGGCCCGAGAACTCGTGGAAGCCCTGCATTTTACCTGCACGGACGGCGAAGCCCGCTGGCAGGTCTCGGCCAGCATCGGCGTGAGTTTCGCCCCGGCGGACGGCACACGTTTCATCGAGCTCTACCAGAGCGCGGATGCGGCCCTTTACGAGACCAAGCAGAACGGGAAGAACAACTTCACTGTAAGCAGGGGCCCGGCCGGGGAGGCCGAGCGGCGGCAGGGCTGAGACAGCGGGGCGCAGAGTTGCGCGGGAAGGGAGGGGGAGGCGGCGGAGCCGCCGCGGCGGTGCGCCAGCCGGAACTCAGGCGCCGAGGCCTGGGGGAAGGTCGTCCTCGGTCCAGAGGCTGAAGCCCGCTTCGCGCAAAAGGCGCGCCCAGAGCCCGTCGCCGGGGCGCAAGGTGTGGCTGAAGCTGCCGTCATAGACCGTGCCCACCCCGCAGGAGGGCGAGCGCGCCTTGAGGATGGCGCCGCGGCAGTCCGTGGCAAGGGCCGCCTCAAGGGCGCGCCTGGCCCCGAGCTTGAAGGCCGCGGTCACATCCGCGCCGTCACGGGAAAGCACGCGGATTTCGTTCTTGTCCGGCCCGCCCGGCACCTGCTCGCACGGCGGTCTCGGCACGGGAAGGCCCGAAAGGCTTTCCGGGCACACGGGCACGGCAAGGCCCGCTTCCACGAGCTTCACCACTTCGGGGCACGGGTTGCTGCCCCCGTCATAGCGGCAGCAAAGCCCGGCCAGGCAGCCGCTCACCACATAGCGGGGCGCGGGCCTGGCCCCTTGCGGGCTGCCGGGCGTGAGCTCAGCGGCTTTTGTCATCCGCCTCCGCTCCCTGCTTTGCGGCTTCAGCGGCCTTGCGGTCCGCAAGGCGCTGCTGCATCCGCAGGGCCATGCCTTCGCGCACGGCCTTGCGCGTGGCCTCCTCGGAGGCCTGCGTCACCGGAACATCGGTGTAGTAGATGGCGCCGCTGTGGATATTGTGCTCTTCCTGCACGGCGTCATAGCGTTGCCACGCGGGCGAGAGCGAGAAGAGCCAGGGCCCGAGAACGCAGAAGAACAGCCACAGGCCGCCAATCCAGCAGCAGAGGCGGAAGATGGTGCGTGCGGCGCGGGGCATGGTGGGCTCACGAAAAAAAGCCGCCGCGGCATTGGGCCGCGGCGGCTTTTGCTGTGCGGTGCGCTAGATGCGCGCCGTGATTTCGGGGAAGACCTTGTAGAACATGATCCAGGCCATGAGCAGGGTCAGGGCGAGGTTCAGGGACTGGCCGCACACATAGAGGATGACCGGCTTGCCGCCCTTGAAGTACTTGGCAAGGACGCGGAAGTCGGTGGTGAGGCCGATGGCGATAAACGCCAGGCAGAAGAACCAGCCGCGCAGCGGGTTGGCGATCTTGTTGACGCCGTTGTCAACAAGCATCTTGGCGAAGTCACCGCCAAGCTGGGCGCTGATGATGGACATGATGATGGAGACGCCGAGGAAGCCGATGACGAACTTCGGGAAGCGGTTCCAGATTTCGCTCGCGCCCACCGTCTCGCCGCTGTTCTCCGTCTTGGTGAAGTAGATGGCCACGCAGAAGGCGGTCACGCCGATGAGCACGTTCTGGATCATCTTGACGGTGGCGGCCACCTG
>JAAUYX010000096.1 GCA_014804905.1 Desulfovibrio sp. | reverse complement strand
CTGCTGACCCTGCCGCGGCCGCGCCCGACCTGGAGGCGGACCTCGACGCCCTGCTCGGCGACCCGGCCCTTGCCCCACAGGCCGCACCCCCTGCGGCGCCGGGCGAGCCCGACCTTGAGGCCGACCTCGCCAGCCTCTTGACCTCGCTGGATGCCGAGACCGCGCCCGCGCCCGGAGCGCCTGCCGGCGCCCCCGAAGCTCCCGCGCCGGCTCCCGAAGCCGCCGCGCCGTCCTTCGAGGACCTGATGGCCGCGGCAACGCCGCAACCGGAACCCGCCCCGCAACCCATCCCCGAACCGGTTGCGGAACCCGAAATCCCCACCGCAGCCGTGGTGGAAGAAGTGGCGGTGGCGGAAGAAGCCAGCCTCGACATGGAGGTCGCGGCTCCCGCAGCCGCGCCGGCGCCAGAACCCGCGCCAGAGCTTGGGGAGGACCTGCCCCCCATCGAGGCCGAATTTACGGAAATCCCGCCAACGGACGAAGCGGAGCTTCCGGCCGCCCCCGCAGGTGAGGCCCTGCTCCCGGAAGTGGAGCCACCCCTGCCCGAGCCCGGGGTGGCCGCCGAGGCAGCCCCTGTGGATGCCGTGGATGTGTCGGAAGCCGCGTTCATGGCGGCCGAAGCAGCCGCTGCCCCTGAAGCCGAGGTCGCGTCAGTACCCGCCGACGCGGCACCCGAGGAAGCTCCTGCCGCCGAAGCTGCGGCCGCCCCCGAAGCTGCCCCCGAGCCCGAAGCAGCTCCGGAAACTGCCCCCGAAACTCCTGTGGACGCAGCCGAAGCCACTCCCGGCCCCGATGCGGCCGCCCCCGAAGAGCAGCCGACATCCGCCACCGCCACCGTTCCGGCCTCGGCGCTGCTCGCGGCCACCGAGGATTTCGCGGCGCTGGCCGGGGCCCTCGGCGAGCGCCTGCGCCAGTGCGAGGCCGACCTCGCCGCGGCCCGTGCTCGCATCGAGGCCCTGGAACATTCGGCCGCCGATTCCGTCTCCCTGGGGGACCTTTTGCGCGAGGGCAGCCCCCTGCACAACGGCTTTGCGGCGCTCATCGCCTCCTCGGTGGGACAGGCGCTCAAGGATACGCCGCCGCCCGCGCAGATGCCCGAGGGCCTCGAGGCGCGTCTGAGCGGCCTTGAGACGCGGCAAAAGAGCCTGCTCGCGCGCATGGACGCCATGGAGCAGCGCCTCGACAACCTCGAGCCCCGCTTCAACGAGGAGGTGGGCAAGGCCGCCGCCAGCGCCGTGGCGCGCATCCTGCGCGAGGAAATCAGCCGCCTCATGGAGTCGTAGGCCCGCTTGCCAGCCGGCACGGGAAGGCCTATGCTCGCCGCGCCTCGGGCCGCTTCCGCGCGGGCCCAGGCGCAGAACGCAACCAACAAAAAGGGCGGGGGCTCTCGTTTCCGTTCTTTTCCCCGTCCAGGCGCGCGACCCGCTGTGGGCTCGGCGGCCATTCCCCAGGGACGGGTTTTTTCCCCGGCTTTGCCGGGCGGATGACAAGGCCGTGGACAAGGACAGCAGGGAAGCCCTTCAGGTGGCCAAGGAACTGACCGCCAAGTTCATCGAGACGCGCACCGTTTCGCCGGGAAATTTCGCGGAGATATTTCCGGCCGTCTATGGCGTGGTGGCCCGTGCCATTGCCGAATCCGCGCATTTGGGCGCGGGCGGCGAGGCTGAGGAGAGCCGCAAGCCCCCGCGCAAGGACGGCGGCAAGGGCGCCGGAGACCGGGAATGAACGGCGGCGCGCTGCCGACGCCGGAGGGCGGCCCGGACCACGACGCCGCCGTGGCGCGCATGTTCGGGCGCATTGCCTCGTGGTATGACTTCCTCAACCGCCTCCTCAGCCTGGGCATTGACCAGCGCTGGCGGCGCGAGCTCGCGTTGAGCGCGCGGCCCGGCGACGGCCTCGCACTGGACCTGGCCGCGGGCACGCTGGACGTGGCCCTCGCCCTGCGGCGCGTGGCGCCGGAGGCCACGGTGGCGGCCATGGATTTCTGCCCGCCCATGCTGGCCCACGGGCTGCCCAAACTCAAGGGGGAGAACCGCCGCCGCATCCTGCCCGTGGCCGCGGACGCGCGAAAGCTCCCCCTCCGGGACGGCGCGGCCGCCTGCATCACCATGGCCTTCGGCATCCGCAACATCACGCCGCGGGGTGCGGCCTTCGCCGAGATGCTCCGCGTGCTCAGACCTGGGGGCCGCGCCTGCATCCTTGAGTTCGGCTCTGGGCGGGAGCGCATCTGGGGCGGCGTCTACAACGCCTACCTGAACCACCTGCTGCCGCTGGTGGGCAGGGCCTTTTCGCGCGACGGCGCCTACGGCTACCTGGCGGAGAGCATCCGCGCCTTTCCCACGGCCGAGGAACTGGCGGCGGAAATGCGCGCGGCCGGTTTTGCGCGCGTGTGGTACAAGAAGCTGACTTCGGGCATCGTCTGCCTGCATGTGGGGGAAAAGGCGGCCTGATGGCCGCTACACGGCGAGCCAGACGAGGATGAGCCCGGCCGCCACGGCGGCAAGGCCCGCGCCGCGCAGGCCCGCGTCCGGCTCGCGCAGCAAAAGGCGCATGGCGCGGCGCATCCCGGCGGGGAAAAGCGCCCAGCACAGGCCCTCAAGCACGAGCGCGAGGCCCAGAGCGCGAAGCAGAAGGGGCAGGTCGAAATCCATGCCCCTTGGTGCGGGAAAATCCCGCTTTTGTAAAGCCCCGGGCGCGCAGCCCGGCAGGGGAAAACGCATGATCACCTTTGAGGAACTGGAAGCGCGCAAGCGGCCGCTCGCCGTGGTGGGCCTCGGCTATGTGGGCCTGCCGCTCGCCGTGGCGCTCTCCAAACATATGGATGTCATCGGCTTTGACATCAACGCGGCCCGCGTGGCCGAGCTCGCTTCCGGGCACGACCGCACCCGCGAGGTGGACGACGCGGCCCTTGCCGCGGCCAGCGTGCGCTACACCTCGGACCCCGCCGAGCTCGCCGAGGCCGCGGTCATCATCGTGGCCGTGCCCACGCCCATCGACCAGCACCGCTCCCCGGACCTCACTCCCGTGGTCGGGGCGAGCACCACCGTGGGCAGGCACATGAGCAAGGGCTGCGTGGTGGTGTACGAGTCCACGGTCTATCCCGGCCTCACCGAGGAGGTCTGCGTGCCCATCCTCGAGCGCGAGTCGGGTCTGAAACTCGGCACGGGCTTCACCGTGGGCTATTCGCCGGAGCGCATCAACCCCGGCGACAAGGTGCACACCCTCGCCACCATCACCAAGATCGTCTCCGGCTCGGATGCGGCCACGGCCGAGCTTCTGGCGCGGATTTACGGCTCCGTGGTCAAGGCGGGCGTGCACCGCGCCTCGAGCATCAAGGTGGCCGAGGCCGCCAAGGTCATCGAGAACACCCAGCGCGACCTCAATATCGCGCTCATGAACGAGCTCGCCATCATTTTCGACCGCATGGGCATCGACACCCTCGAGGTGCTGGAGGCCGCCGGCAGCAAGTGGAACTTCCTGCCCTTCCGGCCCGGCCTCGTGGGCGGCCACTGCATCGGCGTGGACCCCTACTACCTCACCTTCAAGGCCGAGGCCCTGGGCTTCCACCCCGAGGTCATCTTGGCCGGACGGCGCATCAACGACAACATGGGCAAGTATGTGGCCGAGAGCACAGTGAAGCAGCTCATCCGGCGCGGGGCCAAGGTGAACGGCGCGCGCGTGGGCATCCTCGGCTTCACCTTCAAGGAGAATGTGCCGGATTTGCGCAACACCCGCGTGGTGGACGTCATCCGCGAGCTCGAGGACTACGGCGTCACCATCCTGGTCACGGACGCCGAGGCCGACCCGGGCGAGGCCCTGCGCGAATACGGTCAGCGCCTCGTGCCGCTGGAGGAGCTCAAGGACCTCGACGCCATCGTGCTCGCCGTGCCGCACAAGGCCTACGCGGCCATGAGCCCCGAGGACCTGCGCGCCCGCCTCGCCGACCCCGGCCGCGGCGTGGTGCTGGACGTGAAATCGCTCTATGACCCGGCGGCCATGCGCGAAGCCGGGCTCGCCTACTGGAGGCTCTAGTGCCCGAGGGGGCGGCGCTCCTCGTCTGCGCGGCCACCGCGGCCGAACTGGCCCACGCGGCGCCGGGCCTCGTCACCGAGGACGCTCTGCGCGAGCTCACGCCCGTGCCCGTGCGCCTCAAGGGGCGCGAGGCGCTTTTCTGCGTCACCGGGGTGGGTCCGGTGAACGCGGCCCTGGCTCTGGGCTTCTGCTTCGGCCTCACCAGCGCGGGCGGAAAGGACGGGGCGACGTCGTGGCGCATCGGCGCGGTGCTCAATCTGGGCCTCGCCGGGGCCTTTGACCTTGAGGCGACGCCGCTCCGCGCCCTCTGCCTGGTGGAGGAGGAAATCTGGCCGGAATACGGCCTCAATGACGGCAGCTCGGTCACGGCGCGGGCCTTCAGCTATCCCCAGTGGCGCAAGGCCGACGGCGCGCCGGAAGACGTGTATGACCGCCTGCGCCTCGCCGATGCGGGCGCTGTGGCCCGGCGCGATCCCGCGCCCGGCGCCTTTTTGCCCCGGCGCTCGCTCACGGTGGCCGGGGTGAGCGCCAGTTTCGCCCGCGCGCGGGAAATGGCCAACCGGCACCGGGCGGAGCTCGAAAACATGGAAGGCTTTGCCGTGGCCTATGCCTGCGCCCGCGCCGGCGTGCCCTGCGTGGAGGTGCGCGCGGTCTCCAACAAGGTGGGCCCGCGGGCCGCGGATGAAAAGGATTTTCCCGGCGCGCTCGCCGCCCTCGGCGGCATCCTGCCCGCGCTCGGCCTGGCATGAGCGGCCGCCGCGGCGGCACGGACGCGGGGC
The DNA here is from genome assembly GCA_014804905.1 of Desulfovibrio sp. Taxonomy (GTDB): domain Bacteria; phylum Desulfobacterota; class Desulfovibrionia; order Desulfovibrionales; family Desulfovibrionaceae; genus Desulfovibrio. The sequence continues at coordinate 2,612 of JAAUYX010000096.1, read as the reverse complement.
CGCAAGGAGAACAGCAAGACCATGCCTGAAACGCTTCTGAAACAGCGGCTCGCAGAGGAGCTTCCCCCCATCGGCGCGGCCCTGGCCCGCGCCACGGAAAGGCTCCCCGAGCCCGTGCGCCCCGTGGCGCGCCATATTCTCGAAGCCGGCGGCAAGCGGCTCCGGCCCTTCCTCACCGTGCTCATGGCGCGGCTTCTGGGCGATGCGGGCGAGCGCATCTATGACCTCGCCGTGACCATGGAAATGCTCCACGCGGCGACGCTGCTCCACGACGATGTGCTCGACGATGCGGCGAGCCGCCGCGGCAAGGCGGCCGCGCATACCAGCTTCGGCGTGACCCAGGCCATCCTCGCGGGCGATGCCCTGCTTTCCGGGGCCAACGCCCAGGTGGCGGATTTCGGCGACCCGCGCCTCTGTCGCTGCTTCTCCACCGCCACCAGCGAGACAGCGGCGGGCGAAATTCTGGAAATCGCGGCCCAGCGCCGCGTGGACGTGAGCGCCGAGGAATATGCGGCCATCGTGCGCGGCAAGACCGCGGCGCTCATCGCGGCCGCCTGCGAGCTCGGGGCGCTGGCCGCAAACGCCGCGCCGGACGCCGTGAGGGCGGCCGCCGACTATGGCGAAAATCTCGGCATGGCCTTCCAGATCGTGGACGACGCGCTGGATTTCGCGCCCGCGGAGGAGACGGGCAAGCCCACGGGCGGCGACGTGCGCGAGGGCAAACTCACGCCGCCCCTGCGCTTCTACCGGCTGAACCTTGCGGAAAACGAGCGCGCGGCCTTTGACGCGGCCTTTGTCTGCGGCCTCATGAGCGCGGCAGACGCGGCCGAGATTTCCCTGCGCGTGCGCGAGGGCGGCTTTGACCGCCGCGCCCGCGAGGAAGCCCAGGACTATCTCGAAGCGGCGCGCAAGGCGCTCATGCGTCTCCCCGACGGCCCGGAGCGGCCCGTGCTTATGGAAATGACGGACTATGTCCGCGACCGCAGGCACTGATGAAGAAAAGCCACGGTTCTTCTGGCAGGGAGGCTTCCACTTCCCGTCTGGAGCGAAGCGGAAGACGGGTGCTGGTGCCGGAAGAATCCTAAAAAATAAGATTTTTAGGTTCCGGCAAGGAAGATAAAAATTTCCGAAGGGAGTGTACTTAAGTACTCGACCGAGGAAATTTTTCTCTGACGTAGCCGGAACCTAAAAGGCTGTTTTTGACGGATAATTTCGGCATTGCGGTGGCAGCAAGCGCTGCGCTGCATCACCGCTACGCGGGTTCACGACAAAGCCAAGCAGAATCCGGCCCGACGCCGGAGGCATAAATACGAGCAAAGGAGTGGTCATGCTCTACCGTCTGGAAGCGGGGCCGAGGCCCGGTCTGGAGGACGTCCAGGGGCGCAAGGTGGCGGAGCGCATCCGCGCGGCCCTGGGCCTTGCCGTGGGCCAGGTACGCCTTGTCAAGGTCTTTACCGCCGACGGTCTTGACGAGGCCCAGGCGCGCCGCCTGCTCGAGGACGCCGTCTGGCACGACCCCATCCTCCAGCGCGCGGCCCTGGGCACACTTGCGCCGCTTGAGCCCCTGCCGGACTGGTATATCGAGGTCGGCTTCCGCCCCGGCGTCACGGACAACGAGGGCCGCACCGCGCGCGACACGGCGGCCATGGTGCTGGGCGTCCCGCGCGAGAGCCTCGCCGTCTATACCGCCCTCCAGTACCGCATCCGCAATGACGCTTCCGCGCCGCTTGACCGCGCGCAGGTGGAGACCATCGCCCGCGACCTGCTCTGCAACACCCTCATCCAGCGCTTCCGCAACAAGAGCGCCGCCGAATGGGCCGCGGAGCCGGACTTTCCGCCGCAGGCCGCCCGCGTCACGGGCGAGGCGCGCGCGGACGTGGCCGTGGTGCCGCTCTCCTCCATGAGCGACGCCGAGCTCCTCGCCGCGAGCCGCGCCAACACCTGGGCGCTCAACCTCGACGAGCTCCACGTCATCCGCGACCATTTCGTAAGGCCGGACATTGCGGCCGCCCGCGCGCAAGCGGGTCTCCCCGCAGACCCCACGGATGTGGAAATGGAGGCCCTGGCGCAGACTTGGTCCGAGCACTGCAAGCACAAGATATTTGCCTCGGCCATCGACTATAAAGACGAGGACACGGGACGCCGCGAGCGCGTGGACAATCTCTACAAGACCTGCATCCGCGACGCCACGGCCATATTGCGCGAGCGCCGGGGCGACAAGGACTACTGCAAGTCCGTGTTCAAGGACAATGCCGGCGTCATCGCGTTCATCAACGGCTACGACGCCTGCATCAAGGTGGAGACGCACAACAGCCCCTCCGCGCTGGACCCCTACGGCGGCGCGCTCACGGGCATCGTGGGCGTCAACCGCGACCCCATGGGCACGGGCATGGGCGCGGAGCTCATCTGCAATACGGACGTGTTCTGCTTCGCCTCGCCCTTCTACGCCAAGGAGCTGCCGCCGCGCCTGCTGCACCCGCGGCGCGTGCTCGAGGGCGTGCGCGAGGGCGTGGAACACGGCGGCAACAAGTCCGGCATCCCCACGGTCAACGGCTCCCTGGTCTTTGACGAGCGCTATCTCGGCAAGCCGCTGGTCTTTTGCGGCACCGTGG
>JAAUYX010000095.1 GCA_014804905.1 Desulfovibrio sp. | reverse complement strand
GCTTCCACGCCGTTGGTGGAGGCGCGGTAGGTGGGCTTGGCCTTGCAGGCCTCCACCAGCTCCTTGAGGCTCTTCCACGGGCTGTCGGCCTTGACCACCACGACGCCCGTCTCGGAAAGATGGTTGGCGATGGGCACCACGTCGGCCACGCTGAAGGTGGAGTCGGGCATGGTGGCGAGCGTGGTGAAGGTGGGCAGGTTGATGAAGCCGATGGTTTGGCCGTCGGGCTTGGCGTTCACAAGCTGGGTCCAGCCGATCTTGCCGTCCGCGCCGGGCAGGTTGTTGATGACGAGGGTCTTGCCCACATGCTTCTCCGCTTCGGAGGCGAGCAGGCGCGCGCCCGTGTCCGTGCCGGAACCGGCCTTGTAGGCCACGATGACGTTCACGTCGCCCGTGGGTTTCCAGTCGGCGGCCGAGGCGAGCGCCGGGGCCAGCACAAGGGCAAGGGCGAGCAGGACGAGGCATTTTTTCATGGAGGGTCCTCCCGGAAATAAAGTGGCCGGAAAAAAGTGGCGAAGCCGTCGCCGGACGCCGCGCCCGGCGGGGCTCAGTGCGATGGCGCGATTCTCATGCATCTTTGCCGTTTTGGCAAGCGCCCGCGGCCGCCCCGGCTTTTTTGCGGGTGAGCCGCTCCCGGAGGGGCCGCACCGCCATGTCGATGAGCTCCGGTGCCAGCCTGCGCGCGAGCGGCAGGCCCACCAGGAGAAAGGCGGCCGTGCTGGCCGCGAGCGCCGCGCAGGCGGCGAAAAAGGGCGGCAGCGGCAGCCGCGCGAGCGCCGCGTCGGCTACCAGCCAGGCGATGCCCGCGGCCGGGACCGAACAGGCGAGACAGCGCCCCGCGAGCGTCATAAGGCCCGCAAAGGCCGCCGTGCCGTGGCGGCGCGCCCAGATGACGGCGAGCCACACCACATAGGCGCTCACGCTCAGGCCCGACAGCGCGGCCACGGCCCAGGCCCCCTGCGGCACCGCCGCCAGATAATAGAGCGGGATGCAGATGATGGTCACCACCGTGCCCGTGAGGGCCGGGGTGAGGGTGTCGCCGTGCGCGTAATAGGCGCGCACGAGCACCATATAAAATATCCAGCAGGGCGCCACCGCGAGCATGAGCCGTGTCAGCGGCAGCGCCGCCAGCGTCTCCTCCGGGCCGAAGCGTCCGCCCTGAAAGATGATGCCGAGAATGGGCCACGCGGCCGCCATCATCAGCAGTGCGCAGGGGATGATGAGGCCGACGCTCGCGCCGAGCGCCGTGCGTAAGGTGCTGGCGAAGCGCTCGTGCTCTCCGTCCGCGAGCAGGCGCACGAGGAAGGGATAGGAGGCCACGGCCGCGGCCTGCCCCACGAGGCCCACGGGGACCTGCGCGATGCGCCGCCCGTAGTTGAGCAGGCTCACCGCGCCGTCGCCCACGAGGCTCCCGAACACGCGCAAAAACTGCTCGTCGAGCATGACCACCGTCTGCCCCAGCATGAGCGGCAGCGCAATGAGGAGGAAGCGGAAGAGCAGCGGATGCCGCCACTGGAAGGAAAGACGCAGGCCCCCGGCGCGCGCGGCCTGGAAGGGCAGGAGAAAGGCCCCGAGCCCGGCGCCGAGGGTCACGCCCACGCAGTATCCGGTCATGCCGAGGTGGCCGCCGCGCCCGAACAGCGCCCCCGCGCCCGGAACCAGCGGCAGGAGGAGGCCCACGGCGATGATTGAGCCATTATAGATGAGCGGCGTGAGCGCGGGCACGCTGAACTGCCGCCGGAGCAGCAAAAGCGCCGTGAAGCAGGCCCCGGCGAGGAAGAACACCTGCGCGGGGAGCACAAGGCGCATGAAAAAGGCAAGCCGCGCCGAAGCCTCGGGCCCGAAGCCGGGGGCGGTTAGGCGTGCCAGCGGTTCGGCCCAGATCATGCCCGCGCCCGTGAGCATAAGCGAGGCCGCCAGCATCCAGAAGAACACGCAGGAGAAAAAGCGCCAGGCGTCGGCCTCGTCCTCGCGGAAGCGCGCGGCCAGCAGCGGGATGATGGTGATGGACATGAAACCGCCCGCGAGCAGGTAGTTGATGATGTCCGGCACCACGAAGGCCGCGAAATAGAGGTCCGCCTCGCCGCCCGCGCCGAACTGCCAGGAGATGACCTTGTCGCGCACAAGGCCCATGAGGCGTGACAGGATGGCGCTCCCTGCAAGGATGAGCGCGGCCGCGCCCATGCGCTGGCGGGCGGTGAGCAGGGGCATCAGCGGGCCTTGCTGCCGCGGCGGGGGCGCCCGCTTGCGGGGGAGGCAGCGGGCGCACCGGACTTGCCGGAGCGGCCGGATTTCCGGGGCCTCTCCGGGGCGCCCTCGCGTCCGGGCCGGGACTTCCGGCCTTCGGGGCTGCCCTTGCGGCCCCGCGGGCTCTCCTGCCGCCGGCCTCCCTTGCGGGTTCCGGCCCCAACCGCCTTGCCACGGCCGCGCGGCCCTGCGGGCGTTGCCCTGCGGGAGCCCTGTGCGGGCAGGCCCAGCGGCAAAAGGCGAATCTCGAGCCGCCCCATGTCCACCTCCTCAAGGCGCACTTCCACGGGCTGGCCCAGCTTCCAGACGCGGCCCTGGCGCTCGCCCGTGAGGCAGGCGCGGTCCGGGTCATGGACATACCAGTCGTCCGTGAGGTCCTCGAGGCGGATCATGCCCTCCACGGGCATCCCATCGAGCTCCACAAAGATGCCGAAGGGCGTGACGCCGCTGATAACGCCGGAAAGATGCTCGCCCTCCCGTCCCGAGAGACTCAGGCAGGCGAGGCGGCGCGCCATTTCGCGCTCGCTCTCCATGGCCGCGCGCTCGCGGCGGTTGAGCTGGTCGCCGATGCGCAAAAGGCGCTGCCCGGCCGGGATTTCGCCGCAGGGCTTGCCCAGCGCCGCCTTGAGCGCCCGGTGCACCAAGAGGTCCGCATAGCGGCGGATGGGCGAGGTGAAGTGGCAGTAGGCCGTGGACGCGAGCCCGAAATGGCCGATATTCTCCGGCTGGTAGCGGGCCTGCGGCAGCGCGCGCAGCGAGAGGCGGTTGACCACATATTCCTGCGGCGTGCCCTGGGCGCGGCCGAGGATTTCGCGCAGGGCCGCGGCTTCGGGCTTGCCGTTGACGCGCAAGGTGGGGGGCAGGCTCTCCAGCGCCGTGGCCTCGAGGGTGGTGTAGAGCGCCTCCAGCCGCTCGGCGTCCGGCTCCGGATGGACGCGGTAGAGAAATTCCGGCTCGCCCTTTTCGCCGAGCCAGCGGGCCACGGCCTCGTTGGCGGCAATCATGAATTCCTCGATGAGGCGGTGCGCGTCGTGGCGCTCCACCACGCCCACGCCCGTGACGCGGCCGTCCTTGTCGAAGTCGTAGCGGGCCTCGGGCAGGTCGAAATCGAGGCTGCCGCGCGCGGTGCGCGCCTCCCGCAACACGCGGTAGAGCGCGAAGGCCTCGTCCAGCATGGCGAGCACCGCCTCGCCGCGGGGCTGTTCGCGGATGGCGGCCCGTGCCGCCTCGTCCCGGTGGAGCACGGCGTCGCGGACAGCATCATAGGTGAGGCGCGCGGCCGAGCGCATGACCACCGGGGCGAAGCGGGGCTTGCCGGGGCGGCCTTTCTCGTCCAGCGGCAATTCCACCAGCATGGCGAGGCGGTCCTCCTCGGGCTTGAGGCTGCACAGCCCGTTGGAGAGCGCGGGCGGCAGCATGGGCTCCACCGAGCGCGGAAAATACCACGAATTGCCCCGGGCCAGCGCCTCGGCGTCGAGCGCCCCCGTGGCTCCGGCGCCCTGGGCGCCCCGGCCCGGCCGCACATAGTGGCTCACGTCGGCGATGGCCACGCGCAAGAGCCAGCCCTTGCCGCGCCTTTCCACCTGCACGGCGTCGTCAAAGTCGCGCGCGTCCGTGCCGTCGATGGTGACGAGCGGGAGCTGGCGCACATCCTCGCGCCCGGCCATGTCTTCCGGCGTGGGGCCTTGCGGCAGACGGGCGGCCTCGGCCAGCGCGGCCGGGGGAAATTCGCGCGGGGCCTCGTGGTTGAGCTTGACGAGCTCCTCCTGCACGGCCACGTCGTCCTCGCGGCCATAGGCGCCCACAAAGCGGGCGCTCCAGAGGTCCGAGGCCAGCTCCTCTTCCGGGGCCACGAGGAGCAGGTCGCCCGGCTCCAGGCGCGGCGCCCTGGCGGCCCCGGCTGTCTTTTCAGGCAGGCGCACGCTGAAATTCACCGGGATGCGGCTGTCCGCCGGGCGGCAAAAGAGCGTCTCGCCCGTGCGCCGCACGAGATGCACGGGCACTTCCCTGTTCGCCCGCTCGAGGACCTGGGTCACGCGGCCTTCGGGCCCGCGGGCCTTGTCCTTGCCGTGGCGCAGGCTTGCGGGCGCGAGCACCGCGGCCACGAGGTCCCCGTGCCAGGCCCCACCGCGCTGGACGGGATGGATGAAGATGTCCGGCCCCGCGGGGGCGCCGTCCTCGCGCAACGGGCTCACGAAGCCCGCGCCGTCGCGCAGGGTGCGGTAGCGGCCCGTGACCTGGCGCAGGCTTTCGGGCCGTGTCCACAGGCCCCCGGCGAGGCGCACGAGCCTGCCCTCGCGGGCGAGGGCCGCGAGCTCCGCTTCGAGCTGGCGTTTCCCCTGTCGGGGGATGCGCGCCGCGCGCAGCAGCGCGTCCAGGCGCAGGGGGCGCGCCTGACGGTCGAAAATCGCCAGCAGTTCCTCCCCGGCGGGGACCGAATCCCTGCCGGGGCGGTAGTCATTGTGGTGCTTTCTGATTTTTTTCATGGCGTGTGGAGGAGGTAAACTCTGATGTGCTGCGAGGCTGACGCACTGCTTGTATCGTGCTGCTCCTTGTTAACGCCGAAAGTCTCCGTCAAAAACAGCCTTTTCGGTGCTGGCTGCGTCAGAGAAAAATTTCCTCGGTCGAGTACTCAAGTACACTCCCTTCGGAAATTTTTATCTTCCTTGCCAGCACCGAAAAATCTTATTTTTTAGGATTCTTCCGGCACTAGCATCCGTCTGTCGCTTCGCTCCAGACGGAGTCTCGAATGGGTTGCCCCTGAAGCGGCATGGAGCTCAAAAAAACAGGGGCAAAAGGCGAGCCCTTTGCCCCTGCGCTCCTTGTGGTTTTTGCGCCGGCTAATCGCGGTTGCCGCCGAAAAGCTGGAGCAGCATGAGGAAGATGTTGATAAAGTCGAGGTAGAGGGTCAGCGCGCCGAGGATGGCCCCGCGGCGGATGGCCGTGCCGTCCTCGAGGGGCGCGCCCTCGCCGAAGCGGCGCAGCTTCTGCGTGTCATAGGCGGTGAGGCCGGTGAAGATGAGCACCCCGAGGCAGCTCACGATGAAGTTCATCATGGTGCTCTTGAGGAAGATGTTCACCACCATGGCGATGATGATGCCGATGAGGCCCATGAAGAGGAAGTTGCCGAGGCCCGTGAGGTCCCGCCTGGTCACCGTGCCGTAAATCGACATGGCGAGGAAGGTTCCCGTGGTCACGAGAAAGGCCGTGCCGATGGAGGCGATGGGATAGACCACGAAGATGGACGAGAGCATGGCCCCGGTGAGCGCGGAATAGAGGAGGAAAAGCCCTGTGGCCGCACCGGCGGAGAGCTTGTTGATGGCCGCGGAAAGCGCGATGACAAGGCCGAACTGCGCGAGCACCAGCAGGATCATGACCATGGTGTTGCCGAGGATGGCGTCGCGGATGGCCGGGGTTCCGGCCACGCCGTAGGCGACCACCGTGGTGACGGCGAGGCCCGCGGTCATCCACTGGTAGACGTGGCGCATATAGACGGAAGCAGCGCTCGTTACGCCGCTTCGGGCGATGGTATCGGGGAAGGGTGCCATGAAAAGCCTCCGTAAGTGTCTGGCCGTAAGTGTGTGGCCGTAAGTGTCAGGGGCATTGGGCGCTTGCCCGGTGCGGCCGTCCTCTCCGGAAGAAGGTCCGGAAAAAGGGCGTGCCGGAAAGGGGCGTCCGCGTCGAGCGCGGCAAAGCCCCGCCTCCGCTTTCTATATAGGATTTCCCCGCGGGAAAGCAAGGCCCCGGCCGGTCCTCCCCCGGCCGGCCCACGGAAAATGCGCCCGGCCGAGAAGCGCCTTGCAAGACGTTGCGCCGGGTGCTAGTGTCGGGGCATGGAACTTCTGGAACAGCTCGAGGCGCGCGTCGCCGAACTCCTCGCCCGCCTGGACCGTCTGCGGGCGGAGAACGCGCATTTGCGCGCCGAGCTTTCCGCCCGTGGCGTGGAATCGTCCGGGCTGGAAGAGGAGAACCGCAGGCTGCATGACTCCCTCGCCCGAGAGGAAGGGCGGCGCGCCGAGGCGCTCCAGCGCATCGACGCCCTGCTCCGCAAGATTCAGGAGCATGACAGCGTCGAGTAGGCTATTTGTGAGTGATACCAACATCAACCTTACCGTTCTTGGTTTTGACATCGCCTTCCGGGCCGGGGCCGACATGGAGCGCGCCCAGGAAACGGCCCGCCTGGTGGAAGAACGGTTTGCGCTCCTGAAATCGAGGTCCCAGGGCGGACAGAACAGGGAATTGCTGCTCACGTTTCTGGCCCTTGGTCTGGCGGATGAGCTCTTGCAGCTCGAGAAAAAGCAGAATGACGCGCGGCGGCGCATCGCCGCGCTTCTTGCACGGATAGAGAATTCCGAATAGGCGGGGCCGATGCGGCGCCGCCCGTACAAGGAGCAGCCATTTTCCCTGGAGTCCGCGTGATTTGCGCCTCGGCGCTAACCTGACAAGCATATGCAAAAGGGCGTCGGTCTCTGCGGCCCGTGTGCAAGCCCGCCTCGGGCGGGAAGCCTGACGGCCGCATACGGATGCCCGACCTGGGAAACCAGGTTCTGCACCGCAGGCGCGACACGGTTCTCTGGGGTTCTTGAAAGTTCACGGGATTTCCCTTCGGGGGCGCGCCTTCACGCGCCTCCGGCAACCGGGGCCGGCGAGGGGATTGAGCACCTCCGGCGCCGGTTCTTCGTGCCGCGCCGCCTGCTGCGCAGCCTTTGGCAGCGCAAGGCGGCGAAAGGCCCCGGCGGGGCCTGGCGACATTCTGGCGGGCCTTCCCCGGCCCTGCTTCTCGCGCTTCCGGCTTTATCCGGCCGTCTCCCGGCAACCAGCCCCAAGAGCCGCCGCCCCGGCATGATTTGCGGCGCCCGCGTTGGCGCCGTCCATTCGGCGGCCACGCGCCGCCGAACCGAAGCGAGGCTGGTTTCAATGGACCCAATCATCATCACGGCGCTTTGCGGGGCCGTCCTGGCGGGAGGCCTGGGCGGGATGCTCGCGCAACGCGCGCTGGCCGCCAAGCGCGTGGGCGATGCCGACGAGCTTGCGCGGCGTATCGTGGAAGAGGCGCGCAAGGAGGCCCAGGCCCAGAAAAAGGAACTCCTGCTTCAGGGCCAGGACGACCTCTTCAACCAGAAAAAGCAAATGGAAAACGAGTTCCGCGAGCGTGAGCGCGACGTCAAGCAGCGCGAGCGCAAGCTGGACGAAATGGGCGGCCGCCTCGAAGAAAAGCTGGAAAAGGCCGCCGCGCGCGAGCTCGACCTGCTTTCGCAGGAAAAGGAGCTGGCCCGCAAGGAGCGGGAGCTCTCGGAATCCGAGACCTTTTTGCAGGAGCGCATCGGGGAAGAGGAGCGCAGGCTCTCGGAAATCGCGGGCCTCACCCCGGACGAGGCCCGGGCGCGGCTCCTCGCGGACATCGAGGCGCGCACGCGCCACGAATCCGCCAAGATGATCCGCCAGATCGAGACCCAGGCCCGCGAGACCGCGGACCGCAAGGCCAAGGACATCCTCTGCAATGTCATCCAGCGCTATGCCGGCGACTATGTGAACGAGCAGACTGTCACCGCCGTCACCCTGCCGAGCGAGGACATGAAGGGCCGCATCATCGGCCGCGAGGGCCGCAATATCCGCGCGCTGGAGGCGGCCACGGGCGTGGACCTCATCATCGACGACACGCCGGAGACCGTCATCCTCTCGGCCTACAGCCCCCTGCGCCGCCAGGTGGCGCGCATGGCGCTCGAGCGCCTCATCCAGGACGGCCGCATCCACCCCGCGCGCATCGAGGACGTGGTCCAGAAATGCCAGCAGGAGCTGGAGGTGCAGGTGCGCGAGGTGGGCGAACAGGCCACCTTCGACGCCGGGGTGCACGGCATCCACCCGGAAATCGTGCGCCTTCTGGGCCAGCTGCGCTACCGCACCTCGTTCACGCAGAACGTGCTCCAGCACTCGCTGGAGGTCTCGGCGCTCTGCGGGATGCTCGCCGCGGAGCTCGGCATGGACGTGCGCAAGGCCAAGCGCGCGGGCCTTTTGCATGACATCGGCAAGGCCGTGGACCACGAGGTCGAGGGCCCGCACGCCCTCATCGGCGCGGACATCGCCAAGAAGTACAACGAAAGTCCGGACATCGTGCACGCCATCGCTGCCCACCACGAGGACCAGCGCCCCTCCACGGCGCTGGCCGTGCTCGTGCAGGCGGCGGACGCCATCTCCGGGGCCAGGCCGGGCGCGCGCAAGGAACTGCTGGAGAATTACGTCAAGCGCCTGGAGGACCTGGAGGGCATCGCCACGAGCTTCGAGGGCGTCACCAAGGCCTATGCCATCCAGGCCGGGCGCGAGGTGCGCGTCATGGTGGACGCGGACAGCGTGGACGACGACGCCACCTATTTGCTCTGCAAGGACATTGCCGAGAAGATCGAGAAAAACCTCACCTATCCGGGGCAGATTCGCGTGACCGTGATCCGCGAGCGCCGGGCCGTGGGCCTCGCCAAGTGACCGCGGCCACGGCCCTGCTGGTGGAACTGCTGGACGCGGCCTGCGCCGTGCTCCTGGCGGCGGCCGCGGCGTGGCGGGCGCGCGGCTTCGGCGCGCACTTCACCGGGGCCGTCGTGCTGGGCTCCATTTGCGGGCTTCTCGCCGGGCTCACGCGCGAGACCCTGCTCCATGGGGCTACGGGCACAAGGCTGGTGCTGGGCGAGCTTCTCGGCCCCGCGCTGGCCGGGGCCCTGCTCGGGGCGCTGGCAGC
>JAAUYX010000094.1 GCA_014804905.1 Desulfovibrio sp. | reverse complement strand
TCTATCTCGTGGCCGTCAAGCTGCTCATCCCCGCGCGGCCTTTCTATAACAACCAGGTGGCGGGCGCCGGGGCATTCCTCAAAAATATCCTGCCGCAACTGAAAGCGTCGCTGGCGTATTTCTGGCAGACGCAGCCGTCCATGAACCGGCTCTTCAAAATCGTGTTTTCCCTCATCTGCCTCGGGGGTTTTGCCGCCCTGCTTGCGCGCCCCAAACGGGGCCGCCGCGTGCGGCTCCTTTTCTCCGTGCCGCTCCCGCGGGACAGCGTTTTTCTGCGCCTTGTCCTCATCCTGCTCCTGGTGCTGACAAACAATATTTCCGCCTATGTGTCGGGGGATGCCATCGCCAATACCTTCAACCTGCGCATGGATTATTATTCCGTCCCCTTCCTGCTTTCCTTCTGTGCGCTCGCGGTGCTCGGGAGCCCGGGGCTCGCGGGGCGGCTTTTCGCCGCGGCGGCCGCTGTGCTTGTGGTGCTCAGCATGGGCGCCGACGTGCGCGCGCTTCAGGTATGGAAAATCAGCATCGACGACGACATCCTCTACGCCAACAGGATGCTCGCGCGCATCGAGGCGTCGCCGGGATTTGACGCCGCCCGTTCATGGCGCATCCTCGCCCTGGGCGAGCGGCCGGCCTTCGGCGAGCGCTTCTGGCAGGGCTACCAGCGGCGCTCCCTGGAGCTCCAGCGGGCGCAGCATCTGGGAAGAAATTTCGCCGAGGTGTTCAACTACATCGCGCCGCAACTGAAAATCTCGAACTTCACGGGCGAGCGCCCGGAGCTGTGCGCGCGGCACAAGGCCTTTCTGGACGCGGCCCCGGCATGGCCGAGCCCTGGTTCGCTCAGGGTGGAGGGGGAGGAGGGGCTGATTCTGGTGGTTCTTGATAGGGCGGCGGCGAGACGCTATTGTGCCCGCTGACCGCGACAGTTTCTGCGCCGTCGCGCGCGCACCAAAAGACCACGAGGAGATGTCATGCCCATCTGCGAGACCTGCGGCGACTCCGGCCGCCTTTCTTGCGGAGCCTGCTGGAACGGCCAGTCCACCGCCCTCTGCCCGGACTGCCGCGGCAGCGGCGTGAGCGAGCAGGACGGCGCGCCCTGTGGCCGCTGCCACGGCGTGGGCCGCTTCACGCCACACAGCTGCACGGTCTGCGGCAACAGCCTGCCCTGCCCGGAATGCGGCGACGTTTCCGGGAACTGGCAGCCCGGCTACAGGTAGGCTGCGCCTACTGCGCCATGCCCTCCTGGCGGATGCGCTCCACCAGTTCGGGGAGATTCGCCACCGATGTCAGGCGGCAGCCGGTCTCCGTGGGGCTGAAACGGCCTGTCACCGCATAGTCCTCACCGTTGCCCGCGTCATGGACCACAAAGGGCACGAGCCAGCCCTCGCCGTCGGGCTTGGCCGCGCCCACCTCGCGTATTTCCTTCCGGCCCAGCGAGGCGTCCGCAAAGAGCGGCGCGAGCAGGCCGCCCGCCCCGGCTCCCGACGGTTTGCGCCCGGCAAAGGCCCCCGAGGCCACGCCATTAAGGATAAAGGCCCGTGCCTCGCCCTTGAGCAGGTTGCGCACGGTCCCGCCGCCGTTGCCCGCCGCCTGCGAAAAGACGAGCGCCAGGAGGGGCGGCATCCTGTCCGCGGTTTCCGGCTGCGCCATGATTTGGGTCACAAGGTCCAGCGCCTGCTCGAGAATGGCGTCCACATCCACCTGGCGCTCAAAGGCCGCCACATCGGCCGTGTCGATGGCGCGCCCGACCTCGGCGAGGCAGCGGGCCGGGGCTTGGGCATCGTCTGCGGCGGCGGGCGTGGGGAGCCCGGCAAGGAGGGCCAGCAGGAGGTTGGGAAGGAAGAGGGAGAACGTGAACTTCATGGGCGCAACTCCAGTTCTTCGGGAAGGGGGCCGCGCAAGGCAAGCGCGAGCCCGCAGACGGCGAGGACGACCGGCTCGGCTAGACCGGCGAGGCGCTGGTTGGCGAGGCCGAGCACATCGAGGAAGCGCCGCCCGAGCGGCGAGGGCGGCACGAGCCCCAGACCCGTCTCGGCCGTGACCACCGCCACGGGGAGCGTGCGCCGCTCAAGGCTCGCGGCCAGAGCCTCCACGCGGGCGAGCGCCGCAACGTCGTCAAGGCCCGCGCCGAGCAGATTGGCAATCCACATGCTCACGCAGTCGAGCAGGACCACCCCGGCGGTCGCCGCATCTGCGTCGGGCCCGGGCCCGGCCCAAAGGGCGTCCAGCGCCTCGGGCACGTCGAGCGGCACTTCAAGGCAGGCCCATTCCGGCCCGCGCGCAGCCCGGTGCAGGCGCACGCGCTCCGCCATTTCCGCGTCGGCGGCGGCGCAGGTGGCCACATAGAGCCGGCGCGGAGCCCTGGCCTCGGCCCAGCGCTGGGCGAAGCCGCTCTTGCCGCTGCGCACCCCGCCCACAAAGAGGGCGCAGGCGGGGCGGCGGGCAGGCCAAGGATTTTCCACGGCTGTGTGGCTCACGGCTGCGCCGGGGCGCTCTCCTGAACAGGGGGCGCGGGCGGCGCCGGGCTGCGCGGGGCTCCGGCCCCGATTTCGGCGCAGCGGCGCCCGAGGTCGCGGAGCACACCGGCCGCGGCGCGCACCGCGGCGAGCGCGTTCCTGTCGGCCGCGAGGCGGCGTTCCACCCAGTGGGCCACAAAGAGCAGGCCTTCGTCGTCCATGCCCTGCCCGCCGCCCTTGCGGATGGCCGCCACAAGGGCGCGCTGGGCCGCTCCCTGCTCGTCCAGGGCGCGGCGGTAGCGGGCGGCGAGGCCGTCCACGCGCAGCTGCCCGGCCGCGAGCTCCTGCCGGGGGGCATTGGCCGCGCGCTTCTCGTCCAGTTCAAACACCGCCTGGGCCATCTGGGCGTTGATGTCCACGGCGTTCTGGGCGAGCTGCTCCACATGGGCGAGCTGCGCGGCCATGTCCGGCAGGGAGGCCACGCCCTCCAGCGCCCCGGCGAGAATGACGGCGCGTCCGGCCAGCGCCAGATGGAACTGGCGGTTCTGGGCCTCGTCCAGACCCCGCCTTTTCGCGGCGTCGTCCAGGTCCTGGAGGAAGCGGCCCACATAGAGGCTGTAGAGGCCCTGAATCATGCTGGGATGGAAGGCGTAGCGCAAAAGCCCCGCGCGGCCGCCCGGCACCATGCCCGCCTGGGCCACGCCCAGGCGCTGGTTGAGGGCCTGCACCGTGACGGCGAGCGTGCCCCCGCGCGGNCCNGGCCTGTAGCGNGCNGCGAGCCANCGNGCGAGCTCGGCCACAAAACCCGCGCNCACGCGGCTGTCCTCGGTGACNGGNGGCNNATANCCCGGGANGNGCNCCGTCGGCCCCGGNCTGTNCNNGCGCNCCNGCTTCGGCCCNGGNCGNGCCGTTGGCCCCGGCGGCAGCGCCCGCTCCGCCTGCGGCATCCGNNCCNGCNGCGNNNTANGGCAGNCCCGTATCCACGGGCGCGGGCACNGTGCCCTGCACGTTGCGNCCGGCNAGNGTNCCCGGCTCNGTGGCCGGATGGGTCACCGAAGCGGGCGGCGGGGGCGGGGCCGTGCGAANNACGTTGCCGATGCCCGCGAGCGGCGTGCCNGCGGTGATGCCGTCCACATAGCTCGCGGCCTTTTCCCGCANGTCNTNGCGGGCGGCGTCNTCNCGGCTGAACCACCAGGCCGCGNCCGCCAGCANNAGNACGGCGAGCACCACCACGAGCCAGAGCTTGCGGCCGCCTGCGCCNGGTTCCGGCTCGGGNAGGGCCTCCGCCGGGCNNGGCAGCGGGGCGAGGGGNGGAGCGGGNTGNNCCCCCGGAGCTNCCNGNGGCGTGGNATCGGTTTTCAGTTCCATAAACTCCCCCATGCGGCCTTGCGGCCGCCGCCGAGGCCACGACGCGCCGGNAGCGGGGGCGCGGCCTCAGCGCTCGAAATAGGTATAGCCNCGCAGGCCGTCCTCAAAGGCCTGCATNACCGCGAAGCGCTCGCTCGGCGAGATGCGGCCCTCGCGCACGGCGTGCTCCGCNGCGCTGCGCAGGTTCTCGAGGATGCGGCGCGGCTCGTATTCCGCATAGCTCAGGACNTCGGCCACGGAATCGCCGCGGATTTCGCGNACATATTCATAGGTNCCGTCGTCGGCGGCGCGGATGGAGACCACGTTGGTGTCGCCCATGAGGTTGTGCAGGTCGCCCAGGGTCTCCTGNTAGGCGCCCACGAGAAAGACGCCGAGATAGTATTCCTCGCCCTCGCGCAGGGGNTGCAGGTCCAGCATGGGNTTCATGCCCTGCGGGTCGATGAAGTGGTCGATGCGGCCGTCNGAATCGCAGGTGATGTCGGAAATGATNCCCTGGCGCGAGGGAAATTCGCCNAGGCGNTGCACGGGCATGATGGGAAAGAGCTGGTCGATGGCCCAGGAATCCGGCAGGGACTGGAACACGCTGAAATTGCCGTANTANATNTCNGCGAGGTTGACGTCGATGTCCTCCAGGTCGCGCGGCACGTTCTTGAGCTTGCGCTTTTCCTTGGCGATGCGCATGAGGATNGCCCAGAAAAAGCGCTCGCCGAGGGTGCGCTGGCGGAGGCTCACGGCGCCNGTGGAGAACATGCGNCGNACNTCGTCNCGGTAATANACCGCGTCGTTGTAGCTNTCCTGGAGGTTGCGCACGCTGATGNNCGCGAGCGTCTCCTGNAGGTTGCGCACGGCCTCGGGCGCGTCCTCGGGAAGNGTCTCGGGCAGGCGCGCCTCCTCCACCACGTTCACGTCGAGGATGTTGAAGAGNAGCACCGAGCANTAGGCCACGGTGGCGCGNCCNGACTCGGTGATGATGTGCGGGTGCGGGATGCCCTTTTCNTCGAGGATGCTCATGATGGTCTCGACCACGTCCGCGCAGTATTCGTCGAGNTTGTAGTTGCGCGAAAANACGTAGTTGGTGTGCGAGCCGTCNTANTCCACGGCGAGGCCGCCGCCGAGGTCGAGATAGCCCATGGGCGCGCCTTCCTCCACAAGGCCCGCNTAGAGGCGCGTGGCCTCCATGACGCCNGTGCGGATGTCGCGGATATTGGANATNTGCGAGCCCAGGTGGTAGTGGAGCAGGCGGAAGCAGTCGAGCATCCCGCGGCTNTTGAGCGTGTCCACCACGTCCACGATNTGNGAGGGCGANAGNCCGAAGGTGGAGCGCTCGCCGCCCGAGTCCGTCCAGTGGCCGCCNGCCTTNACCGAGAGCTTGGAGCGCACGCCCACNTTGGGCCGGATNCCGAGNGCNGCCGCGCGTTCNAGCACCACCTCGAGCTCGCCNGGCATCTCGAGCACGATGAAGATATTGAAGCCCAGGCGCTGCGCCTGNAGGGCGAGGTCGATGAANTCCTCGTCCTTGTAGCCGTTGCAGATGATGCAGGCCTCGGGGTCGCGCATGAGGGCCACGGCCGCGATGAGCTCGGCCTTGGANCCNGCCTCGAGGCCGTGGNGGNAGCGGCTGCCGAACTGGGCGATCTGCTCCACCACCTGCTGCTGCTGGTTGACCTTGATGGGAAAGACGCCGCGGTANTCGCCCTTGTAGCCGAGCGTGCGGATGGCCTTGCGGAAGGATTCGTGGATNTGNGCGATGCGCGAGCTTAAGATATTCTCCACGCGCAGNAGCACGGGCATNTCNTAGCCGCGCTCGTGNAGGCCCGCGATGATCTCGAGGAGCGGTATCTGCGGNCCCTTGGCCCCGTGCGGGCAGACNACCACCTCGCCGTTTTCCGAAACGTCAAAAAAGCCCGCGCCCCAGGTGCGGATGCCGTANAGCTCNACGGAATCCTCCACCCCCCANCGCTGCAAGGCGTGATTCTTNGCCAACAGTACCTCCCTNNAGGGCCCGCGCCCGCATGGGCGGCGCAGGCTGTCCGCGGCGCATCCCGCGCCGTGCCCACCGAATTTGCCAGTATGCCCAAAAGCCTTGCGAAGTCAATGCGTTCTTGACGCTGGCCGGTGCATGGTACATGCTGGAGAGCATCTTTAAGGAGGCGCACATGATGATCCCTTCCCGCGCCCGGCGTGCTCCGGCCCTCCTGCTTGCGGCCATTTGCGCGGCCGCGCTCGCCGCCTGCTCCGGCGACGGCGACGCCGCCAAGGGCCCGCCCCCGGCCCCGGTGCATGTGGCGGCCGTGACCACGGCCGACATGCCGCGCGTGCTCTCCGCCGTGGGCAATGTGCGGGCCTCGGCCACGGTGGGCGTCACCCCCAGGGTCACGGGCGAGCTTCTGGACGTGCGCTTCACCGAGGGGCAGGAGGTGGAAGCCGGGGCCCCGCTCGTGGTCATCGACCCGCGCCCCTTCGAGGCCGCGTTGCGCGAAAAAAAGGCCGTGCTCGCCAAGAGCGAGGCGCAGCTCGCCAAGGCCAACGACGACCGCCGCCGCTATGGCAAGCTCGTGGGCGGCGGCTATGTGAGCCGCGAGGCCTACGAGCAGACGGCCACGGACGCCGCGGCCCTGCGCGCCACCGTGCAGGCCGACCGCGCCGCCGTGGAGAGCGCGGCGCTGGACCTCGCCTACTGCACGGTGACGGCGCCCATCGCGGGCCGGGTGGGCGCGCTCAACGTGGACAAGGGCAACATGGTCAAGAGCACGGATGCGACACCCATCGTGACCATCGACACGCTTTCGCCCATCTATGTGGCCTTTTCCGTGCCCGAGGCGCAGCTCCCGCTCATCCTCGAGCGCATGGCCCAGGGCGACGTGGCCGTGACCGCCACGCCCACGGGCGGCGAGCCCGAGACCGGACGCCTCACCCTCGTGGACAACACGGTGGACACGCGCACGGGCACCATCCGCCTGCGCGCCTCCTTCGACAACCCGGAGCGCCGCCTCTGGCCCGGACAGTTCGTGCAGGTGAAGCTGCCCCTGGGCGTGGCCGAAAAGGCGCAGGTGGTGCCAAGCCGCGCCGTGCAGGCTGGCCGGGACGAGCGCTATGTCTATGTGGTGGATGCCGAGGGCCGCGCCGTCTACCGCCCGGTGAGGCCGCTCTTCGAGCATGAGGGCACGACCGTGGTGGAGGGCGTCGCGCCCGGCGACCGCGTGGTGGTGGACGGCCAGGTGCGCCTCGCGCCCGGCGTTCCGGTGAAGGTGCTGGAGTAGGGGCGACAGTACCAAGCCGGGGCCGGATACCAATTGACCGTATAGCGAGCACCTTTTTGGGAGGACACCCATGAAAAAACTTCTCTGTGCCTGTTCTCTTGCGCTCTGCTGTCTTCTCGCGGCGGGGCACGCATTGGCGGAGGAAGCCATCATCAAGCCACTGGTGACGCATCTGGCAAAAGCTCCGAAATCGGTGCTGCTCGTGGGCAATTCCTTCATGTACTACAACAACGGCGTGGGCTCCTACGCGCGCCAGATCAGCAGGGACCAGCATGAGCCCATGAGCTTCACCATGGCGACCATCGGTGGCGCCGGGCTCGACTGGCATCTTGTGAAAAGCTATCTCAGGCCCAATGGCCTGNGGAGCTATTCCACCACCAGCGACGGCAGCAACCGGCTCNTCTTTCACGAATACCCGGACGGCAAGATTTTCGACGCCGTTATCCTTCAGGACAACAGCCAGGGCCCCATCCACCCCGAGCTTTCAAAATTATTCCGCAAATATGCGGCCATCCACTGCAAGGACATCCGCGAGGTGGGCTCCGAGCCGCTNNTCATGATGACCTGGGCCTATGCGGACAAGCCGGAAATGACCGCGCTTCTNGCCAACGCCACCATNNAGGTCGCCAANGAGAACNGGGCCATGGTCGTGCCCGTGGGCCTTGCCTTCGCCGACGCCAAAAAGGGGCGCCCCGACCTTCGGCTCATCGTGGCCGACNACCGCCACCCCACCCCGGCCGGGACCTATCTTGAAGGNTGCGTCATCTTCGCCACGCTTTCGGGCAAGTCGCCCGTGGGCGCCAAATGCACCGGAGTCGGGGATGCGAGGATTTCCGAAGCCGACGCCCGCTATCTTCAGGAAGTGGCCTGGCGGACGGTGAAGGAGTTTTTCGGCTGGGAGTAAGATTGTTCCTCCCCCTCCCCGCTTCCTTCTTCTCCCGCGCAAACAAGCCCCCTNCCCNCNAGTTGCGGCGGGAAGGGGGCTTTTCATGGTCAGGGCGCCGGCGGGGGCGCTAGATTTTCTTCACTTCCACATACCAGGCCGCGGCCTCGGTGAGCAGGCGGTTNTCGCGNGTGGCGAGGGCCTGCGGGTCCTTGAGGTAGCCGTCNAGNAGNAGGCAGCTGTCAAAGAGGTTCTGGGTCATGTCANCNAGCACCCGGTCCTCGTGGTCGGCCTTGAAGATGGTGAGCATACTGCGCAGGAGCGGATGGTCGCGGTTGACCTCCAGCACCTTGACGGGCAGGGAGTCNTCCTTGTTCATCACCTTGAGCAGCTTTTCCATGGAGGCCGTCATGCCGCCGTCGGGNGAGACGAGCACGGCCGGGCTGTCGGCGAGGCGCCGCGANACGCGCACTTCCGTCACCTTGTCGCCCANNATNTCCTTCATGCGGGCCATGAGGCCGTCGAAGGANTTGGAATCGTCCTCGGAGAGCGGGGCCACCTCCTCGGGCTTCTCCTTGTCCTCGAAAGCGGCCAGCGCGTCCTCGCCCGCGGTCTCCACGGCCTTGAACTCCCAGTCCTTGTAGGAGCCGAGGCCGTCCATGACGAACTCGTCCACCGGCTCGAAGAGGAAGAGCGCCTCGATGCCCTTCTTTTTGAAAATCTCCATGTGCGGGTTGAGGCGCGCGGCCTCGCGGTTGGGGGCCGTCACATACCAGATGGTCTTCTGGCCCTCGGGGGCGCGGGCCATGTAGTCGTCGAGGCTCGTCAGGGCCTCGGCGTCCGCAAGCGCCGAGGAATTGAAGCGCAGAAGCGCGGCCACGCGCTCGCGGTTGACGAAATCGTGGTAGCCGAGCTTGAAGACCTTGCCGTGCAGGCGCCAGAAGCGGTTGTACTTCTCCACGTCGTCGCGGGCCATGCCCTCGAGGTGGGAGAGGGTCTGCTTGATGATGACCTGGTTGATCTTGCGCAGGATGATGTTTTCCTGGAGCGTCTCGCGCGAGATGTTGAGCGGCAGGTCCTCGGTGTCCACCACGCCCTTGAGGAAGGCCATGTACTCGGGGATGAGCTCCTTGTTGCGGTGCTGGATGAGCACCCGGCGCGCGTAGAGGTCGAGGCCCCAGTAGTCGCGGTCGGCCCCGAAAAAGTCCATGGAGGCATCCGGGATAAAGAGCAGGGCCGTGAACTGCACGGGCACGTCGACCGCGATGTGCTCCACGTCCAGCGGGTCCTTGCCGTCATAGGTGATGGCCTTGTAGAAGGCGGCATAATCCTCTTTCTTCACGCTGCTTTTGGGCTCGCGCCAGAGCGCGGGCTGGGTGTTCACGCGCTCGCCGTCCACGAAGATGGGGAAGGGCACGAAGGCCGAATGCTTGCGGATGGCCGATTCCACGCGGAATTTCTCCGCGTATTCCAGGCAGTCGTCCTTGAGGTGGGCGGTGATGACGGTGCCGCGCACGGGCTCGGGCGCGCTGCTTTCCTCCACGGTGTAGGTGCCGAGGCCGTCGCTCGTCCACACATGGGCGGGCTCGTCCTCATTGGCAAAGGCCGGGCGCGAGGTGACCTCCACCTTGTCGGCCACCATGAACACCGAATAGAAGCCCACCCCGAAACGGCCGATGATGCTGGCCGCGTCCGCCGTGGCGGCGGCCTCCTCGCCCCCGGGGTTTTTCGCGTTCTCGGCGGCGAGGTCGGCCAGGAAGGCCTCGGAGCCGGACTTGGCGATGGTGCCGAGG
>JAAUYX010000093.1 GCA_014804905.1 Desulfovibrio sp. | reverse complement strand
TCGCCACCATGTCGCGCCCGACCTGCTCCGCTTTCTTCTGGGCCGGAGCTTCGGCTGCCGTCGCCGAAGCCTGCGCGTCCTCCGCAGGCCCCGAGGACCCAACACCAGACGCCTCAACGCCGGGCGCGTCCTTGTGGAGGAGTCCGCCTGTTTGCCAGGCTGCCAGGCCGCCGATGGCCGCGGCCACGAGCACGGCCGCCAGAATGAGTTTTTTCATGCCGGTCACGCGCCCTCTATATACCGGACGGCGCGGCCGTGTCCAGTTGCCGCGGCTTTTCCACATGCCGGCACGAGGGGCTCCCGCGAGGAGAGGCCCCTGTGGAAAAGTCTTGTTTCCGGTGGCCTTTTATGCTATTTGTCCCTGTTCGCGCAGGTGCCTTTTGCCGTACCGGAACGGGCTGGGGGCTCGGTCCCCGTTGCTGTTCAGGCTGTATCCCCTGCCGCGTCCACGGATATGACATGCTGACTGTTGAAGAGCTGAAACAGGGCCTGCGGCCGCTTCTCGCCAGGGAGGAAAGCCCGCAGGCCGGGACCTGCGCGGCCGAGGCCTGGCTGGACGCGCTCGCCCTGCGCCTCGAGGATGGGCGCCTGGTGGTGGGCTTTCCGCACAGCTATTTCGCCCGCTGGTTCAGCATGTACAAGCAGGCCGGTTTTGAGAGCGCGCTGGCGCGCGGTTTCCCCGAAGTGCCGGGCGTGTGCTATGAGGACGGCATGGCGCGCGTAGGGCGTGCCCCCGGCTCCAGCTGGTCGGCCACGGCGGCCCGGGAAGTAGATAGGGAGGCCGCCCCCGCGACCCTCACTGCAGGTGACGCTGCGGATGCCCCGGACCAGTCACCTGACCAGTCGGACGAGCCGGACCCCTTTGACCGCTTCATCGTCAATGCGAAAAACGCCTTTCCCTTGGCCACGGCGCGGAAAATCGCCGGGGAGGGCGCGCCCGGCGGGGCCGCGGTGGTGGTTTTTTGCGGCAGGAGCGGCACGGGCAAGACGAGCCTGCTGCGAGCTTTGGCGCAAGGTCTGGGGCGGCGCCTGGGCTCTGGGCGCGTGCACCTGGGCGCTGCCGCGCAATTTTGCGCGCCGGGAAGTGGCGCTTCGCGCGGGGCCGGATTCTGGCAGTCGTGCGACGCCGTGCTCCTCGACGATGTGCAGGAGCTCGCCGCCGATGCGGGTTCGCAGCGCGGGCTCGCCGCCTGGATGGACGCGCGGCCCGCTGCGCCCGGAAGGCCGCTCATGATTTTTGCCCATGCCGGGCCCGCCGCGGATCTCGCGCACCTGACGGAGCGGCTGCGCACGCGTCTTGAGAGCGGCCTCGTGCTGGAGCTGCTGGAGCCGGACCTGGATGTGCGCCTGCGCTATCTGCAGCGGGCCGTGCGCGAGCGCGAGCTCACGCTCACGCGCGAGCAGCTTCTCTATCTCGCGCAGCGCTGCGGCCAGTTCAGCCTGCTGCAGGGGCTGTTGCGCAAGGTGGAGGCTTTTGCCGCGCTCAACGGGCGCCCGCCCCTGCAGGCGGACCTGGAGAACATCGTCCGCACCGGGGGGAGCGTGCGCCCGGCCGGCTGCCGGGAGATATTGGGCTCGGTGGCGCGGGGCTTCAACCTCCGCACCGAGGATATTCTGGGCGCGCGCCGCAGGCCCGACCTCGTGCTGGCGCGCCAGGTGGCCATGTATCTCTGCCGCCGCAAGCTGGGGCTCTCCTATCCCGAGCTCGGGCGGGCCTTCGGCGGCCGGGACCACAGCACGGTCATCCATGCGGTGAAAAAGATTCACAAATTGCTGGAAACGGACAAAGTTGTGCACAATCTGGTGACGGAACTGGAAAACAGCGTCCCGTAAGCCCCGTCCTGGGGCCAGAAACACAGCCCCGAGACTTTCCCCTGTGCGTCCCGTCCGCGGGCCGTGCGCAGGGATGCCCCGAAATCGTTCAGCGTTTCAGGCAGGATACACGGGTTAAGCACAAAGGTTCATCCCCAATAACAAGGACAATTAAATGAAACTTGCCGTTAACAAAGAGCAGATCATCGAGGGCCTGCAGAAAGCCGCCGCCATCATCCCCTCCAAGGCCGGGGCCGCCTACCTGCGCTCCATCTGGCTCCGCGCCGGGGAGGACGGGCTCTCGCTCATGAGCACGGACGCCAATATCGAGTTCACCGGCACCTATCAGGCCGAAGTGGCGGAGCCTGGCCTCATCGGCGTGCAGGGGCGCTCCTTTGTGGACCTCGTGCGTCAGCTGCCCACCGGGGTGATGCACCTGAGCCTGGACGACGCCGGCACCCTGCTGCTGGAACAGGGGCGGCGCTCCTACCGCCTGCCGGTGAACGGGCCCGAGTGGTTCCAGAATTTTTCGCCCTTTCCCGAGGAGAACGCGGTCATCTGGTCCGGCGACGTGCTTTCCAGCCTGCTCGACCATGTGAGCTTCTGCATCAGTGACGACGACGCCATGGACGCCATCGCCTGCCTCTGCCTCAAGCCCAGGGGCGAGGGCCGCATCGACGTTTGCGGCCTCAACGGCCACCAGTTCGCGCTCGTCACCATCACCCATGACGAGCTCGCGGCGCGCCTGCCGGAAGCGGGCGTGCTCATCCAGAAAAAATACCTGCCGGACATCCGCAAGTGGCTCGGCGAGGACGAGATCGAGCTCAATATCACGGACAAGCGCCTCTACCTGCGCCGCCTCGACCGTGCCGAGACCCTGAGCCTGCCGAGAGCGCTCCACGACTATCCCGACTACACGGTCTTCATGGCCCGCCTCGAGGACGAGGGCGCGAGCGTGCTCGACCTCGACCGCAAGGAGGGTATGGACGCGCTCGGCCGCATCCTTATCTTTAATACGGAAAGCGACCGCTGCGTCTATTTCGACCTGGCCCGGGACGAGGCGCGCCTCTCCGCCCAGGGCGCGGACGTGGGCTCGGCCTCGGAAAGCCTGGAAGTGCGCTATGACGGCAGCATCGGCCGCATCGCCTTTCCCACGCGGAACCTCATGGACGTGTTCTCGCACTTCATTTCGCCGCGCGTGGACATGACCCTCACCGGGCCGGAAGGGCCTTGCGGCATCCGCGGCGCCGAGGACCCGGACTATACGGTCATCATCATGCCCATGAAGGTCTCCGAGGCGGCCTACTATTCCGAGGACGACGTTTAGCCGCCCGCGCCCACGCCGCTGTTGACCCGCTTTGAAGGAAGGAACCATGTCGCAAAGTCCCGTACCCGCCACGCCCGGAACGCCCCCCGCAACTTCCGGGGCCTCGGGCGTCTATGACGCCTCCTCCATCACCATCCTCGAGGGCCTTTCCGCCGTGCGCAAGCGCCCGGCCATGTATATCGGCTCCACCGACGCGCGCGGGCTGCACCATCTCGTCTATGAAGTGGTGGACAATTCCATCGACGAGGCCATGGCGGGCTATTGCACGAAGATCACGGTCACCCTGCACGCGGACAATTCCGTCACCGTGCGCGACGACGGCCGCGGCATTCCGGTGGACATCCATCCCAAGGAGGGCGTGCCCGCGGTGCAGGTGGTCATGACCAAGCTCCATGCGGGCGGCAAGTTCGACAACACGAGCTACAAGGTGTCGGGCGGCCTGCACGGCGTGGGCGTGTCCTGCGTCAACGCCCTTTCCGAGGAGCTCACGGTCACCGTGCGGCGCGAGGGGCGGCGTTACCGTCAGCACTATTCGCGCGGCGTGCCGCAGGACGCGCTCGCCATCATCGGCGAGGGCGTGGAGGGCCACGGCACCACGGTGCGCTTCAAGCCTGACGAGGAAATCTTCGAGGTCCTCGAATTTTCCTACGAAACCCTGAAAAAGCGCTTTGAGGAGCTCGCCTACCTCAACAGCGGCCTCACCATCGAGTGCATCGACGAGCGCAGCGGCGAGAGCCACATCTTCCACGCCGAGGGCGGCATCCGGCAATTCGTGGGCGACCTCAATTCCGGCGAGCAGGGCATCCACCCGGTCATTTCCGGCGAGGGCGTGCTCGAGAACGTGAGCGTGGATTTCGCCCTGCAATACAATGCGGGCTACAAGGAAAATATCCTCACCTTTGCCAACAATATCCGCACCAAGGAAGGCGGAACCCACCTCGTGGGCTTCCGCACGGCGCTCACCAGGGCCATCAACGGCTATATCAAGGGCCAGCCGGACCTCGTGAAAAAGCTCAAGAACACCGTGCTTTCCGGCGACGACGTGCGCGAGGGCCTGACGGCCGTGGTCAGCGTCAAGCTGCCGCAACCGCAGTTCGAGGGCCAGACCAAGACCAAGCTCGGCAACTCCGAGGTGGCGGGCCTGGTGGCCGGCCTCACCTATGACCGGCTCAACGTGTTTTTTGAGGAAAATCCGCGCGATGTGCGCCTGATCATCGATAAGGCGCTGGACGCGGCCCGCGCGCGCGACGCGGCAAGGCGCGCCAAGGAGCTCGTGCGCCGCAAGGGCGCGCTTTCGGACAATTCGCTCCCCGGCAAGCTCGCCGACTGCCAGAGCAAGGACCCCGGCGTGTCGGAGCTTTTCATCGTGGAGGGCGATTCCGCAGGCGGCTCGGCCAAGCAGGGCCGCAACCCGAAAAACCAGGCCATTCTCCCCCTGCGCGGCAAGATTCTCAACACCGAGCGCACCCGCTTTGACCGGATGCTGGCGAACAAGGAGGTCAAGGCGCTCATCACGGCCATGGGCGCGGGCATCGGCCAGGAGGACACGGACCTCGACAAGCTGCGCTACCACAAGATCATCATCATGACCGATGCCGATGTGGACGGCGCGCATATCCGCACCCTGCTTCTGACTTTCTTCTTCCGCCAGTACCAGGAAATGGTGGAGCGCGGCTTCGTTTATATCGCCCAGCCGCCGCTCTACCGCGTGCACAACGCGCGCATGGAAAAATTCATCAAGGACGACGCCGAGCTCAACGCTTTCCTGCTCTCGCGCGTGAGCGAGGACGTAAGCGTGGTTGCCCCCAACGGCAAGACCTTTGCGGGCAAGGAGCTCATCGAGCTCATGCGCCGCATCGAGACGCTGGAGCAGCGCGTGGCAGAGGCCGAGAGCGGCGGCATGCCGCGCGACCTCTTCCTCACGCTTGTCACCTATCCCACGCGCGTGGACAGGGAAACGCTGGAGCAGCTGCTGGAAAAAGGCGAAAGCGACTTCACGGAATGGCTCAACAAGAACGGCTATTTGCTCACGCTCGAGCGCGAGCGCAGCGAGGAGGACGACGAGGTGCGCCTCTTCGCCAACTTCGAGAACGCGGGCAGCCACCACACCAGGCGCGGCATGGAGTTTTTCGCCTCCAGGCTCTACCGGCGCACCTGGCAGCTCTTTGCGGAATTGCGCGAGGAATGCGGCGGCCTTGCCTTCACGCTCGTGCGCAAGGACGGCGAGGCCAACGTGGACGACATCTTCCGGCTGCTTTCGCAGGTGCTGGACGAGGCGCGCAAGGGCATCAATATCCAGCGCTACAAGGGCCTTGGCGAAATGAACCCCGAGCAGCTCTGGACCACCACCATGAACCCGGAGAACCGCGTCCTGCTCCAGGTGTCCGTGGAGGACGCGCTCTCGGCGTCCGAGGCCTTCGAGGAGCTCATGGGCGACCGCGTGGAGCCCAGGCGCGAATTTATTGAGCGCAATGCGCTTGCCGTGCAGGACCTCGACATCTAGCGGGCAGGGAGAAAGCACATGGCCGAGCAACATGACGACGCGCAGCGGGTTGCGGAAAGCGCCCCGGCGAAAAAGGCCACGGGCTGGCTCTCCTGGGCGGTGGCCGTGGCGGGCTGGCTCATCTGCGCCGGCTTCTGCCTCTGGCTGACCATCGCCCTCGAGGCGTGGCCCTATGCCTACGAGGTGTTTTTCCCGGCCATCCTGCTCATCCTCTTTTGCAATATCCTCGTCTTTCTCTTTGTGGCCACGCGCTGGGGCAGCCAGACCCGGCGGCTCTTCGGGGCCGTAGTCCGGGTGTGCGTGGGCGAGGGGCTTCTGCTGCTCCTCATGTACGCGGCCGGGCGTTACGGCATCGGCGCATAACAGGCCTTAACCCTTCCACCGTCATTNNCCNGCGAGGGCAGCGTGGCAGANAGNGAACAGTANCCGGCCGAACAGCCGCAGCGCATCAATATCGAAAAGGAATTGCGCCAGTCCTANCTGGANTATTCNCTTTCGGTCATCATCGGCCGCGCCATCCCGGACGCGCGCGACGGCCTNAAGCCCGTGCACCGGCGCATCATGTANGCCCAGCACGAGCTCGGCAACAGCTANAACCGNCCGCACAAGAAGTCCGCGCGCATCGTGGGCGACGTCATCGGCAAATANCACCCGCANGGCGATTCNGCGGTNTATGACGCNCTCGTGCGCATGGCNCAGGANTTTTCCATGCGCGACCCNNTGGTGGACGGNCAGGGCAATTTCGGCTCCATCGACGGCGACTCGGCNGCGGCCATGCGNTACACCGAGGTNCGCCTNTCGCGCCTNGCGCAGGAATTTCTCGNNGANCTCGACAAGAACACCGTGGANTTCNGGCCCAACTACGACAANACNCTNGANGAGCCCNCGGTGCTNCCNNCCAAGGTGCCNAANCTNCTNCTCAACGGCTCNTCGGGCATNGCCGTGGGCATGGCCACCAATATCCCGCCGCACAANCTGGGCGAGCTCTGCGAGGCCCTGCTNCTNNTGCTNAAAAATCCGCAGGCCTCNGTGGACGAGCTCATGGACATCGTGCGCGGNCCGGACTTCCCCACCGCGGGCTCGGTCTATGCGGGCAAGGGCCTGGCNGACGCCTACCGCACGGGNCGCGGCACNGTGAAGGTGCGCGGCAGGACCGTCATCGAGGAGCGCAAGAAGGGGCTGCAATCGGTCATCATCACGGAAATCCCCTTCGGGCTCAACAAGTCCTCCCTCGTGGAAAAGATCGCGGCNCTCGTCAATGACCGCAAGCTGGACGGCATTGCGGACTTGCGCGACGAATCCGACCGCAAGGGCATNCGCATCGTCATNGANNTGAAGCGCGGCACCATTCCGGACATCGTCATCAACGCGCTCTACAAGTTCACGCCGCTGGAATCGAGCTTCGGCATCAACATGCTGGCCGTGGCCGACAACAGGCCCGTTTTGCTCAACCTCAAGAGCGCGCTCGCCTGCTTTGTGGACCACAGGCGCGAGGTGGTCATCCGGCGCACGCGCTTCGACCTTGAGAAGGCCGAGGCCAGGGCCCACATCCTCGANGGNCTGCGCATCGCCATCGACAANATCGACGAGGTGGTGGCGCTCATCCGCGCGTCGGCCACGCCCGAGGAGGCGCGGCTCGGCCTCATGCGCACCTTTGACCTCAGCGAGATTCAGGCCCGCGCCATCCTCGACATGCGCCTGCAACGCCTCACCGGNCTGCAGCGCGAGGAACTGCTCGCCGAATACCAGGAANTGCTCAAGAANATCGAGTTCTTCCGNTCGGTGCTGGAAAATCCCGAGGTGCTCCGCGGCGAGATGGAGCGCGAGATTCGCGAGGTGAGCGAGGCCTTCGCCACNCCGAGAAAGACGGAGATTTTGCGCGAGCCGCTCTCCGGCATCGAAATGGAGGACCTCATCCCGGACGAGGAAGTGGTCATCACGCTCTCGCGGCGCGGCTACATGAAGCGCACCAATCTCGAGAACTACCAGCAGCAGAAGCGCGGCGGCAAGGGCATCGCGGCGGTGCACACGTCGGAAGACGATTATGTGCAGGAGTTCCTCGTCACCTCCAANCANCAGTATCTCTGCCTCTTCACCAACAAGGGGCGGATGCACCAGCTCAAGGTGCANCAGGTGCCCGAGGGCAGCCGCACGGCCAAGGGCGTGCATATCAACAANCTNCTGCCGCTGGAGGAAGGCGAGTGGGTGACCACGGTGCTNGCCTTACGCGAATTCGCGGAGGACAAGTACTTCCTCTTTGTGACNANGCGCGGCATGGTCAAGCGCTCCTCGGCGTCGCTCTANGCNCGCTGCCGGCGCAGCGGCCTTCTGGCCGTGGGCCTGCGCGAGGATGATGAGCTCGTGGTGGTGCGGCCCATCCGCGACGACGAGCATGTGGTGCTGGCCACGGCCGACGGCCTNGCCATCCGCTTCTCCTGCGCGGANATCCGNCCCATGGGCCGCGTGGCCACGGGCGTCAAGGGCATCGCCCTGCGCCGNNACGACAGCGTGGTGGCCTGCGTGGTNNTNAAGGAGACGGACCAGACCACGGAGATCATGTCCATTTCCGCCAACGGCTACGGCAAGCGCACCCGGGTTGACCTCTACCGCGTGCAGTCGCGCGGCGGCAAGGGCGTCATCAATTTCAAGGTCACGGGCAAGACCGGGCCGGTGGTGGGCGCCATGCCCGTGCGCGAGCGCGACGGCCTCATCCTCCTCACCTCGGCCAACAAGGTGGTGCGTATCGGCGTGGACGAGGTGGGCAGCAAGGGCCGCGCCACCATGGGCGTTATGCTGGTGCGGCTCGACGAGGGTGCGCGCGTGGTGGGCTTTGACCGCGTGGATGACGGCGGCCAGCAGGGGCCGGGCCTCGTCGAGGACGAGGAAGTGGCCGAGGCGGTGGCCGGCGAGGACGCGGCGCTGGCGGCCGATGATGTGGCGAATACCGGC
>JAAUYX010000092.1:0-5410 GCA_014804905.1 Desulfovibrio sp. | reverse complement strand
TCNCNTCCNTGGCNNGCGGTGAAATTCCCNGCNTAACCTGTTGTCAGGCGGGAAAATNTNNGATATAGCNNANGCAGACCACGTTANGGCCTTTGGGCCAGGGCCCGGCTCGNCCGGCTTNTCCNNTCNNGGNGCNCGCNCNGCGANNGGNTNNGCGCACNGGCGCGCCCCCGCACCCCGGNTGGCCGGGGCGTGANNNNACGGGCGCACCGGCGNGCCGGNANCGCGCCGCAAGCAGAGGCGNCCGCCGTTTGGCGCGGCGGCATGACGCAAACCATAGTGGAGGTATGGCAATGGCGAAATATCCGACNCCCATGTTGGACGAGCTTGAAAGCGGCCCCTGGCCGAGCTTCGTNTCCGACATCAAACAGGAANCGGCCAACCGCAAGGCCAATCCCAAAAATCTGGACTACCAGATTCCGGTGGACTGCCTTGAGGACCTGCTCGGCCAGGTGGAGCTCTCCTACAAGGAAAAGGAGACCCACTGGAAGCACGGCGGCATCGTGGGCGTGTTCGGNTA
The DNA here is from genome assembly GCA_014804905.1 of Desulfovibrio sp. Lineage (GTDB taxonomy): Bacteria > Desulfobacterota > Desulfovibrionia > Desulfovibrionales > Desulfovibrionaceae > Desulfovibrio. Next base: position 4,890 of record JAAUYX010000092.1, on the reverse strand, counting down.
CGGCGGCGGCGTCATCGGCCGTTANTCCGACCAGCCCGAAATGTTCCCCGGCGTGGCNGCCTTCCACACCATGCGCGTGGCCCAGCCCTCCGGCAAATACTATGACNCCAAGTTCCTGCGCACNCTCTGCGACATCTGGGACCTGCGCGGCTCCGGCCTGACCAACATGCACGGCTCNACGGGCGACATCGTGCTCCTCGGCACGCAGACCCCGCAGCTCGANGANATCTTCTGGCAGCTCACCCACGAGATGCACAACGACCTCGGCGGCTCGGGNTCCAACCTGCGCACGCCCGCGGCCTGCCTCGGCATGTCCCGCTGCGAGTTCGCCTGCTACAACACGCAGGACATGTGCTACCAGCTCACCATGGACTACCAGGACGAGCTGCACCGCCCGGCCTTCCCCTACAAGTTCAAGTTCAAGTTCGACGGCTGCCCCAANGGCTGCGTGTGCGCCATGGCCCGNTCCGACTTCGCCGTCATCGGCACCTGGAAGGACGACATCAAGATCGACNANGANAAGGTCAAGGCCTANGTNGCCGGCGAGATCAAGCCCAACGCGGGCGCCCATGCCGGNCGTGACTGGGGNCCGTTCAACATCGAGAAGGAAGTCATCGCCCGCTGCCCCAGCCAGTGCATGAANTGGGACGGCAGCAAGCTCTCCATCAAGACCGCCGACTGCGTGCGCTGCATGCACTGNATCAACACCATGCCCCAGGCCCTGCACATCGGCGACGAGCGCGGCGCNTGCATCCTCGTGGGCGCCAAGGCCCCGGTCGTNGACGGCGCGCAGATGGGCTCNGTGCTCATNCCCTTCATCTCCTGTGAAGAGCCCTACGANGACATCAAGGAAGTCATCGAAAANATCTGGGACTGGTGGATGGAAGAAGGCAAGAACCGCGAGCGCGTGGGCGAGACCATGAAGCGCCTCTCCTTCCAGAAGCTGCTCGAAGCCACCGAGACCCCGGCCATGCCCTGCCAGGTCAAGAATCCGCGCACCAACCCCTTCATCTTCTTCAAGGAGAGCGAAGTGCCCGGTGGCTGGACGCACGACCTCAAGGCCTACCGTCAACGTCATCAGCGCTAGCAGCCAAAGGGGGACACAGANATGGCATTCATCTCTACGGGGTACGATCCCAAGAAACCCATGGAAGGCCGCATCTCCGACATCGGCCCNCACAANTACNNCNANTACTTCCCGCCGGTCATCGCCAAGAACTTCGGCAAGTGGGTCTANCATGAGGTCCTCGAGCCCGGCGTNCTCCTCCATGTGGCNGAGAGCGGCGACAAGGTCTACACCGTGCGCTGCGGCGGCTCGCGCACCATGTCCATCACCCACATCCGCGANATCTGCGACATCGCCGACAAGTACTGCGACGGCTATGTGCGCTGGACGACCCGNAACAACATGGAATTCATGGTGAAGGACGAAGCCACCATGAAGGCCCTGCGCGACGACCTCAANTCGCGCAAGTTCGCGGGCGGCTCGCAGAAGTTCCCCGTGGGCGGCACGGGCGCCTGTATCTGCAACATGATCCACACCCAGGGCTGGATCCACTGCCANACCCCNGCNACGGACGCCTCCGGCCCGGTGAAGGCCGTCATGGACGCCCTCTTCGACGGCTTCATCCACATGCGCATGCCCGCNCCGGTGCGCGTGGCNCTCGCCTGCTGCATCAACATGTGCGGCGCCGTGCANTGCTCGGACATCGGNCTNGTGGGCATCCACCGCAAGCCGCCCATGATCGACACCGCCTGGGTCGANCAGCTCTGCGAAATCCCGCTGGCCGTGGCCGCCTGCCCCACNGCNGCCGTGCGCCCCACCAAGGTGGAGTTTGACGGCAACAAGGTGAACTCCGTGGCCATCAAGGAAGACCGCTGCATGTACTGCGGCAACTGCTACACCATGTGCCCNGCNCTTCCCATCGCCGACGGCGAGAGCGACGGCATCGCCATCATGGTGGGCGGCAAGGTCTCCAACCGCATCACCTGGCCCAAGTTCTCCAAGGTCGTNGTGGCCTNCATCCCCAACGAGCCGCCGCGCTGGCCCACCCTCACCAAGACGGTGCGCCACATCATCGACGTCTATTCGGCCAATGCCGAAAAGTACGAGCGCCTGGGCGACTGGGCGGAGCGCATCGGCTGGGAGGAGTTCTTCAAGCTGACGGGCCTCGAGTTCACCGAGCACCTCATCGACGACTTCCGCGAATCCGCCTACTACAGCTGGCGCCAGAGCACCCAGTTCAAGTTCTAGGCATTACCTGCGGCCCGGCCCCCCAAGGCCGGGCCGCGTTTCCTTCAGGAGAGAGAAAATGGCCGACGTTACGGATCAGCAAAAAGCGGTCGTCGTGGACTTCCTCAAGGGCAAGTCTGCCGCCAAGTCCAAGTTCTACTTCAATGACTTCGTGGCCCTCTTCCCGGACATGAAGCCCCGCGAAGTGAAGAAAATCCTCACCGCCCTCGTCAACGACCAGGTGCTGGAGTTCTGGTCCTCGGGCTCCACCACCATGTATGGCCTCAAGGGCGCGGGCAAGCAGGGCCACGCCGAAGGCGAAGACTAGTCATCACGCCTGCCGCGCCGTGGAGGCGCAGGCAAGTTCAAGAGGTGCCGCAACCCCTGGTTGTGGCATTTCTTGTTTATGGCAATCCGCACGACGGTTGCTGCGGGCTTGCGGTGTTCCACAGGGAGGGCAGGCGATGCGCGATTGAGGAGCTTGCAGGGGAAAGGGGGAACTATCCCCGGCCGCAAGCGGACCGGAGCTTCGTGCGCCCATAAGGTGGGAAGGGCGGGTGTATCCTTTTCCCTGCCGGGCTTGAGGCGTGCGGGAGCAAGAGAGCGCGGATAAAGAGCGGAACCGCAATGCCAGGCCGTGCCCGCCGCCGTCTGCACGGGCGGCGCGCACATTGCAATCAGGGGGCAAGATGGCAGTATCCTTCAATCTTGATGAAAAAGAGCGGGCCTGGCTTTCCCGGCTGGCGCGGCAGTCCATTGCGCTGGCCGTGGGCGCGGAGCCGGTGATGCCGCAGGTGACGAGTCTCTCCGAGGCACTGAAAAGCCCGGATGCGCCCGGCCGCGAGGAGCATCCGGTGCTCGGGCGGCCGCTCGGCGCTTTTGTGACCATCACGCTCGCGGGCAATCTTCGCGGCTGCATCGGCAGCATCGTGGGCCGCGAGCCGCTGGAGGAAAATGTCTGGCGCATGGCGCGGGCCGCTGCGCTGGAAGACCCGCGTTTCCCGCCGCTGACGGCGTGGGAATGGGCGCAGGCGGACCTTGAAATCTCCGTGCTGGACGAACTCACGCCCTGCCCGGAGCCTGAGCGTATCGAGGTGGGCAGGCACGGCCTCGCCTTGCAATATGGCGGCCGCACAGGCGTCTTTTTGCCGCAGGTCCCGGTGGAACAGGGCTGGGACCGGGAAGCCTATCTGGAAAATCTCTGCCGCAAGGCGGGCGTTCCGCAAGGCACATGGCGGCTGCCGCAGGCACGGCTCTTCTGGTACGAGGCGCAAGTTTTTCACGCCTGACAGGGCCCGCGCCGGGCCAGCTTGCGGATGCTGTTGCGGAAAGGGCGACTAGATTTCCGCGGCGGCGCGGGAATCGTCGGCCGCATGGGCGTCGTCGATGTCGTCAAGCGGCGTTGCCGTGGGCTGCGGCGCCTTGCGGGGCGCTGTTGCGGTCGCAGTTGCGGAAGCCTGCCAGGGACGGCTGCAGCGCGCAAGCGGGATGGCGAGGGGTGCCCTGGCCCTTGCGCGGCGGTGTTGCACGGCCAGCGAGGGCATGGCAAGGGGCGGCCGTGAGGCTGCGGGGCGCCGCGTCATGAGCAGCCCCGGCTCCGGGTCCGGGGCCGCGGCAAGATAGTCGCTTACCGTGACGAACCGGCGGCAGCCCCCGGCGAGCAGGTTGGCGATGATGCGCGGCAGGTCGTCCACGGTGCTCTTGTGCGTATCGTGAAAGAGGAAGATGCCGCGCAAATCCCCGCTCTCATACTGGGTGCCGCGGGTGGAGCGCAGCTTGGCATAGTCCTGCGGCAGGCTTTTCCAGTCATGGCTGTCCATGGACCAGAGGATGACGTCCACGCCGAGATTGTGCGCTATTTCCAGGGTATGCGCGTCGAAGTTGCCATAGGGGGGCCTCAGGTAGGAGGGGCTTGCGCCGAGCGCGCGCAAGAGGGTGTCGGTGGCGCCGATTTCCTGCTCCTGCGCCTCGGCCGCGAGAGTGCGCAGGTTGGGGTGCGACCAGGAGTGGTTGCCCACTTCGTGGCCTTCCTCGACGATGCGGCGCACCATGGCGGGATTGCGCTCGGCATTGCCGCCCAGCAGGAAGAAAGTGGCCGGGATGCCGTAGTCGCGGAGCATGTCGAGCAGATGTCCGGTATAGCGCGAGGGGCCGTCATCAAAGGTGATGGCGCAGAGGTTCTCGCTCATGCGCTGGTCCATGATGCGGTTGCCGTCGATGACCGCCGCCCGTGCGGCGTCAGGAAGAAGGGGAAGAAAGGCAAGGGCCAGCAAAAGGCCCCAGGCGCGCGTGCTCGTCATTTCCTGTCCTTGCATCCGTGTGGCGCAAGAACTAACACCGCTTGCGCTGAACGGCAAGACGCGCGGGCGGTCTTTCCCTACTCGCAAAAAATTTTTCGTGCAATGCCGGATGCTTGGAAAAATTTTTCTGTAAAAATTTTTTTACGGAACTTTTGCCTTGACGCAAGGCCCCAAGTGGAATAAGAAAATTACTCCGGGAGGGCAGTTAGCTCAGTTGGTAGAGCACCGCCTTCACACGGCGGGGGCCACAGGTTCAAGTCCTGTACTGCCCACCACCAGTTGCCCGGCCCGGCGCCAGCCCCGCACTGCGGGGCGGGCCATTACGGAGCGGTAGTTAAGACGGTTATAACGCCGGCC
>JAAUYX010000091.1 GCA_014804905.1 Desulfovibrio sp. | reverse complement strand
GTGCCGAAATAGATGTCCTGCTCCTTGATGTCGCGGATGGTGCGGTTGCCCGAGGCCTCGTCCGCGTCATAGACGACGAGGCGCACGCGGATGCGCACCGGGGCCTCGTAGGTCAGGCCCTTGGAGATGCACTCGGCCTGGTCGTACTTGGGCTCCTGGATTTCGTAGGAGACGAACTCGAGGCTGGCGGTCTTGTTGAAATCCTCGATGGGAAAGACCGTGTGGAAAACGCCCTCAAGGCCTTCTTCGTGGCTGCGCTCGTTCTCGGGAACGCCTTCCTGGAGAAACTTCCGGTAGGAATCTATCTGGAGGTTCAGCAGATGGGGGATGGGCAGGGAAGTCTTGATTTTGCCGAACTGTTTGCTGAGCTGGCTCATGGGTACCTCAAAAGGTCTGGCAGTTGCGTTTGCAACGGAAAACGGGGCCCGCGCCATTGCTGCGCCAGGAAAGCGCATCGGGGAAACAAAATTTCGGATGCTGCCTGCCGCACACGGCAAAGACGACAAAAACCCATCCCCTGCCGTCCCGCAGGGCCTGGGCCATTGCGCCGTGTTTTTAGAAAATGTTTCTTTTACAGCAGGTTACAGAAAACAGCAATTAACCCTCCCTCTTACTTCGTGAACGCAATCAAATATCCACATTTCTTTCGTTTGGCAAGTGCCGGGGCGCAAAAATTTTTTCGCGCCGCAAAGGCCCGGCGCGGGCGCGTTTGCGGGAAGAAGATGCACGCGGGAGGGGCGTGCGGTGTTTTGCGGGGAAGCCTCCGAAAGCACGACTCCCGGCAGGGATCTGCCGGGAGCGCCAATCATGCAAAAATCAGCGGTGCCAGGCGCCGCGGCCTAGGGCTCCCAGACCTTGGCCTGGGCCTTGCCGTTGCGCTTGGCCGCGTACATGGCCTGGTCGGCCTCGTGGATAAGCTGCTCCAGCGGATATTCCGGGTCGCAGGCCGGCCGGATACCGATGGAAAGGCTCACGTCCGAGAGTTTTTCGAGCGAGCCAAACCATGTGGACAGGTTGGCCTGCACCTTGGCCGCCAGCGCGGCGAGCTCGTCATCCCCGATGTCGCGCGCGATGCACACGAGGAACTCGTCGCCACCGAGGCGCGCGAGAAAATCGTTGGGGAAGGTCTCGCGCATGACCGAGGCTATCTTGCGCAGGGCCATGTCGCCCGTTTCGTGGCCCCAGCGGTCGTTGACGGCCTTGAAGTTGTCAAGGTCAAGATAGAGGAGGTGAAAGACGTTCTTGTCCATCTTCTGGAAATATTCGCTCAGCGCGTGGCGGTTGGCGAGCCCGGTGAGGTGGTCCTCGCTGGCATTGCGCCGGATGGTTATCTCCAGGTTCTTTTCCGCCGTGATGTCGCTGAACACGGCGAGCCCGCCGAACACATTGCCGAAGATGTCCCGGAGCTCCGTCTCGCGCACGCTCACGAACTTCTGCTCGTCATCGTCCATGAAGCCGAGGCTGCCCGCGTCATGGGTGAAGAACCAGCTCTTCCAGTCCCAGTAGTTGACGCCGATGATGTCGCTCTTGCGCTCGTGGAAAAAGTCGGCGAACTTCTGGTTCATGTGGGTGATGATGCCCTTCTCGTTGTGCATGATGATGGGGAAGGGCATGGCCTCGAGGAAGATTTCTATCTCCATGCTCAGGTTGAGGATATTGGTGATGTCGTGCGCCACGCCCACCGTGCCGATGATCTGGCCGTGGCGGTCGTGGATGGGAGTCTTGTAGGTGAGCAGGTGCCGCTTCTGGTCGCCTATCTTGAGGGTCTCGTTGAAGGTGCAGGTCTTGTTGGCCTTGATGACCTCGGCCTCGCTGTTGACGCAGGTCTCGTCGTGGTCCGCGCTTCCGGGGTCCACGTTCCAGATGAAGTAGTGGTCGCGCCCCTCGATCATCTTGCGCGTCTTGCCCGCGGCCTTGCAAAAGGCCTGGTTGACCTTCATGTGCAGGCCGTCGAGGGACTTGAACCAGATCATGTCCGGCATGGAGTCGATGAGCGTCTCCAGCCAGGATTTTTCGATGCGCGCCGTATTGAGCTCCGACACCCATTCCACGAGCTTGTCGAGGCGCGCCTGCCAGAGCGTGGGGATGACCGGGAGCAGCCAGATGTCGTGGTAGGCCGCGATTTCCACCTTGTCCATGTGCTTCACGGCATCCTGATTGCGGCAGGCGATGACATGGCCCGTGCACTCCGCCGGTGCCTTGCCCGGTGTGAGCAGGATTTCGGCCGCGGCCGCATCATCGGTCCACTGGGTGTTTTTGGGCAGTTTCGGCTGGAAATCGAGCTCAGGGTCGATATAAATCTTGATCATCGGCTGCTCCCATTTCGGCTTTTGTTCCCATACTACTAAAATAGCCAGTATTGTAAATGCCGCAAGGGCGGTCATTTTCCGGCGTGGGAGCCACGGCAGGCCCCCGTGCGCCGCGGAAGGGTTGCGGGCCGCAGCCTTGACACTTTTTTAGCACATATTAAAAATATGAGCCTGAAGCGCGTCCGCGCCCTCCGCCACAACTCAAACCCACCTTCGGGGGGATGATGAGAGCATTCACCGAACCCGCCATGCGGCCGCCGCAGGAGGCCCATTCGCTGCTTCTGCGCGCCACCCAGGGCTGCACCTATAATGACTGCCATTTCTGCTATGTCTCGCGCGGCTATCCCTTCATGGCGGTCACGCCGGAAGAGCTGGAGCGCGAGGTGCTCGTCCACAAGCCTTTTTTCCCGCCGGATACGGCCGTCTATATGACCGGCTCCAACCCGCTGGCGCTGCCCGTGCGCAAGCTCAGGGAATATCTCGAAGTGCTGCGCAGGCATTTTCCGCGCTTTTCGCGCGTGAGTCTCCAAGGCCGCATCGACGACATCACGGCCAAGAGCGACGCCGAGCTTGCCGAACTGCGCGACCTCGGCCTCCGGCACATCTATATCGGCACGGAAAACGGCCATGACGACGTGCTCCGGCTCATGAACAAGGGCCATGACTCCGCCGAGACGGTGGAGCAACTGCTGCGCCTCGACGATGCGGGTATGACCTATACCAATTTCTACATTCTCGGCATGGGCGGCAAGGGCATGGGCAAGGCCAGCGGCGAGGCCACGGCGCGCATGTTCAACAAGGTGCATCCCCGGCGCATCACCACCACGGGCATGACGCTTTTCGCGGGCACGCCGGTGGCGGAAATGGCGCGACGCGGCGAGTTCACCGAGGCCTCCGAGCGGGAAAAAATCGAGGAATTGCGCACCTTCCTGCAGAATCTCGATATCGACACCATTTATGACGGCGTACATTATCTCAATCCGCTCAATTACCGCTTCGCCAACCGCGACGCGGCCGCCAAGGCCGAGGTGCTCGCCGATATCGACGAGACCCTGGCCTCCTGCTCCGAGGAGGAGCTGGAGCGCATGGTGGACCGCAGGCGGATGCGCTCGCTCTGAAAAAGGGGGACCGAATGGCTGACCAGCAAAATACCGCGTCCGGGGGCAACAAAGCCGCAAGAAAGTTCTCGCGCCGCAAGCTGTTCACCGTGGCCGGGGCGGCCGCGGCGCTGGCCGTGGGCGGCGGCGCGCTTTACCGGCATTTTTCCTCCACCACCCCCATCCATGTGGAATCCTTCACCACTGAAGGCTCGGGCGAGAAGAAAAACATCCTCGTGGTCACGGGGAGCGCCCGTGAGGGCGGCAACAGCCTGCTTCTGGCGGACGCCTTCATGGAGGGCGCACGGGAGGCCGGGCATACGGTGGCCGCGTTCCACTCCGGCCTCACGCCCCTGGGCGCCTGCCTCCATTGCGACGGCTGCTGGAGCACGGGAGAGCCCTGCGTGGTGGAGGACGGCTTCGCGGAGTTCTGGCCCAGGCTCGAGCAGGCGGACATGCTCGTCTTTTGCAGCCCGCTCTACTGGTACAATTTCAGCGGCCACATCAAGTGCGCCATGGACAGGATGTATCCGTATTCGCGCAAGAACCGGCTCAGGGACATGAAGGTGCGGGAGGCCATGCTGCTCATGTGCGGCGAAAGCCTGTTCCCGCGCTCCTTCGCCGGAGCGGCGGAGGCCTACCGGCAGATGCTGGGGCTGAAGCGCTGGAAGGACAGGGGGCGGCTTTTTGTGACCGGCGTCCATGAATTCGGGGCCATGCAGGGCCACAAGGCGCTGGCCGTGGCCGAACAGATGGGCCGGGATGCGTGAACCCTCTTTCTCTTACCCATAAACGCAAAACAGGCCGTACCCCTCGGGGCGCGGCCTGTTTTTCCAGGCGCCATCTGCCGAAAGCTACGCTTTTGCCGTCTCCTCGGCCGCCACAAAGTTGAAGTTGTCCTGATAGCAGCGGGTGAGCGGTACCTTCCACTTTTCCAGCGGCACGCGCTCGCGCACGAATTCCGGCTCGCCGTCCGCGCCGTGGCGGATGAAGAGCCACGCCGGACCCGCCGGGTCCATGTGCGGATAATCCTCGCGGAAGTGGCCGGCACGGGTCTCCTTGCGCTCGAGCGAGGCGCGCACATAGAGCTCGCTCACAAAGGCGATGGCGTTGACCTCCCGCAGCTTGAGCAGGTAGTGCGGATCGGCCGCTGCCATGCGCGGCAGTTCCTCCGCCTTGATGCGCCGGATTTCCGTAAGCGCCTTTTCCAGGGCCGGCCCGTTCTTGACGATGGACACATCGTAGGGAAAGACCGCGGCCTGGAGCTTTGTCAGCACTTCCTTGGGCGTCAGCGTATCCGCGCCCGTGCGTCCCAGCGGCGCATAGGCCCGGTCAAGGCAAGCCTTGGCCTCGCTTTCGTCAAGGGCCGGGGCCGCGTCCGCGTCCTTGAGCCACGCGGCGGCGGTCTCGCCCACCATGTAGCCGGTCACCGCCGTGGTCATGAGGGCGAAGCCGCCCGCATAGACGCCGGGCTCGAGGCTGCGCGCCGTGCCCGCGGCAAAGAGGCCGCCCACGGCTGTCGCGCCGTCGATGCCCGCGCGGATGCCTCCATGCGAGACGGTCATCTGCGGCACCCATTCGGTATTGTCCTTGAAGAGGTCGAGCCCGAGCCTGCAGAGCTTGTCATAGTTGAGCTTCTGCCAGCCGGTCTGCGGCTTGAGCAGGACCATGTCCTCGCCGCGCAGGGCGCTCACGTCAAAGATGATGGGCCCGCGGCCTGCGCGAATCTCCAGCGCCATGCCGATGGTGGTGAAGTGCGGGTCCGTGTTGGGGCCGAGGATGGGCGAATAGCGGCTCATGAAGTTTTCGCCCAGCCGGTTCACAAAGCGCGCGCCCAGCGGGAAAAGATGGGTCTGCCCCTCCCAGGCGAAAAGGCGCGGCATGTTCCACACGCGGCAGAATTCCAGGTCCTGCAGCTCGGCCCCGGCCTCGAAGGCCATCTGCATCCCTTCGCCGGTGGGCGTGTTCTTGCCGTAGGAGGTTTTCCAGCCGCCCATGCCCGTGGCCGCGATAATGGCCCCGGCCTTGAATATCCAGGCCTCGCCCGTTCTGCAGTGGAAGCCCGCCGCGCCCACGACGCGGCCGTCGCGCACGAGGTAGTCGGTGAGCATGATGCGCCCCAGCCGCGTGACACCCGCCTCCTTGAGGCGCACCACGAGGCTCTTGGCCATGAGCTCGCCGCCGCGGCCCTTTTGCTGCGCGGGGTAGAGCTTCACATGCGGGAGCCCGCGCTGCGGCACGCTCTTGAGCCTGCCGTCCGGGGTGTGGAAAAATTCGCAGCCGAAGCGCTCATAGTCGCGCATTCTGTCGGCCGAGCGGGAAAGCAGGGCCTCCATGAGCGGCTGGTCGCAGAGGCCGTCGAAGTAATACACGAGGTCCTCGAGCCATTCGTCCACCGTGTCCGGGGGAAGCACGGCCTCGAAGTCGCCGCCGGCCATGGTCATGAGGCCGCCCCAGTCCTGCGGGCCCTTGTCCACGATGGTGACCTTGCGACCGGGCATGAGCTCGGTGAAGCGGTGCGCGGCCCAGAGGCCCGCCGAGCCGCCGCCGAGGATGAGCAGGTCCGTCTCCACGCGGTTGATTTTCACGTCGCTTTTCATGCGCGGCCTCCGCCAAGCTCGACGGGCACGTCGGGGAAGGTGGGCGGCAAAACCTCGCGCAGCGGGTCCACGTCCACGGCCCCAGAGGGACAGGCCCGCTCGCAGAGGAAGCAGGTCATGCAGTCGTCCGGGTAGGCGATATAGGCCTTGTCGTCCTCGCCCATGCGCAGGGTGTCCAGCGGGCAGATGCGCACGCAGGCGCCGCAGCCGATGCAGGTGTCGCGGTCGATGCTTTTTATCATGGGGTTTTCTCCCGTTGCCGGGACTCCCCTTGCGGGAAGCCCCGGCAACATGAGGCAGGAGGGATGGGCAGGATTAGAAGGCGTAGATAAAGAGCGCGCTCACGTTCCAGGCGTCGCGGATGCCGCGCTTGCCGCCGCCCGTGGTGGCGAGGCCCCAGGTGTCGTCGGACTTGTCGAGCATCAGGTGGATGTAGCTCGCCTCAAGATTCACGGAGAGGTTCTCGTATATCTTGTACTGGTTGAGCAGGCCCATCTCGAGGGCGTAGTCCTTGTCCGTGAGGTAGATGTTGTCGCGGCCCACGGGCACCACGAAGTTGGTAGAGTCGTTGACGTTGGGCGACATCCACTTGCCTGTGCGGTCGTGGATTTTCTCGAGGATGCCGGAGCTGTTGGTGCCACCCCAGAGGCTCACATGCAGGGTATGGCGCAGCTTCGGCAGGAAGCTCATGTCCTTGAGGCGCGCGCCCACGCCCCAAGTGCCGATGAGTGTGTTGGCCATGACGCGGTCGCGTTCGAGGCCGTTGATGTCCGGGCCGGCGAAGGTGTCCGAGAAGCCGGAGACGCCGAAGTCGTTGACGATGTAGGGCATCCGCTCGGAGCCGTTGCCGAGGTCGTCGTCATCGCCCGAGGAATACCAGCCATAGAGGCCGGGGATGCCCCAGTCCAGCTTGTACTCGAAGAGCAGGGCGCCCATCCAGCCCTTGCGGTTCATGGCCGCGTCATTCATCCAGTCCACGCTGCCGTAGGTGAATTCCCAGGCCACGCGGAAGGGGTCCCAGAAGGTGAGCTCGCCCGTGAGACCGCCCCACCAGGCGTTGCCGTATTCGCTGGGCGTCTTGCGGTTGATGGCTGTCTTGTTGGCCATGAGCGGGAACATGCCGCTCATGAAGTAGTTGCCGTCCACGCCGTTGATGCGCTGGCCGAAGAAGCGGTTGTCGCCTTCGGCGGGCTTTTTGTCGGTGCGGAAGGTATTGGGGCCGATGGCGCCGTAGATGCCCCAGGGCGTCATGGCAACGCCGTCGAAGCGCAGCGGGATGAACAGGCCGCCGAAGTCCGTATTGTCGAGGAAGCCGTCCTGGCGGCCGCTTTCGGAAATGTAGTTGTCGTTGTAGGGACGCATCCAGAAGCCGGTGACGCTCACATTGTCGTTGATCTTGTAGTTGGCCGTGATGCCCGCGCCGTCGGCCGTGAGCACCGTCGGCCCGTCGAGCGCGAAATAGGGGGAGCGGAAGGCCTGGATGCCCATGCGCACGGAAAGGTCGGTCTGGGGCACCATCCAGTCGATATAGGCGCGCTTGAGCTTGACGATGGTGCCGTCCGCGCCGAGCGCGCCGCCGCCCTGCGGGTCCTTGGCCTTGCCCCAGATGAACTTGCCGATTTCAAAATAGACCTGGCCGCTCACGTTTTCGGAGGCCACGGCGTCCAACTGGAGGCGTACGCGCGAGCGGGCCTCGAAGTCATCCTCAAGATTGTCGTAGCCCGTGTGGCCCTTGTTGCTGAAGTTGCCGTTCTGGCCGTACTGGGCGCTGAACAGCCACCAGCCGTGGGCCTTGAAGTCGATGGCCTCGGCCTTGAGCGGCGCGCCCACAAGGGCCGCACTTGTCAGGGCAGCCGCCAGGAAGCCCAGGACAAGTTTTCTGGATTTGAAAATACAGGAAAGCATGACGAACCCCCATTCATGCCGTCCGGGCGCTCCAACCAGTCCCGCGCCGACAGGCCCGTACTGCCGGCGCGGGTGTTCCCCCATCGTGTATCTGTGCTGGCTAGACCTGCATCCTGAGCGGGAAGGTGAAGGCGATGGCCCCGGTGGGGCAGCTCGTGCGGCAGTTGGCGCAGTGCCAGCATTCGTCGCCGTGCTCCACCTGCGGGCGCTCGATGCTGCGGAAGGGCACCATTTCGAGCACATAGCCGGGGCAGTCGTCCACGCAGGTGCCGCAGGCCTTGCAGTGGCCGCAGTGCATACAGCGCGCGGCCTCGGCCTCGGCCTGCTCGCGGGTAAGACCCAGGTTGAGCTCGGCGAAGGCCTTGGCGCAAGTATTGACGGCTTCCTTCTCGGGCTGGGCCTCCGCGTACTGGGAGACGCCGTAGATTTCCGCAAAGGGCACCACATAGGGGTCGGCCGTGCCGGCCATGTCGTCGCGGGGCTCCAGCGTGTTTTCCTCATTGATGATCCAGACGCGCGCNTCCTCGCCTGTGAGGGCGGCGTGCACGGCAAAGGCGGCNCGGCGTCCGTCNCCCACGGCGCGGGCGATGGAGNCCGGCCCGGCGGACACGTCNCCCGCGGCCCANACGCCGGGGCGCGAGGTNGCCTGCTGCTTGTCCACCACAATCCAGCGGCGCGGGTTGAGCTCGACGCCGCCCGCNTTCTCGCCGAGGAAGCCAAGGTCCGTCTTCATGCCCACGGCNAAGATGACCGTGTCGCACTCAAGNGTNTGGCTGCCGCCNGGGAGCGGCTCGAACACCGGGCGCCCGGCGTCGTCGAAGCGNAATTCCTTCACNTCATAGAANTCCACNCCNGTCACCTTGTCATTTTCCGTGCGGATGCCGGACATGGTGCAGCAGTTGTGAANCTGGANGCCCTCNTTGGCNGCGAGCTCCAGGTCNTCNNNCGGGGCGCGCATCTCNCCNGCCTTTTCNAGGCAGATGACNTGCACNTCNTCNGCGCCNAGNCGCCTGGCCGTGANGGCGCAGTCAAANCCCACGCCGCCGCCGCCCATGACNACGACCTTCTTGCCGATTTTTCCGGTATTGCGGCCAAGGGCCGATTCGCGCAGAAATTCCACCGCGCGCACNGCCTTTTCCGCGCCGGGGATGGGCAGGCTGTTCTCGGCCGGNACGCCCGTGGCGATGATGATGGCGTCATAGCGGTCGCGGATTTCATCCATGGTGATGTCCACGCCCACGCGGGTGTTCACATGGGCGCGCACCCCGGTCTCGAGCACGAGGCCCACCTCGCGGTCCACCACATGGCGCGGCAGGCGGAAATTGGGCACGCCGTAGCGCGGCACGCCGCCCAGCATGGGCTCGGCCTCGTAGATGGTCACGGCATTGCCGAGCAGNGCGAGAAAGTAGGCGCTGGTCAGGCCNGCGGGGCCGCCGCCNATGACGGCCACCTTCTTGCCCGTGGNNGGCCGGTTGCGGAAGAGCACGGCCCCGCGCTCGGCCATGTCGGCGCAGGCGCGCTCAAGGGCNCGGGTGTTGACGGCGCCCTCGAGGTTGTTGCGGTTGCAGGCGCCCATGCAGAAGTGCGGGCAGACCCGGCCGGTGATGCCGGGGAAGGGATTCTTTGCCCTGAGATAGCGCAGGCCCTCGGTGAAGTCGCCCTTTTCGGCGAGAGCCTGCATCTTCTGGATGGAGTTCCCGGCGGGGCAGGCGCCCTCACAGGGCGAAGTGCGGAACTGTTCCTTCAGGCGCGGGCCGTGGGCGACGGGCTCGCGCAATTCTCGGCTGTACTTGGGAGGCATCTATGAACTCCTTGCGGCAGGATTGATTACAAGAGCGGCGCCTTGCCCCACTGGAAGCGGGGGCCGTCGGCCTCCTTGATGAGNAGGAGCGGCTTTGCCATTTCGGGATTGAGGTCCGGGAACTCGCGCACGCGATAGACGCAGCGGCCCGACTCCTTGCGCTCCATGGTGGCCTGGATGGCCAGCTCGCACACGGCGAGGATGTCCCGGCTCTCGTGGCAGCGCATGAGCTCNCGCAGGCTGTCGGCGTGCAGCCGGTCGGCCTGGCCCGTGAGGAAGCGGATCTTTTCGAGCGCGCGTTCCATNCCCGCCATGGAGCGGCGGAAGCCCATGTAGTANTCCATGACGTTCCGGATGGCCTGCTCCAGCTCCTGATAGCCCACGGGGTCGCCCNCGGGCNCGGCCATGGGCGCGAAAANCNGGTCCNTGACNGTTTTCGCCNTGTCCTCGTCCACCTGGCCCGCCTCGCCCATGCCGGAGGCGCGCATGGCGGCCTGGCGNCCGGCCTCGTAGCCGCCGCACATGGCCCCGGAGCANTAGAGNAACACGCTGCCGTTGAAGAGGTTGGGCAGGCTGGACTCNAACTGGTCGTTGACCGCGATGGCCCCGCCGAAGATGAGCTCGCCGATTTCGACCTCGAGCAGCTTGTGCTGGAAATCCGTGCCCGTGCAGTCGGCCCAGTCGCCGNAGGTGGCCTTGTCGCCGGGCATGAGCACATACTGGAGCTCATGCACCACGGCCGGGTCCACATGGCGCATGTCCATATAGAACGGCGGNCCCGCGCCCTCCATCTGCTCCTGGAAGGTGCCCTGAATCTGGTTGTTGCGCACGCCGTTCTCGCACATGGGGTCGTACTTGCACATGAAGCGCTCGCCCAGCGCGTTGAGCTCNTGCGCGCCNGAGCTGTTGATGCCGTTCATGCCGGGGCAGCCGTANCCCTTGGGNAGCAGNGTGGCGCGCTGGTAGGTGTCGAGCTCGGTCACGGCCGCGCCGGCCTCGTAGCCCAGCACCACGCCCGCGCTGGTATTGTAGGGATACATCCACACGTTGTAGGCGTTGTGCGTGGAATTGTCCGTGCCGCGCGTGGCCGAGCGCCCTTGGGTGGAAACCACGGTCTTGGCGCGGATGATGACATATTCGCCGGTGCGCACGTTCCAGCCGAGGCAGCCGCAGGCCTTGCCGTGGTCNGTGAGGATGCGCATGGCCATGATGCGGTCGAGCACGTTGACGCCGCTCTCGCGCACGAGGCGCGCCATGACGCGCTTGATGGTCATGCCGTTGGAAATGTGNACCCACCAGCGCCCCGGCTGNCCGAAGCCCTGGGTGCGCACATANGTGCCGTCNGGGTTGCGGCCGAAGTCCACGCCCGCGGCCCCGAGAATGTCGAGGAAGTGCGGCATGTGGTTGTACCAGCCGTTGANGAGCATGGTGGGCGTCCAGCCGTTGAGCGGCTTGGCNTAGAATTTCACAAGGTCNTCGGCGGTGTCGAANGGNTCGCCCTGTTCGTTGAGAACGGCCATATAATGGTCGTTGCCGCCGCCGATACAGCCCGAGCTCTCGAGCTTGCCCTTGTCGATGATGACGACATCCTGGCCCTGGTCGCGCGCGCCCAGCGCGGCGCCNCAGCCGGATGCCCCGGAGCCGATGACGAGCACGTCGGTTTCNACGAGCGTGCCCAGACTGTGCCTGGTCGTTCTCATGCCGGTATCCTGGTGTGAAGGTGTGCGGACACTTCATCGTCCGGGCTTGGGCTGGCCCCCCAGCGGGGCCGCCCGGACTTCATGACTTTGTGAAGGAAAAATCATACGCCGGAGCTGTATTGTCAAATCAATAAAAATCACGCATTGTGGAAAAAAATCCAACAGGGGGAACGCCCGATGATCGACGAGCTCAACGGCGATTTTCTCCAGTGGCTGCGCGGTTTTTACTGGGTCGCCAAGACGGGNAGCGTGCGCCGCGCCGCCGAGCACATGCACCGCAATCCCTCCACCATCAGTTATCAGTTGCGCTCGCTGGAAGAGTCGCTCAACACCGTGCTTTTCGACCGCTACAAAAAATCCCTGCGTATCACGCCCGAGGGCACCAGGCTCCTCGACTGGGCCATCACCACCTTCGAGGCCCTGCAAAGCATGCGCGCCTCGGTGGGCAGCGCGGACGGCAAGCTCAAGGGCGCGGTCACCGTGGCGGCCACGCTCCCCATCGCCAGCCTTGCCGTATCGACGACGGTGGAATTTCTGCGCCACAATCCCGGTGTGCAGCTCTCCCTCGAGAGGGGGCTCTCCTCGGATGTGCGCGCAATGGTGGCGGAATCCCGTGTGGACTTCGGGCTTTTGCCCGTCATTGAAAAACCGGCGGACGACAGGCTCTCCGTGGTGTTCAAGGCGCGCCCCATGCTCGTCATGCACCGGGACAACCCGTGGAACATCCCGCCCGTGCCGGCCATCGAGGATTTGCGCAGGCTCCCCTATGTGGCCTTCGGCAATGACGGGGACCCGGACGATCTCGGCTGCTGGTGCCGCACCTCGGGCATGGGCGACTTCATCAGGAAAAACGCGGTCATCCGCGTCAACAATTATCACCTCATCATGCGCTATGTGTGGCAGCGCCTCGGCGTTGCCATCATGGACGAGCTCTGTCTCCAGGCCACCAATTTCGGGGCGGAATGGGAGCAGATAGGCGCGCTGCCGCTTGACCACCTCTTTCCCAACCGGCTCTACGGCATCCTTGTGCGCCGTAACAAGCACGTGAGCCCGCAGGCGCAGGCCTTCATGGCTGCGCTGGAGGGCTTCTTCCTCTCCCTGCCCTCGCTGGATGCGGAAGCCGTCTGGCGCAAGGCGAGGCAGATCACCGGCTCCCGGAGTGCGCACAAGGAAAAGGCCGGGCGCAGGGCCCGGCCTTCCGGAAGCGCCCCGGCGGAGGACCGCACGGGAGCTGTCAAAGCCTAGAACACGGCCGCCCCCAGGGTGACCACCACGATGGCCGTGGCGACCCACGACACGAGGATGACCAGTGGCGCGGTGCGCCAGATGGACTTGGCATCCGCCCATTCGTTGCCGTGCAAGAGGGCCGCGCTGGCGCTGGCCGCCGGCGTGAGGAAGGCGAAGTGGCAGCCCATGACCACCATCATCAGCGCGAGGTCCGGCGCCGCGCCCGAGGCCTGGCAATAGCTGAGCACGATGGGCATGAGCGCGATGCCGGTGGCGCCGTTGTTCATCACCTGCGTGAGCGCCGTTGCCACGAAGCCGATGATGATGGCGAAGGTGAGCGGGGTGCTGCCGCTGAAGATGGGCTCCATGGCGTTCATGAGGAAGGCGGTGATGCCGCTGTCCGTATGCGCCATGGCCGCGGCCAGCGGCTGCACGATGGCGAGCAGGAGGATGATGCCCCAGGTGACGCCCGAATCCACCATGGCCTTGAAGCGGAGCAGGGGCTTGCCGTCCACCTTCATGGCCGCCATGACGGTGACGAGCAGGATGACGATGCCCGTGTTGCCGATGGAGCGCAGGAACTTCGTCACAAAGAAGCCCTTGGGCAGGAAGTTGGGCGCGAGCAGGAGCAGCACCAGCAAAAAGAGGAAGACGAGCACGATCTTCTGCACCTTGTTGAGCTGGAGCGCGCCTTCGGTGTCCAGCTTTTCGGCGTCCAGCCTGAGCAGCTTGCTCATGTCCGGCCGGAAGATGTACTTGCCGAGCAGGATAAAGGCGGCGGAGCACAGCGCGCAGATGACCAGCGCCACGAGCATGTAACTCGCGTAGTCGATGGTCACGCCGCTCATGCTCTCATAGGCGCCGAGCACGGTGAGCGGCACCTGCTTGAAGGGGATGAGCGACATGCCCACCTGGGCCGCGAATACGATGCCGAAGACCATCATGGTGGGGTAGCCCTCGCCCTTCTTGTAGCCGCAGGCGTCACAGACGCCGTAGAGGATGGACCACCCGATGATGGCCGCGGGCGAGGCCGAGGTGAGGCCGCCGAGGATGAAGATGGAGCCCATGAAAACATAGGTGAAGAGCCACGGCTTCCCGGCGACACACTTGCGGGTGATGAGCCAGAGCGAGATGAACTTGGAGAGCCCGTAATAATTGATGGTCGCGCAGAAAACGAAGATGAAGAACATCATCTGCACGATGGGGTCGCCGAAGCTCTTGTTGAGGAGCTGCCCCGGCTTCATGCCGCCGATAAGCATGAGCGCGAGGAGGCCGAGCAGGCTCGGCCAGACGATTTCGATGAATATCCAGCCGTAGAGCACGCCCAGGAAGATGCCGATGAGGTTCATGCCGAGCGGCGTGAGCGGCCCGAAGGGCGTAAGCTGGCCAAAACCGAAGGTGATGAGCAGGCAGATGGCCGTGTGCACCAGATACATGGGCGAGAGCGGTTTTTTTGTCGCCGCCGCGCCCGCTTGGGGAACGGTTTTTTCTGTCATGACGAGGACCCTCGCTGCTTCCGCCCGTGCCGCGCCGCCGCTGTCCGCATGACGGTGCGCCCTGCGCCGGGCATTGCGTCGGCCGGTGCCCAGCCGGCCGTGATTTTGTGAAATTGGTATCATGTGGCTGGTGCTGTCCTGTCAAATCGAAAAAAAGCCAAAAGTGTTTGATTAAATCAAATATAGATTGTCACGAAGGCTGACAGGGCGCCGCAGAGGAGGGAGCGGCCCTAGGGCAATCGAGTGGGGCCGCGGGGCGTGCGAAGGCGGGAGTTTTCCTGAAGCACGAGGGCCCGAGAGAGCCGGGCGTCTTTGCACGCATCACCTGCCACAGCAGGGGAGCGGCGATAAATCGTCCTTTGCAGCCAGGAGGGCCGCTTCCGCAAAGGAAAAATCGGGGAAAAGCTCAGGAGGGAAGGGGATGAAAACTTTTCGCCTGCTCAGGCTCGACCATCTTGTCATCGATACTGAAAACCTGCCGGGTGCGCTGGAGTTTTATGCTCAGCTCCCCGAGGTGCAGATTTTCGTTGAAAAAGGCCGGGGCGTCGCCAGGATTGGGCAGCAGAAAATCAATATTCACGAATATCCGCCAACCCTTTCACCCGTGGCGTTGCATCCCACGCCGGGGCATCAGGCCTTCAGCCTCGTCTATCCCGGCCCCACGGAGCCTTTTCAGGAATATTTCCCGCAGGCGCCCGCATGGGAGGCGGGCACCGGGGGACTTTTGGTTCAAGACTCTGACGGCAACCGGATAGGGCTCGGTTTCGGCCCCGCCACACCCGGAGCGCTTCCCCGGCTGGACAGCCTCACCCTGCTGGCGCCCGACATGGAAGCGTCATTGCGGTTCTATGCCGAAATCCTCGGATTGGAGGGCGTCCCGTCCGGCGACGGCCATCTCTGCCAGCTCGCCACGGGCTCCATACGCCTTGTGAGAAAAAGCCCTGAGCTTGTCGGCGGTGCGGGAGACTTTTGCCTCATCACGGATGCGGCTATCGAAACCGTGATGCGGCAACTTGCCGGGGCACCCCTTGTGCCGGGCCTGGGCATCGTCCGTCGCCAGGGCGCCCTGGGGCCCATGCGGAGCGTCTATTTGCGCGATCCCGCAGGGAATCTGGTGGAAATCGCCGAATATGAAAGAAGCGAAAAAGGGGACCAGGCCTGAACCCCTCCGCAGGGCGTGCGGACGACCTCAGCCTCGCCCCCATTACTCCAAGGCGGGAGGGGGCGGCCCCCTGCCACGCCCACGAAATGCGCTGCTCGCTGCCTCTCCCCTAGCCGCGCGGATGCGCGGCCATGTAATCGGCGAGCCACTGGTGGCGCTCCAGCGCAAGGTTGCGGCCGGCCGCCCTGGCGCGCCTCACTTCCTCGGCATAGAGGGCCAGCGTCTGGGGCGAAAGGGTCTCCAGCTCGCAGCGCAGGTAGCGGCGGAACATGTCCGGCCCGTTGCGCCGGATGCGCTCCGGGCGCGCCTTGGCGGCTTCGTCCATGAATTCGTCTTCCGCATCGGCGATTTCGTCCAGCAGGGGGCTCTCGGAGAGCGGCGGCAGGCGGTCGTCCATGCGCGCGTACTTTTCCAGCATGAAGTTGCGCCCGCTTTCCTCGGCGGCGCGCAGGTCCTCCAAGTAGGATTGGAGGGTCGCGTCCTCATGCGTGATGTGCGCCATGCGCCGCATGACGCGAAAGGTGTCGGGCCGCTGCTGGCACGAGGCCACGCCGCCTTCGTTGGGCGTTGCCAGGAACATGGCAAGCTCGCGTTCGATGATTTCGTTAAGCAGTGCCTCGCGTTCGGGGCTTATTTCCATGACAGTCTCCTAGCTGTTTGATTCTTCCCGCAGGGCGCGGCGGCAAATGTCGAGATTGGCCGCATAGCCCCTGGCTTCGCGGCTCTCGCCCTTGCCGAGGGCGGCATAGAGGGCGAGCGCCTCCTCCAGCGCGGCGGCGGCGTCGGGCCACTGTGCGTCCTGCGCCAGGGCCACGCCGAGATTGCCCAGCGAAAAGGCGAGGTCGCCCCTGTCCGCCTGCGTGCGGCGGAAGGCCACGGCCTCCCGGTGAAAGGCGATGCCGCCCGCCATGTCGCCCGTCTCCTCGTGGATGCGGCCGAGATTGTTGAGGCAGGTGCCCACCTGCTGCGGTATTGGGCCCTGCTGCGCCTCCCAGATGGCTTTTGCGCGCAGGATGAGCGCCTCGGCGGCGGCGAAGTCGCGCGCCTTGTAGGGCGCGGCGGAAAGCCTGAGCAGCGCGCCCGCAAGCTCAGGGGACTCAGGCCCGTAGAGCTGTTCGGCGAGTTTCGCCGCCTCCCCGCCCACGGCCGCGCTTTCTTCCGTGGCGCCGCTTTCGGACAGGGCGAAGCAGAGATTCTGGAGCAGGCCGCAGCGCAGGGGCAGCAGGGCCTCGCCGTCGCCGGCAGCCAGTTCCACGGCCTCGCGCAGGGCCGCAATCCCTGCCGCCGCGTCGCCCAGGGCCAGCCGCGCCCGGCCGAGGCCGTCCAGCGCCAGCGCGCGCAGGCGCGTGTGCTCCGGCGTATCTTCCCAGCTTGCAGCTGTCGCCACCTCCAGTGCCGCGGCGGCTTCCTGCACGTTGCCCGCGCGCAGAAGGTCAAGGCCCTCGCGCACGGCCGCCTCCGGCGCTACGGCTTTTTCCTTTGGCTGCTGGCGCACGGACCCGGCGTCCAGCAGGTTGAGGCGGCGGATTTCGGCCTCCTTCACCTTCGCCATGATGCGCGGCCCGTGGGCCCACAGCCAGGCATCCGGCGCGTCGCTCAGCCCCGTGAAGCGGAGCTGCTCCGCNGCTTCGGCGCAAAAGGCCTCCACGGGCTCCACCACGTCCANGTCCNNCGGCCCGCGCAGGGGATGCGCGGCCAGGGCGTCCAGCACGGAGCCGATGGTCGCGCCGAGCACCGGGAGCCTGCGCCCGATGCGCGGCGCCCATTTATAGAAGGGCATGTANCGGCGGTTGAGCAAAAAGACGAGGCTAAGCGCCGCCTCCGCAAAACGGGCCGCNGCCAGCATGGCCGAGGGCGCGTCGCCGCGCCCGAGGGCCCGCGGCAGGTTGTACTGCCCGGCCTGCGCCGTGAGCATGGCGCTTGTCGCCAGCTTTTTCAGCCAGACATCGCGGGGATAGTAGGCGAGCAGGGCCTNGCGCCAGGCCGTGAAGCGGCCGGCCGCATCCTCGAACACCTCGCCGTTGGTGGCGGCGGCGAGATTATGTTCGGGGNTGNCGAGCCACTGGCGCCAGTTTTCCGGCGGAGCGTCAAGNCCGGTGAANAAGCCGTAAAANCCNTCCACGGAAAGNGGGCCCACCCGCCCCTGGCGCGCGCCGGGNNNGAGCCTTGAGGGAAAGCCNGCAAATTCCGCNGGCAGCGCGGCGAAGGCGGCTTCGATNCGCTGCGCCTGCGCCCGNAGCACCTCCCGCGGCANCCAGAGGCAGAAGGCCGCGCCAAAATCGTGGTCCTGCGAGGTNGCATCGTCGCAGCCGAAACATTCCGAGCCTTCGCCGACGAGGCCCGCGGCGGCCTGNGCCATGACATCNGGGATGGCCGCCANCAGTGCGNNGCGGCAGNCGGCGTAGAAGGCGCGNGCAAGCTCAAGGCCNTTCATCTTCAGTGCTCCTTCGCCGGGTTTGCGGGAGAGCCACCCACNTGGGCATCTCTGCGCCTGGTGGATGCCGGGANTGCGAGCCCNCGCGCAAAGCGGGCNGAAACATCGCGTATGGAGGAATATACCTGCATTCTCGCGGATGGAAAAGGAGTTTCGACCCTTGTCCGCCATCGCTGCGGATGGGCGGCAGAACGCTGGAACGCTTTACNTTCAAACCACCATTGTGAAAAAATAATCAAGGTATTCTGGCCGTTTGCAAGAGGTGTCGGTCCACCTCAGCCAAAGCCTCGAAAGGTCTTGACACTGGCAGGAAATCAGTAGACATAAGAAATGTTGACATTCAACAGTAAGACCCCGTTAAAGGTGCCCAGTGGCAAATGTGCTAAATCTGGGGCCGGGGCGTCTGGCGGCGGCCATGTGAAATTTTGAACGAAANCNNATCCTCACATACCCACCGGGACTGGAGGAGGGCGCCAGAGAAAAACTTGTGCTCAATATGCATTNTGGATTCTCCGCTGTCCAGTAAGAGGCGCAGGACAATGCACGCAGGGGGACACGCGGGTGACGTCATGGGACGGCGCCTGATGACGTAGGCAAGCCTGCCGCCGGCAGGCGATTCGGGGACCTCAAACATCTGTCCACAAGGAGGGCACGATGAGGGTTTGCAAGCTTTTGGCGTTGTGTGTGGGGCTCGTCTTCATGTTGTCGGGCGTGGCGTTTGCGGCCAAGACCATCAANGTGGCGCACCCCAATGTGCCGTCGCACCCAGAGGGTCAGGCTTTTGAGCTCTTTAAGAAAGACCTTGAGAAACGCTCCAATGGGGCGCTTAAGGTGGACATCTATGACAGCTCCAAGTTCGGCAACACTGACGCCATGGTCCAGGGGCTGCAGATGGGCGTCTTGCANATGGGTGCGGACGCTCCCAACAATTTCTCCGTGTTCAACCCCAAGCTGATGATGTTCGACCTGCCCTGGCTCATCCCCGACTACGAGAGCGCGGACCTCATCACGGACGGCCCGCTCGGGGAAGGGCTGCTCACGGCNCTTGACAAGAACAATATCATGGGGCTGGGCTTTATCGAGNTCGGCTTCCGCAATCTGTTCACCGACANNCCCGTGGAGAAGCTNGAGGACGCCAAGGGCATGAAGGTCCGCGCAACCGCCTCCAAGGCCCATCAGGAGCTGTTGAAGGAACTGGGCATGAACCCGACCCCCGTGGCCTGGGGCGAGGTGTATACCGCGCTGCAGCAAAAGACCGTGGACGGTATAGACATTGACCTCAACCTTGCCTATTTCAACAACTTTCCCGAAATCACCAAGAACGTGACCCTCACCAACAGCTTTTACAGTCCGCACATGGTGGTGATGTCGAAGCCCTTCTGGAACAAACTGACGGACCAGGAAAAGCAGTGGGTGAAGGAATCCTTTGCCGAGATGCAGAAGTTCGAGCGGAATACCATCCGCAACAATGAGGCCATGATCATCGAAAAGATCAAGGAAAATGGCGGGCGGGTCATTGAGCTCACGCCCGAGGAACGGCAGCGCTGGGTGGACGCGAACAAGGACATCTATGCCAAGTTCGCTGACGCTGTGCCTCCGGAAGTGGTGCAGGAAATCAAGGACACAGTGGCAAAGGGCAAGAAATAGAAGTTCCGGCATCCCGGCGAAAGGCAGGTGGAGCGCTTTCGCCGGGATGCGCGCCCGGCCCGGTGATTTTGTGCCTGTCCAGGCCCTTGGGACATTTCCCGCGCCGTGCGTGGGGCACACGTCATTTCATGCCATGAGGAGACGCCCATGCGCCGTCTGTTGAACAGCTTTGAAGCCGTGGTTTCCATAAGCCTGATGCTCCTGATGTGCGCGTCAATCATCCTCCAGGTCATTTTTCGCTATTTTCTGGAAGCCTCGCTGGACTGGCCGGAGGAGCTGGGGCGCTATCTGTTCATTGCCGCGGTGTTCATCGGCGTCAGCTATGTGGAACAACATGACAGGCATCTTGCCATCACGGCGCTCCAGACGAATGGTCCCCGAATTTTTCGCAGGTTCCTGCCGCTTTTCGCCCCGCTCGTCACCGCCGCCTTCAGCGCGCTCATGGTCGTCTGGGGTATTAAAATGACAATTTTTGTCTATGAGACCAACCAGGTAATGCCTGCCATGCTGTTGCCCATGTGGATTGTCTATGCATTCGTGCCACTGGGCATGTTTTGCATGGGCTGCCGCGCCCTGCAAAACTTTTTCCGCGTCCTCAAAAAGCAGCACGGAAACCACGGGGAATAAAATGGAACTGCCTATAGTCTTCGCCATTGCGACCCTCGTTATCTTTTTGCTGTTGAGCGTCCCCATTGGCGTTGCTCTCGGCGCCAGCGTGGCGGCGGCCATTCTCACAGGGGACTTGCCCCCTGAATTCCTGATGCAGAAGCTCGTCCTCTCGCTGGACTCCTTTCCGTTGCTCGCCGTTCCCTTTTTCATCCTTTCGGGAGAAATCATGCAAAAGGGCAGGATGGCCAGGGACCTGCTCAACTTTTCCAAGTGTCTCGTGGGTCATATCCGTGGTGGCCTCGCCCATGTTTCCGTGCTGACCTGCATGTTTTACGGAGCGTTGAGCGGGTCGGCCCCGGCCACCGTGGCCGCCGTGGGCGGCATCATGATCCCGGCCATGGAAAATGAGGGCTACAGCAAGTCGTTCGCGTCGGCGGTCAACACCGCGAGCGGCTGCCTTGGCGTCATCATCCCGCCTTCCGTGCCGCTCATCATCTATGGGACGACCTCCAACACCTCCGTGGGCGACCTTTTTATCGCCGGCATCGTGCCCGGGGTATTCGTGGCGGTCATGCTCATGCTCATGAGCTATTTTATCGCCCGGCGCGAGCACCTGAAGCCGGAAGCGGCGCGCGCACCCCTGCCGAAAATCCTCCGGGCCTTCTGGGAGGCCAAATACGCGCTCATGGTGCCCGTCATCGTGCTGGGCGGCATATACGGCGGCATCACCACACCCACGGAGGCGGGCGCCATCGCGGTCGCCTATGCGTTCATTGCCGAGGGGCTGATCGTCAGGACGCTCACCTGGGCCAAGGTCGTGGACATCCTCAAGTCCTTCACGCTCACCACTGTTTCGATTTTCATCGTTATCACCACGGCCACAGCCTTCGGGCAACTGCTCATGATCTACAACCTGCCCGACCTCCTGGTGGAGCATTTTTCCTCGCTGGTCGGCAACAAATACCTGTTGCTCGCCGCCATCATGCTCCTGCTTCTGGTGATGGGCACCTTCATGGACGCTCTCGCGAACATCCTCATCCTCACTCCGCTCCTGCAGCCGCTGGTCACAGCCGCGGGCGTGGACATGATCCAGTTCGGCATCGTCATGATCGTCGGCATATCCATTGGTTTCTGCACGCCGCCTGTGGGGGTGAACCTGTTCGTCGCCTGCGGTATCTCGGGTATCAGCATCGAAAAATTGAGCTATGCCATCCTGCCCTATGTGGGGGCGCTCATAGCCTCCATGGCGGTGCTCGCCTTTGTTCCCTGGTTGTCGCTCTGCCTTATGTGAGGAAACACCATGCGTCTCAAGCCATCCGGCTGCCGGCGCGGCGTCATCGGCATAGCCGGGCACATCGGCATAGGGCACGCCTTTTCCCATTCGGGACTCGTGCAGGAAGATTCCGGAGGCTTCGCCGTTCTCCTGGCCCTTCTGGATGAGGCGTGCCCCATGGACCTGAGCGTGGCCTCCATAAGGGTCGAAGGAAATCTGCTTGTCATCACCACAGGTGACGGCGGCACGGGCACGGCAAGTACGCCACATGGCTTCACTCCGTATGAAAAAGCCCTGATGGAGCGCGCCCGGGGCATGCGCTGCCTGGCCCCGCAAAGTTTTGCAACGCAAATCTTCGGGCGAATCTCCGGCCAGGGGACCGCCCCGACGGCGTGCGCCTTTTCCCTTGCCACGGCCCTCGCCATGATGGACACGGTGCGCCGTCGCTGGCCTGCCCATGTCTGCGTGGAGGAAGATGACCTGCCCGGCACCTCTGGCGGCTTTGCCGGGGGCTGTTTCGACCTTTTGGGGGAACCTGTGGCGTGGCTGCTGTCCGTCAACGCCTCACGGAACGGCGCGGGACCCAATGAGGATGCCGAAGGTTGTGTGCCCGTGGGGGCCAAGGCGAGGGTGATGGACGAGCTCGGGATGCTTGACATCCCTTCCATCGTGCTGGAGGGCAAGTCCTATGTGCCCGGTCTGCAACCGCCGGTGGACAGGACCACCTTGTTCATCCGCTGGAACAGCGAGTATGACAACAGCATCGTCGCGCAGTGCCTTGAACAGGCGGCGCGTGAAAGCGGTCTGCCCTTCAGGTGTGTGAGTGACGCCTATCCCCGCCATACCGGTGCGCTGGAAGCGGACACCAAAAGCCTGGGGCTGCGCATCGAGGAACTGGGACGCCAGTATTCGCGGGCGCAAACGGCCGCCCGCAAGGCCGAAGTGCTGGCGGCACTTTTTGAACTGTGCTGCCATGACGCCGGGGCAAGCGTTTTCATGACCAATGCCGTGCATGAACATGCGGGAAGCGGCGGCCTCTGGCCCGGCCTTGGCGCCATGCTTTCCCTCACAGTTCCCTCGCTCGAGGCAGAAGAATGGAAATGCCTCATCCTCACGGAGCCCGAGATCAGGCAGACCGCGCAGGTGACGCAGGAGGCGGCCCGGCTCCTGCTTGAGCGCCGCGGCGAAGCTGTCCGCATTCTCAGGAGCCGCCGCCCTGCTCTAGGGCCGGCTGAGCTCTTCTCCATGGCCGCCAAGGGGCTGAGCGGCTAAAAGCTGCCTCTGCGGCGATTCCACGCCCGATGGCCCGGTCTGTCGCCAAAAAGTCGACGTAAACAGGCGCCCAGGCCTGTAGCCGTCTCGAGGCCGCGTGCCGGCGCACACGAGCCCGGCCCCCTGCCGTACCGGCAATCTGCCCCCTACGAACTTGCGAAAGTTTGCTGTGCGGTTTAACCCCGCCGCGCATCACGGCTGACCCCGTCACAACACCAGACGAGCGCCCCGTCAGGCGAACAGCCCGCGCGCGAGCAGGATCAGCGCCGAAACGCCAATCATGATGAGCAGCAGCCGCCGGAAGAGCTGCGCGTTGATCCTGTGGACAAGGGGCAGGCTCGCCAAGATGCCGCACACGCTGAACACCGCACCGACGATGGCGGCCTTGAGCACCGGCGCGGTGTAAAGGCCCGCCTCCCATTGCGCGGGGAGCACCGCCAGCATGGTGATGATGGCCGTCAGGCTGCCGCCGCCGATGGTGCTTTCCTTGCTCCAGTGGCGCAGGTAGGCATAGAGCACGAAGGGCGGGCCGCCCATGCCCACCGCGCCCATCATGATGCCGCTCGCAAAGCCCAGGGGCAGGCTCCACCAGCGGGAAATGGGCTCTTCCGCCACATGGAGGCGGCCGGAAATATACTGCCAGAGGAGAAAGAGCACGAGGCTCCCCCCGGCGGCGAGCATGAGCAGCCGCGGCCCCGCGTGCTGGAGAAACGCCACGCCAAGGAGCACTCCGGGCACCGACGCCAGGCCCAGGCAGACGATTTCCCCCCAGAGCGCCCAGCGGTGATACAGGGTCGACAGCGCGAGAATCATCATCGTGCCGCACAGGCAGCCCTGCAGGATGGCGTCCTGCATGGGGATGACGAGGCCCAGCAGCGGGATGGCGAAGAGGTTGCCCCCGAAGGAGGTAAGCCCGGTGAGCAGGCCTGCGAGAAACCAGATGATGCTTTGGTAAAGGAAGATGAGGATGTCCATGCGTGCCTCGGGGGGCGCCGCCCCGGCCTACCTGTATAGCGCGCGGGCCGCTTCGGTCAATACGCTCCCGGCGCCTCGCCGCGGGTGATGGCGGGCCGTGAGGCGGTTTTGGCACGCCCTATGCTACTTACTTCACAACGCGGGGCCGAAACGCCCCGCACCGGGCAAAAAATTATACAGGGAAACGGGCCGCAGGCTTCAGGGCGAGGGAAGAGGCAATGCCCGGGGCGCGAAAAGCGGCGCTGTTGGAGGAAATATCATGAGCAGCTTCGTCTTTTGTATGATTTTTATACAGGTGAGCATTTTTTTTATAGCCGGTTTTCTGGGCCTCACGTCGCTTTATTGCGTGCTGCGTGAACGCCGCCAAGCTGTGCCCGTTTCCGCGCGTGACGTGAGCCGCAACCGCTTCCGCCAGCGGCGTGCCGTCGCCATGCCGGACCGCTTCTAGGCCCGGTATGCGAGGAGAAGCCAATGCGCAAGGAAGCTGCAAATTCTCCGGGCCAAAATGACAGAATGACCAACCAGATGAATGACGAAAATATGACAGCCGACATCGTAAGGCACCAATCCCAGGAGGGGAATATGTATAGCGGCCATATCTACAGCGAAAGACCCAGCCACACTTTCCGCAGATTCACCCTTGGCGTGGTCCTTGCCGTTCTGGCGCTCACCTTTGTGCCCTCGCTGGCGGGCCAGTATTCGGCCGCTGTGCCGCAGCAGGTCGTGCGCGAAAGCGCGGCCGCTCCCGTGCTGCCTGATGCCGCCGCGCAGGAAAGTGCCACGCAGGCCCCGGCCGCCTTTTCGGACGCCCTGGCCGCCGCCCCGGCGGGCGCGCAGTGCAGCGTGGAGGCCCATTCGTGCAGCGTGCCCCCCGCTGACGGCGCAAGCGCCCTGTCCGCCAACGAAACCGCCGTTGCCTATGGCTTCTCGCAGGTCGCGCGCAGCATGAGACACAACCGCATGTAAATCTTTCCTTCCCGGCGCAAGCCGGGACAGGAGAAACGGGGAGAAACCAAGGGCCGCCCTTCGGGGCGGCCCTTTTCCGTGCCGTACGTCGGGGCTCAGTTGTCCTTGTGGCCCTGGGCCACAAGGCCCAGACCTTCAAAAATCTCGTAGATGCCGAAGCCGTACCACAGCGTATAGAGCACATAGAAGGCCAGAAGCCCGCACACCAGAAGCACGTTGGCGGACATGTCCGCAGGCTCGATGCCGTAGAAATTGTTGCCCGGCTCAATGGCGCGGGCGAGCACCTGGTCCACCACCCTGGCGTCTGCCACGCGCTGCTGCTTTTGCAGTTCCTGGATGCAGGGCTTGAGCAGGTACCACCAGGCCTGCGCCACCTCGAGGGCGGGCGCGCCGCCGCTTTTGGCGCTCACGGCCGCGCCGTCATTGTGGTAGAGCAGGTCCGCGTCGTCCACGGCCGCTTGGAGGATGCGGCCGAGGTCACCCCTGAAGGAGAGGGTCGCGCCCTCGGCCGTGACCGAGGCCCCTGCCGCCGCAAGCAGGCTTTGCGAAAGGGGCGCGAGGCCGGGCTTTCGCAGGGTCACGTGCAGCGTGACCTCCTTGTCCATGAGCGGCACGAGGGCTTCGCGCACCTGCGGGATGAAGTAGGACGAGCCCTTGGAAAGCTCGTTGAAAACCTCGTCGGCGTATTCAAGCCCGGTGAGCGGCCTTCCGCCCTCGCCCTGCATCACGGGGGTGAGGAGGAAATAGAACAGCACCACAAAGCTCGCGAGCAGGGCCGCGCCCTTGAGAAAGGGCTTCTTGTTCCTGATGATGCCTGCCATTAGGCGTTCCCCCGCAGTTTGCCCATATTGAGGAAGAACTTGCTGCACACCCACAGCCCGAAAAAGGCCACCACCACCCAGAACACCACGTCCCCTACGGACTCGATGCCGTTGACGAGCGCGGCCGGAAGGCTCAGGTACTCGAGCTCCACCAGTTTCTTGGGCAGGGTGGCGGCGCGGTTGATGAAGCCCGCGATAATGGAGACGGCGTAGAAGCCCTTGATCTGGTTGCCCCTGACCACCGAGGTGGTGAGCGCGCCCACCTGGATGCCGAGCAGCGAGCCCAGAAGCATCCCGATGGCAAGGGTGTAGAACACATAGCCATAAACCGCGTACTGGCCGATGGCCGCAAAGCCCGCGGTGAAGATGATCTGGAAAATATCCGTGCCCACCGTGGTCATGGAGGACACGCCGAACACATAGACGAACATGGGGAAGGTCACGAAACCGCCGCCCACGCCCATGATGGCCGCGAGAAAGCCCACGAACACGCCGCCGGCGGCGACTATCCAGGCGGAGATGCGCCTGCCCCCGGGAAGGACGCGCCTGTCGAAGGGGATCATGGGCGGCAGAATGACGCCCTGCATATGCCGCGCGATGCCAGTGAGGGCATGGCTCTCCGCCGCGTTGCCCGTGTTACTGCCGGGCGCGGGCCGGCGGGAGCGGAGAAAATCGCCCAGCGCGTAAAAGCCGAGAAAGCCGAGCAGGAGCGCATAGACCGAGCTGATGAAGAGCTCGGAGAGCAGCGGATTGGCGTCATACAGCCCCTTGTTGAGCGCGCCGCCGATGAAGGTGCCCAGAATGGAGCCCGCGAGGAAGCTGAAGGCCAGGCTCACCGACACATTGCCGAGCTTCCGGTGGATGGTGGTCCCCATGATGGCCTTGGCGAAAATGTGGAAAAGGTCCGTGCCCACGGCCAGGATGCCTTTCACGCCCACGGCCATGAGCGCGGGCGTGATGATGAAGCCGCCCCCCGCGCCGATGCAGCCGGTGATGAGGCCCGCGGCCACGCCCACGCCGATGGCCGCGAGAAAGATGGGCACGGTGTAAAAGGCCGGGGCATAGGCGGCATGGCCGCCCAGAATCTCGGGCTGGGTGTAGGCCTCGGCAAGACAGCAGAGAAAGATTGGCGCTGCCAGCGCAAGAACGACGAGCAGCTTCTTGCGGCTTTTCAGGATGGAGGTGGAGACCTCATAGTCCCAGCGGGCATAGGCCTCGCTGCTTGCAAGGAGAAAGTGATAGACTTCCCGGCCAAGACCCATCGCAGCCCTCCATGAGAAATGTGGAACCACGCTCACGCCATGTTCACAAAAGAACCCGGACAAAAAGACTCGGTACTGCGCTTTTCTTCATAAGCCTAGCAGGGAAAAGGCTTTTTGTCAGCAAGGTATCGGCGCTTGTGAAGGATAGTGCAAGGATATTTTGATAACTTATTGAAAAATAGGGGAAAATAGTATGTGAAATCTTTGCGGAATACTCCAGGGGCAGCCCGCGCGCACCGCGCCCGCGCCCCTGCATTGACTCTCCGCCAGAGGAGGTCATGCTTATGGGAAAACCTGCGGATACCGGGGAGAAATTCCCCCAATTCATGAGGCTCTGGACAGGCCGCCCCTATTGGAGGGGCAAGTGCGCCCATGATGGCATGGAGCGGCTGGGCGCCCTTTGCGAGCGGCTCGCGCTTGGCGGGAGCGAAGCCGTGCAAGGGAGCCGACAGGGATGTGAGCCGGATTTTCCCCGGAAAATCAGGGCGCGGCACAGAAAGGGGACGTCACAGGCTGCGGAAAAGGGGCGTGGTCAGCCACATGGATGGAACTGTTCCCCCATGCCGGGTGCCAAATCGCGCCGCTTGCTTTGCGTCTTCGCAATACTACAGTCGCTGTGCCTCTGGGGCATGAAAAGTCAGGCCCCCGAAAATCATTCCTGCAAGGAGTGCCGGGCGTTATCCTGAAGTAGTAGTCATGCGCCTTTACGCTTGGGTTCTCTCTCTCTCTCTCTCTTCATGATGGGGCAGCAAATCGAGAGGCGTCCCCACCGTGTCCAGCGACTGTTTCGCATTCCAAAGGGAGGTGCAAGGCACCTTGCTGAGATTGCACCTGTCCCGGTAATTGGCGGCCACGGTTTTCACTTCCTTGAGCAGGCCTTCGGAAAGGGTTGTGGGCTGCAAGCCCAGCTTGAGGAATTGGGAATTTTCCACCCAAAGGTCGTTTTCCTGGTCTTCCTTGCGCGGGTCCGCATAGCTGCGCACCTCGCAGCCCGTCATCCGTGAGACGATTTCCGCCAGTTCCCGGACGGAGCGCGTTTCCGTGGCCTGATTGAAAATCTTTACTTTGTCCCCCCTGGCGGGCGGATTTTCAAGCGCGAGCCGGATGCACTTCACGGTATCGCGGATGTGGATGAAGGCGCGTGTCTGGCCGCCGGAACCGTGCACGGTCAGGGGATGCCCCACGACGCTTTGCACCAGGAAGCGGTTGAGCACCGTTCCGTAGTCGCCGTCATAGTCAAAGCGGTTCACCAGCCGCGGGTCAAGGTCGGTTTCGGGCGTGGAGATGCCCCACACGATGCCCTGATGCAGGTCGGTGATGCGGATGCCGTCATTGCGGTTGTAAAAATAAAAGGAGAGCGCGTCCTGCGTCTTGGTGAGATGGTAGATGCTCCCAGGCGAAGGTGGATACATGATTTCCCGTTCTTCCTCGGCCCCGTCTGGCGACTTGATGGAGACAGAAAGATAGCCTTCGGGAATGGGCGCGTGTGTTGTGGAATAGCCATAAACCCCCATGCTGCCGAGATGCACCAGATGAATATCCTGTCCGGATTCCACTATGGCGCATAAAATATTGTTGGTCGCATTGAGGTTGTTATCCACCGTATAGCGCTTGCACTGGCTGTCCCGCATGGAATAGGGGGCGGCCCGCTGCTCGGCGAAATGGACTATGGCATCCGGCTTGTGGGTGTTGAGGATATGGAGCAGCCGGTCATATTCCTTCGCCACATTGATTTTTTCAAAGCCGATGGTCCTGCCGGTTTTTTCTTTCCAGGCGGCCAGGCGGTCCTCCATGCTGGCGATGGGCGTGAGGGACTGAACGTTGAGGTCGATGTCAATTTTTCGCCGTGAAAAATTGTCCAGAATGGTTACGTCGTAGCCATTCGCGGAGAGGTGCAGGGCCGTGGGCCAGCCGCAAAAGCCGTCACCGCCGAGGATCAGGACTTTCTTGCTCATAGCGTGCTCCATTTCAGTGAAGGGGGAATATGGCCAATATTACAAATAGTCGGGCGCATCTTTATCATTGATCCATTTCGGCATCCGTAAGAAGGCATGGCAATTACAAAAATGTGAAGGACAAATGTAGGGCTGATTGAGCTCCGGAATATCGCGGAGCCGTGTTTCGTTAAGGTCGAAAAATTCTTTGCCTGCCCAAAAGCAACGCCGCACGATGCCGTCAGGCCCCAGGCCAAGGCTGTTTCTCCCGGCTAAGCAGCGCATTCCGTAAAAATCACTTTTTTCTGGATGCAAGCCCTTGGCTACCCGAAAAATATCTTCTGCAGAACCATTCTCATATTCAAGAAAGAATACCGCTTCTTTCACATTATCTTTAAATTGATTCAGGAAATCAATTTCTTCGTCTGAAAATTCATAAGGCTGCCCTGCCGGCGAGGTAACAGGGCCGATGATTATCGGGATATCTCTTTCCCTCAGCATTTCAAGTGACCGCTTCGCCTGCTCGAGATAGCCCGGTGCAAGTAAAATTTTACAATTTAAATCATCAAGGTGCCCAAAGGAAACTATCGAATCACAAAATTTTTTTAAATCTATTTGTTCGATATGAACGCTTATGGAAAAGGAAAGTTTTGTTTTATCTACTTTTTCATATAAATATTTTCCTTTTTCCGGAAGGAGCGAGCCATTGCTTAATATGCAAACATATTTATTGTCAGTGTGAATAGCACTTTCTATTTTTTCAAGCATGAACTCAATATGAGGATAAATTAGTGGCTCGCCTCCGGAAATTCCGAAATAATAAGAGTCACGATTCCTTTCACCAAGGTCCTCGATAAAATGGGATAAGGTTTCTTTTTTCAGAACCCTGTGTTTTTTATGCACGTTCCTATTAATGCAGTACGAACAGGAAAAATTGCATATATCAGATATATTAAGATTGATACGCATACAATCATTGTGGAAATAGTCTTTCCAGCCAGCCACGCGTATTGAATTTTCCATGGTGTTCTCCGTTTCTCGACGCTACTTACGATAAGCTATGGCTAATATCCTGCAATTTCCGCGCATTGCTCGCGTTGGCGATAGCGAGGACAAGAAAAAAGTCCCTCGCGTTACCATACTGCCGGATGCGCCGCAGCGCATCCGGTACACACGCGTCGTATTCCTGCCGCCCACCCTTCAGGGAAGGCAGGAGGCGGCACATGGTGCCCCCGTTGACGGTGGTCAGCAGCCGCAAAAACCGCTTCAGCTTTTCGGCCTCTTCATGCGGCAGCCCCATGGCCTCGAATCGTTTCGGCAGGTTGAGATACATCCGCATGGCGTCCACAGCGCGGGCAGCCGCTTTTTCAAGGTGCGTGCCCGCAGGGGGGGTGTAATGATATACCGGAATAGCGCAGGGGCAGTAGCTTTCCGCAAGAAAGAGAAAGTATGCGGTCAGATAGAAATCCTCGATGCGGAAAATGGGGAGTGTATGTTCGAGGTTCAGCAGCCGCAGATAGAGAGACTGGCTGTAGAGTTTGTTCCATACCGAATGCGCCTGGCAATCTGTGGCCAGCCATGTGCGAAAAATGGCCGCGCCGTAAAGGGGGGCGTCATGAAATGGCAGGGCGTTCTTCCAGTTGCACAGCCGTCCGCCACCATCGTTGGCCAGGGTGACAAAATGCAGGATGTCCGTTTTGGCGGCGGCCGCCGCCTGCACTGCCTGGGCATAGGCAGTTGGGGAACACAGGCCATCATCGGCATCCATGAACGCCAGCCAGCGCCCCCGCGCTTCCCGCAGTCCCCGCAGCCTCGCGGCCAGGGTATAACTGCGTTGCGGCTGCCGGATAAGGCTGACAGGCAGCCCCTTTTCCCGAAATTCGTCCACGACTGTCCGGCAGGAGCGTTCCGAGGCATCGTCCACCACAAAAACTTCCAGACGCACGCCTTCCTGCTGCAACAGGTCCCCCAGGGCATGGGCCAGCTGCTCCGGCTGGTTGAAGTAGGGGATGATGACACTGAGGTCGGGCTGTGCATCAGAATTCATTGCGTATCCTCTGCCAGATATGGGAAATATTCTTTGCGTTGCTCCGTGCGGAATCCAGAGCTGCGGTGAAGAGCTGCTCATCATCCAGAAAGGGGGCCAGCTCCGTAAATACCACATCAGGGTCTTCGCCGGCAAAAAGGCGCTTCTCCGTCTCAATGCACAGCTTGCCCATGTTCATGGTGAGACGCCGCTTGAGAAAATGCCGGAAATTTCGCGCCGCGTCCTCATCCACACCGGGGCTCTCCAAAAGCGGGTCGATGACCTCCCGCAACAACAGCAAGTCATGCACGCGCCCGGCAAACTTGGTCATGGGCCATGATTCGCAAAGCCGATAGTCATAGATGTACTCATCGCAGCCCACATACGATTGCGCATGGAGAACAAGAAGGGACACGAGAAACTTGTCGTCAAAGCGAAAGATGGTCCTCCCCCGTGCGAGAGGCGCCACGCGCCCCAAAAGCGTGCGGGAATAGACCTTGCCCCAAAATTGAAGTGGCGGATAGGGGCGCGCCGCATAGGCGGCGAACACGGCTTTGCCCCGGAGGACGCCCTGCGCGGGGGGAGCGCTCCACAAAAGTTCCCCTTGTTCCACCCCGGCAGGCGTGTGCCCGACATTGCGAAAATGCGCGAGCTCGCAGTCCGCCTCCTGTTTGCGGGCAAGAACGTGGGCGAGCCTGTCCTCGCCAAGCAGGGTATCGTCCGCATCCACAAACATGATGTCCGGCGCCGTTGACGCCGCCACACCTGCCAGCCGCGCGGCCAGCGCATGGCCCCGTGCGGGCTGGCGCACCAGCCTCAGGGGTGTGGCGTGCGTTGCCGCCCAGCGCTCCACCAGGTCGGGGCCCCCGTCGTCGGATGCGTCATCCACAACAATAATTTCCAGCGGCACTTGCTGGGCCGCCACGCTGGCAAGCGTTGTTTCAATGAACCCCGCCTGGTTATAGAGGGGGATGATGACTGAAAGCCGGGGCTCCATGCCTATGTCCCTTCCCGGGCCAGCCAATCCGGAGCGTGGGCGGCGTCCTGCCATTTTGGCAGGCTTGTGAAGGGCGTGCAGGTGCAATGCTCTTCAGTGCAGCGCATGGGATTAATGAAGTCGGGATCGGTAAAAGGGTTTTTCTCCTGAATGGTATAGGGCATACGGCAGCAGAACTGGCCTTTGGAAATATGGCCGTATTCATCGAGATAAATCGACTGGTGGCCGGCGCTGCAATACATTCCTTTATAGTGGAACATATCCTTCCTCAACCCTTCAAGAAACGTGACGGTTTCGTCATTGGCGCCTAAAATATGCCGATACATGAAGTAGGGTTTTTTGCCATTTTGCGGCGCAAAGTCCGCCAAGTCCCGCTCGGTATAGCCGTCCACGATTTTACCGCTTGCAAAATCTACAACGGGCTGGATGCTGACATTCGGGATACCCGCATCCTCAAGCTGCTTCCGGTACTCCAGTCCTCGCGACACGCGGGGGGGGGGGGACGACCAGCTTGAGATGAAAGCTGTTTTTTCTTTCCTCAGGCGAAAAGCTCAACAGTTTTTTAATCAACTGGGGCAACCGGGTTTGACCAAAATGGATGGTAATGATGAAGCGAACTTGCAGGGCCGGCGCGGCCATGAGCAACGCGCGCATACGGCGCGCCGAGGAGCTGCCGTTGGTGAGCATATTGACCACCGTTCCGGCAGGGAACTGGCCTTCAATGGCGCTCAGCATTTCCTCCAGATGGGGATACAGTGTCACTTCACCGCCTGAAAGGGAAAAGCGGTATGCGGGCCTGGAGAGCCCCGCAATCATGTTGAGCGCCCTGTGCATGATTTCGCGCGGCATATGGATGCCGTCGCGGCGCTGTTCACGATTGACGCAATAGGGGCAATGGAAATTGCACCGCTGGGTGAGCTGCCAATGACTCTGAAATGTATCTTTCTTGAAGAGAGGAGGAAAACCTGCCTGAAGATACCGCATTCCGAAGCTCCTGAAAATCAGTTAAATGGAGATACCGTAGAGGAAATTCCGAAAATCGCGCTATTGGTTCGATATTTTTTTTCGGGCATAGACGATGCTTTCAGTGTACCAGGGGCGATGCTGGCCGCAATAATAGGTATAGGGAAAATCCCGCTCCAGTAACATGCGCGGCAAGGTCAACCAGTCCGGGCCCCTGCGGGCATGGTAGATGGAGAGCATGAGCTTGGGGAGATGCCTGGTTATCGTATGGCGCGCGCCCTCGATAACCTCCGGCTCCGCCCCTTCCACGTCCAGCTTGATGAGCGTCGGGGCGGCCTTGTCCGCGAAAAAGGCGTCCACGCTGGTGCAGGCGCAATCGCCGGACTCGGGCGACTCTTCGATAAAAGCCGAAGCAGCCTCCCCCTTAAGGCGCAGGACTGTGGGCCTGGACCAGAGGGCGAGATTTTCCATCTGAATGCCGCGGCAGGAGGCAAATCCATTCTTCAGGTGCTCGTAGGTTGAGGCCACTGGCTCGAAACCGAAAATTTTTCCCTTGCCCCGCATGGCTTCATAAATATCCAGGGTGCTGCTGTTGAGCGGAAGGCCCTCTTCGCAAACCGGGGAGCAGCCGCCCTCGCAGACAATATCGCCCGGTTCGGCATGGACGAGGGGATGGAAATACTGTGTGTATCCCGCGAGCGGTATATAACCGGGTTCAGCCTCAAGCCGGGCGCGGCAGATAGCCATATAGGTGTATTGACTTTCCGCATCGTCCAGAATGTTGGTAAAATTCAGCGCGGTATCCCAATCCTGATCCGTAAAGGTGTATCGGACATCCCTCCTGAAGAATCGTTCTGTGCAATATCTTTCAATATGGAATTTGTTTATGCCCGCCTTTTGCAGTTCAAGGCAGAGGAGCGGAAAAAAGGTTTTTCCCGGCAGGGGGTTTTGACTGAAATAGAGCTGGATATCCATGCCCGGCGAAAGCTCTGTGAAGGGATGCCGCGTTATGCCGTTGCGTGATGCGGGCTCCCCCCCCTGCCGCCCCGGCAGCACGAAGAATTTCGGCAGTTTGCCGGACTGCTGCCTGTAAAAATTTATGGCTTCATCCAAATCGTCCTCATGGCAGGCCACAACGGTACGCTCGGCATCCAGCCCCACACGCGGCGCGCGCAAAAGAGGGAGAGCCCCGAGAGCTTCCCGAAATTCCGCACTGTTGCCAAAGCGCACGCGCGGCAGGGGCGGGGGGGCCACCGGCGTATGTTGCCTGGGCACTACTTCCAGCTTGAAGGAATCTTGCAGGCTCGTCCGCAGCGCGTATTGAAAATACCTGTGCCATTCGTGTTCCACGAGTGGGAGACACTTCTTTTTGACAAAAACGACATTGTATTGGTGATTAAACTGAAAGTCGCGCAGCAGGGGGACGAAATCCCGCTCCAGAAGATAGTGGAGAATATCGTGGTCAAGCGGCTGGTTTTCAAACTTGGGCACTGACTCAAGTTCCATATACACGGCGAGGGTCCGCTCCATGATACCTTCCGCCCCCTCCAGCACCTGTCCCCCGGCACCTTCCGCATCGACCCAGAGGGCGTAGCGGCTGTCTTCCGGGTCCGCCGCGCAAAGGGTGTCCAGCCTTGCCAGGGGCACACAGACATTATGGTGGCGGTCCGTGTCATTGGGCACGCGCAGCAGGATGGATTGCCGCCTGCTGTCGCTGGGTTCATCCCTGCCGTCTATGGATTCATATATATGGAGCTGCGTAGTGCCGTTGCGGTTGCCGATGGCGCCGTACCTGTAGTCGATGCCAAGCCTGGGAAACTCGCCTTCAAGGAGAAAATGCGCATACACCTGCGGATTGGCCTCAAAGGCCCGTACGGTCTTTTCCGGGTAGGTCTTCTTGACGGCGCGGGAGAAGGTGCCCTCGTGCGCGCCGATTTCCAGAACCGTGGTCACCGGCAGGAGGCCCTGCATACGCAGAAAAAAATTCGATACCAGTTCTGCGCTTTGCTTGCGGCCGCTCATGAAGGTGAGGTTGTACAGCATCGCCTGCTGCGCAAGCTGGTGCTGAAAAAGTTCCACAAGTTCCGTTGGCATCTATGTCCTCCGATACGACATCTAGCGGGTCGCGCCGGGCGCAGGGGACGGCGTGAAATTTTTTCCTATGTTCAGGGCCGGGTTGCCCGCCATGCGGCAATTGTCCTTGCAGCCTTTGTAGATGATGGAGCCGGGGGCGACGAGGTTGTCATCGCCGATACGGGCCCTGTCGAGCACCACGCTGTAGGGCCCGAGATGGTTGCAGGAGCCCATGCGGGCATTGCCGAGAACCATGCCGTAGGGCGCGATAAAATTGAAATCTCCCACCGCGGCGTCGTGGGCGAGGTTGACCGCGCCGTTGAGATAATTGCCGTTGCCGAGCACGCTGTGGTCGTACAGGGTGGAGCCGCGGTGCAGGATATTGCCCTCGCCCATGACCGCCGTGGGGCACACGGAGGCCGAGGGGTGGATGAGGTTCATGAGGGCGCAGCCGCGCTCCTTCAGAAAGTGGAAAATATCGCGCCTCAGTTGGGGCTTGCCTACCCCGATGATATAGAGCCTGCCCTTGGCCTCGCAGTGTTCCTCCAATGGACCGCGAAAATGGCTTGACAGGCTCTTCAATTCGCCTGCGTAGCCGCCCCAGCTGTAAAAGCCGGCGAACTGCCGCGTATCGGCGAGGGCGGGGTCGCTCGCGAACACATCCTGCAAGAGCCAGTAACATTCCCGCGCGGCTCCGGAATTGCCCACGATGCAAATCTGCTCCATATCAATACCTGCCGCCGGAGAGGATGAAATTCTGCCCGGTTATCCAGCGCGCCTTGGTGGAAAGCAGAAAGGCCGCCATCTCCGCCACGTCTTCCGGCTGACCAAAGCCCAGGGGATACTGGGCAAGCTGCGTTTCGCGGTAGTGGGGACCCATGAAGGCCTCGGCGGCTTTTTG
This sequence comes from Desulfovibrio sp., assembly GCA_014804905.1. Lineage (GTDB taxonomy): Bacteria > Desulfobacterota > Desulfovibrionia > Desulfovibrionales > Desulfovibrionaceae > Desulfovibrio. The sequence continues at coordinate 43,089 of JAAUYX010000091.1, read as the reverse complement.
CATGGGAGTGTCAACGATGCCCGGCGAAATGCAGTTGACCCGGAGGCCGAGTGGGGCCACCTCCTGGCTCAGGCTTTTGGCCGCCGCCACAAGGGCCGCCTTGGTCGCTCCATAGACAAGGTGACCCTTTTCGGGAAAAACGCCGGACACCGAAGCCAAGAAAACTACGGAGCCGCCCTTGCGGTGGACGCGCTTGTCCGCCATCGCCCTGGTGAGCAGCAGGGGCACGTTGAAGTTGATGTCGAAAATGTCGCGGGACTGGGCCAAATCGAAGGTCCGCAAGGTGTCCATGACGGCTCTGCCCGCGCAATGGACGAGGCCCCAGAGCTTGCCGTGCGTTCGGGAAAGCCCGGTTATCCATTCGGGGAGCGTCGCGGGCGCCTCGGCAAGGTCCTTGACAAGGCTTGTCCAGCGCCCGGGCGCAGAGGTTGCGGCACGGGCCGTTTCCAGCCGCTCGCCGTTGCGCCCCACGGCGAGCACCGTGGCGCCCAAGTCCACACAGGCGCGGGCAATGCCTTCGCCGATGCCGGAGCTTGCGCCGGTGACAAGGATGACCTGATCGGCGCTGAAGGTCATTGAATGGCGCCGCCGGAAAGCAGCATGAGCGCCGCCGGTGTCTTGCAGGCGGAGAGGTCCTCAAAGGTGAGCTTTTTGCCAAAATTCTTGTCAAAAAAGGCAATCAGCACCATGAACGCGAGGGAATCCCACTCTTCCATTCCGGCCAACGGGGTGTCTTCCGCCAGTTCCGTGTCCGTCTGGAGCATGTCCTGAAGGGCGGTCAAAAATTCATTCTTTGTCATGGCGTGCGATCTCTCCTGAAAATATCTTTTTCCAGCGCTCGATCCTCTGTTGGCGGGTGGGCCGATGCGGGTCCGGCACAAAATCCATGACGGGCGCGCAGTCCAGATTTTCCAGCCTGCAAAGACATGAACCCCATGCAAGACCGATGCCGTATCCGCACATAAGCGTCATGCCGGGGTCGCGCACGGCGCTGAACGTATCGCACAGGGCCGCCGGAATGGACGCGGAGGCGAGGTTGCCGTACTTGCCAAAGGTGCCGTCCGGGGTTTTTTCAAGGGGGATGCCCACCCGTTCCGCCAGGGTGTCCACAATGTGCTTGTTGGCCTGGTGCAAGATGAGCCAGTTAATGTCTTCCGGCGTGAGCCGGGCATGGTTGAGCGCCTCTTTCAGGTGACCGGGAACCACATCCATGGTGAAATTGAAGACAGCGCCGCCGTCCATAAAGGTGTTGACCATTTGCCAGGGATTGCCGGAAGTGTCCCATGTGTCCGTGACGAGATCGGCATTCTCTTCCGGGCGGCACGAATAGGGGATGCGCGCCTGTCCGGCGGGCACGATGATGGTCTCAAAGGCGCTGCCATCCGTTCCGAAGCCCAGCTGCATGACAGGGGCGTCCGGTTTTCTGAGCAGCAGTGTGGCGCTGCCGCCATCCCCGAAAACAGACGCTATGACGCGGTTGCGCACATCAATGCGCGGGGCGTCGCCCACCAGCAGGAGCACGGCTCTGGCGCCGGCGTTGATGATCGTGCCCGCAAGCCAGAGACCATAGATATAGCCGGCGCAGCCCTGATTCACATCAAAGGCCGCGCACGACCGCGGCAAGCCAAGGCGGTCCTGCAATTCGCACGCAGTGGCGGGCTGGACCCAGTCCGGGCTTTGCGAAAGGAAGATCAGCGCATCGACCTTTTGGCGGTATTCGGGGTAATCCGCAAGAAGACGCCGGGCCGCGGCGGCGCAAAGGTCGGAGGCGGTGACATCCGGCGGGCAGATGCGACGCCTGTCCATGCCCAGGGTCGCGCGAAGCCGCGCGATCTTTTTCAGGCTCCCGCCATAAAATTCCGCCTCGTCCTCAAGGCGGACCTCGTTTTCCGGCACGGCCGCACGGACAGCGGCGATGCTTACATGGTGCAGATCATAGAACATGGGTTCCTCTGTCGCATTACCGGAGAAGGTTTCCGGCTCATTGCCCCCTGGGTGAGGCCCCTTCCGACGGCCGGGACGCCGCGGCAGGTGGCGCCTCGCGCAGTTGCTTCAGGTCTTTCAGGAAAGAAGCGCCGAACTCGGGATAGTTTTTCACGGCCTCCTGAAAGAGGCTGTCGTCATTTTCGCTGCGGGCAATTTCCAGAAAGTCCAGGAAAACCCCGTTGGCCAGCCGGGAGAGGGAACGGAAATAGCGGTTGCCGAAGTGCTCGTTATAGGCGTGGTAGGCCTCAAGTTCCCTCATGCCGTGGTCGCGCCTGAGTTCCAGTGTGGAGGTAAAGGCCTTGGCATAGAGCGCTGAGGAGTGCCGCCGGTAGACCGACATGATCTCCGGGATGAAGCCGATTTTTCCCGTCTCCGCGTGGAGCATGTGCCAGTAATAATCGCCGGGGCAGAGGTCAGGCCGGAACCAGTCGGGGAGGCCATCACGGAAGCGCCAGCGATAGACCACGGAATTGGTCTGGATAAAATTGCCCTTCATCAGGTCGGCGAGGTAAAATTCCGGCTTGCTGCGCTTGGGCAGGCCCGAAAGCGGCGGAAAGATGACCGGGGGGCTGCCGTCCTCAAACACCGCCGCCACAGGGTGGAAGCAAAGCGCAAGCCCGGCATTAGCCTCCAGCATGTCCACCTGCCTTTGCAGCTTGGTGGGCTCGGTGAAATAGTCGTCGCCATCGCAGAGCGCCGCGTACTTGCTGCGGCAGCGCTGGAACAGGCCATAGACATTTTCATGGGGCACATGCTGCGAAAGGAGCACGGGGCGGATGGAGGGGTGCTTGCGGGCATATTCCGCCACGATGGCCGCAGTGCCGTCCGTGGAGCAATGGTCCAGCACGAGATGCTGGACGGGAAAGTCCGTTTTTTGCGCGAGTACGCTGTCCATGCACTGCGCAATGAACTTTTCATGGTTGTAGGTCATGGTGAGGACGGTCAGCTCCGGGGGGGGGACCGCCTCACTCATATGAGAAAAATCGCCCTCTGCGGGCAGTTCGGAGAGCAGGGCCCGCTGGTCCGAATTGAGCAGGGCCGTGTCGTTGAGCAGCCGTGCCCGGATGTTCTGGCGCTCCTGGGTGGGGAGCGCTGCCACAAAAGCCTTGACGAGCGCGGGCGAAAGCGGGGCCGCGAGGTCTGCTTCCGGCTCATTTGCAAAGGCCGGCGGCGGGGCGAGGCTTCCCGGCGCAGCGCCGGCAAGGGCTTCCAGGGCGCGTACCTGCTCGGCTCCCGCACGGGCGAACTCCTGGCGTAGCTCGAGGGGGGCAAGCCAGTCCTGCGGCAAGTCCTGATCCAGCTCCAGGAGCGCCGTGCGGCACACATCCGTGTTCAATGGGGGCCACGCATTGTCGCGCACGGTCAGCGACTGCGAAACCCGTCGCGTCTTGTTTGACCTGAAGGCGGTGGCAACGGGGGAGATGTCGGCCGCGTTGGGCGCAGGACACCCGAGAAAGGCAAAAACCCGGTCCAGTATGTGCTGGCGGGGCGTATGTGCGGGGGTGTCAACGGTATTGAGGAGGTATTCGCACCGCACATTTCCGGCGCGTTCCTGAATTTGCCGCACTGTCGGGGCGATAGCCCCAATCCAGTCCAGATAATTGGGCGTCCAGGGCAAGTCTTTTGCGGTGGGATACTCCTGGAAATGCTGTTCAAGCAGCAGGGAGGGACGCCCCAGGATAAAGAGAAGCTCGGGCACATGACGTTGCATGTCCACACGCTCGGAGAGGTGATCCCAGAAATAGCTGTGCGCTTCCGGGTTTGGCCAACGGGTGAACAGAAGCACGTTTTTCCCGGAATCCAGTTTTTCGGCAATAGTCGACCACCTTGCGCTGATAGGGGCGGGCAGGCTCCTGTGTTCTGGCCGTTTGACCCATAAGGAGGTATGCGTGGGCACATTTTCCCACGACCAAAAATCAAAAGGGCCCAGCTCCACGGTATTTCGGGCGAGCAGGGGGGCGTGCTGAGAAAAAGCCGCAAACAGGGAGGTGCTGTCAGGGCTGAAATCATGGATGAGAAAGAGTTTGCTCATGGCTGTCGCCTGCTTCCGGGGAGGAGTCGGGCCTGGGGAGCCTGCGTCTGGCCGCTTGCGCGGAAGGCCGCAGGTGGTCTCGCCCTCCACTATATAATTCCGCCCCCCCAAAAAAGCAATTCCCCGGAATCGCTGGCGCTTCCCGGCAGCCGTTCTCCTGAAACCTGACGTGAAGGACCATATCCCGCCGCGGGATGCCCTCAGGGCAGGGCAGCGCGGGCTGCGGCAATGTAGCGATATACACGGGCGGAGATTTCGGCCAGCATAGCCTCGGTCTCATCGTCACTGGCGCGGGAATCCTTGATGAACACGGCAATGGTGTAGTGCCGTCCGTCCGGCAGCAGGACAAAACCCGCGTCATTGAGGGCGATTAGGCGCCCGTCAGCGTCCCTCTCGCTGGTGCCTGTCTTGTGGCCCAGGACTACCTTGGTCTCTCTCAAGGGCCGGGCGAGCCGATTCGCCCCGGTGGTGCAGCCGATCATGGTGACCTTGATGAATTCATGGAGCGACTCGGGGAGGATGTCTTCCGTGAGGAAGCGCTCCATAAGGCGTGCCGCGGCCAGCGGTGTGGTCCAGTTATCGCGGCATTTGTCGAGGTCGGCGTGCATATCGGCCTCGGTAGCGCTGATGGCGCAGTCCCTGATGCCAAGCCCGTGAATATAGGCCTCGGTGTCTTTTACGGAGCAGATGCGGTCAAAGAGGATATCGCAGGCATTGTTGTCGGACTGTTGAAGAGTAAGGCGCAAGAGTTCTGCTATGGACATACCGAAATTGCCCTCGGGATGCGCATCCCTGAGTGGGCTCCAGGTATTGGGGGGCAGGTCCTCTTTCGTGATCCAAATCTCCGTTTCCAACGGGATGCCACGTTCCGCCAGGCGATGCGCCACGGCGAGCGCCTGGTGGAACTTGAACACGCTCATGAGCGGAAAACGCTGGTCATTATTGACCGTGACTGTGTCCCTGCCGTCGATGATGACCGCGACGCCCACAGTGGCGGGCATATTTGCTGTCAGCGCTTCCAGTTCCCGCTTCAGGTCCGTCTGCGCCCGTGAGGCGGCCGCGAGGAAGAGAATGAGCACAACGGCGAGCAGGCAGCGGCACATAGAGGCTCCGTGAGATTCGGGGGCTCCTCGGAAGCAGGCGCAGCCGGAGGCCCCGGCCGCGCCCGCTGGTCAATCCCGCTAGATGATATTGATCTGCTTCCCGTCCAGCCACGCGAAGAGGTTGGCGAAGGCGATCTTCGCCCGCTCCTCCAGCGATTCCTGCGAATAAAAGGCGAGATGCGGCGTGAGGATGATGTTCTTGCAGTGCAGCAGCGGATAGTCGGCGGGCAGCGGCGGCTCCATGTCGAACACATCGCAGGCCGCGCCCGCGATGGTGCCCGCGTTGAGCGCTTCCGCCAGGGCCTTGTTGTCCACCACCGGGCCGCGCGCGGTATTGATGAGAAGGGCGGTCTTTTTCATCATCGCCAGTTGCGGCGCGCCGATGAGGCCCCTGGTCTCCGGCGTGAGCGGGCAATGCAGCGAAACGATGTCCGAGCGGCGCAAAAGCTCGTCAAGGCTCACGCTCTCGTCGACGGCCGGGTCTGCGACCGGGCGGCGGTTATGCGCGAGCACCGTGCAGCCGAAGGCCTTGCAGAGCGCGGCCAGGCGCTTGCCGATGGCGCCCGCGCCGATGATGCCCACGGTCTTGCCCTGGAGCAGGTTGGCCCCGAGCCCCGCCTTGGTGCCGCCTTCGCGCACGCGGCGCTCGGCCTCGCCCAGGTTGCGCAGAAGCTGGATCATGAGGCTGATGCACAGCTCGGCCACGGATTCGTCCGCATAGCCGGAGGCGTTGGAAATGGCGATGCCGCGTTTGCGCGCGTCCGCCACCGGGATATGGTCCACCCCGGTGAAGGCCACGTCGATGAATTTCACGTCCGGCGCCGCCGCCAGCACTTCGGCGGGCAGCGGCATATTGGCGAGCATGAGCACATCGGCATCATGCGTCTCGGCCTTGAGCCGCTCCGCGTCGGTGCTTTTCTCAAAAGTGGTGAACTCATGCCCCAGGGCGCGCAGCCTGGCGGCGTTTTCTTCCACAAGCTCGGGGGAGCAGCCGAGGTTTTCCAGAAGGACGATGCGCATGACGTTCTCCTTTAGTTGGGGTTGATGGCGTAAAATCTGTCCGCGTAGCCCGCGACAAAGAGAATAACTATCAGGCAGGGCAAGAGCCACGTCAGGTAGAAGCGCAGGCAGCGCGGGAACTTCAGGCCCTGGCCCTGGTCCGCTTCGCCGATGAAGTTGTTCCAGCCCCAGCCACGGCGCCAGCAGCAGAAAAAGAGGAAGAGCAGGCCCCCCAGCGGCAGCACGTTGTTGCTGACGAGAAAGTCCTCGAAATCGAGGATGGTGCTGCCCGCGCCCAGCGGCTGGATGCCCGAGAGCAGGTTGAAGCCCAGGGCGCACGGCAGCGACAGGAGCCACATGGCGCAGGCGTGCAGGGCCGTGGCCCGCTTGCGGGGCATCCCCCACACGTCCACGCTGTAGGAGATGATGTTCTCGAACACCGCGATGACCGTGGAGAGCGACGCGAAAGCGAGGAAGATGAAGAACAGGGTCCCCCAGAGGCGGCCGCCCTCCATGTGCTCGAAAATATTGGGCAGGGTCACGAAAACGAGGCCCGGGCCCGAGCCCGGCGCCACGCCGAAGGAGAAACAGGCCGGAAAGATGATGAGCCCTGCCATGAGGCCCACCAGAGTGTCGAGGCCCATGATCCACAGCGCCTCCCCGGTGAGGGAGCGGTCCTTCGGCTGGTAGCTCCCGAAGATGGTCATGGAGCCGATACCCACGGAAAGCGCGAAAAAGGCCTGCCCCATGGCCGCGTTACAGACATTGAAAAAGCCCACCTCGCGGAATTTCTCCCAGTCCGGCATGAGGTAGAAGCGCACGCCGTTCCCGGCGTCGGGGAGCAACAGGGCGCGGATGACGAGCACCACGAGGATGAGCAAAAGCCCGAGCATCATGCCCTTGACCACCCGCTCCACACCCCGGCGCACGCCCATGGCGCACACGGCGAAGCCCAAGGCCACGGTCACGCTCATGCCGACGACCTGCGTCGTCGCATCGCCGAGCGCCCCGGAAAAGAAGGCTCCCACGCCCTCGGGCGTGAGCCCGGAAAGCGAGCCCGACACCTCGAACCAGCAATAGGAGAGCATCCAGCCCGTGACCGTGGTGTAGAACATCATGAGCAGGTAGCTTCCCACCAGCGCCACCCAGCCGAAGCGGTGCCACGAGGTGCCCTCGGGCTCCAGCTTCTTCAGCGCAAGGCCCATGTTGAGGCGCGAGGCGCGGCCCACGGCGAATTCCATGATCATGATGGGCAGGATGGCGAAGAGGAAGAAGATATAGACGAGCACGAAGATGGCGCCGCCGAAGGCCCCGGTGATGAAGGGGAAGCGCCACACATTGCCGAGGCCGATGGCGCAGCCCGCGGACAGCAAGAGAAAGCCGAGGCGGCTTCCCAGCATCTCGCGGCCGGGGCGTCCGGCGCTTCCCGTGGCTTTCGTATCCATAGCTTCCTCCTCCCGGCTCCGCTCACTGGAGCCGCAGGGCGAAATTGACGGCAAAGCACACCGCGATGGCGCACATGACGGGCTGAACCTCCCGGAAGCGCCCGGTGAGGGCCTTCAGGCCCACAAAGCTCACGAAGCCGAAGCCGAAACCCGTGGCGATATTGAAGGTGAGCGGCATGGAAATGATGGTCAGGAAGGCGGGCAGCGCCACGGTGAAGTCCGCAAAGCGGATGCGGCCCACCTCCTGCATCATGAGCGCGCCCACGATGATGAGCACCGGCGCCGTGGCGAAGGCCGGCACCAGGCTCACCAGCGGCATGAGGAAGAGCGAGAGCAGGAAGAGCCCGGCGATGACCACGGCCGTGAGCCCGGTGCGCCCCCCGGCGGCCACGCCAGCGGCGCACTCGAGATAGCTCGTGGCCGTGGTGGTGCCCAGCAGGGCGCTCGTCATGGTGGCGCAGGAATCCGTCATCAGCGCGCGGTCAAGGCCCCGGATATGGCCGTCCGGCTGCATGAAGCCCGCCTTTTGCGCGAGCCCGATGAGCACGCCCATGTTGTCGAACAAATCCACCATGGTCAGGGTGAAGATGATGGAAAAAAGCCCGTGGCCGAGCGCCCCCGGAAGGTCCATCTGGAGGAAGAGCCCGCTCGGGAAGATGGCGTCGCCGCCGCCGAAGCCCTGCGAAAAGGTCGCTGCCGTGGGCGCGGGCGTGGCCCCCACCGCCATGCCCGCCACGGTGACGGCAAGGATGCCGATGATCATGGCCCCGGTGACGCGCAGGGCCATGAGCGCGCCGATGAGGAAGATGCCGCCGACAGCGAGCAGGGTCCCCGGCTGGCCGAGGTCGCCCAGGGTGACGAAGGTGGTGGGCGAGGCCACCACGAGCCCGCAATTCTTCATGCCGATGAAGGCGATGAAGGCCCCGATGCCCACCACGATGGCGTACTTGAGGTCCATGGGCACGGCATCAATGATCATCTGGCGCACCCGCGTGACCGTGAGCAAAAGAAAGATGACGCCGGAAATGAACACCGCCCCGAGGCCCGTCTGCCAAGTATAGCCCGCCGGGCCGCACACATAGTAGGCGAAAAAGGCCGTGATGCCGAGCCCCGGGGCCACGGCGACGGGGAAGCCCGCCCACAGCCCCATGGCGAGCGTGGCGAGCACGGTCACCCACACCACCGCGGGCGCTGTCCCGGTCACGGGCATCCCGGCGTCGGCGAGCATCCCCGGCACCACAAAAAGGATGTAGCACATGGCCATGAAGGTGGTGAGCCCGGCGAGACATTCGGTTTTCACCGTGGTCCCGCGCTCGCTGAGATGGAAAAGGCGTTCAAGAAGCTGCATGGGGCCTCCTGCTCAGTCCTGTCGCCGCGCCTGGCGCTCCGCCGGGTCCGCGGCGGGTTCGCGCAGGCGCCGGGAGCGGGCGGACCTGGCCGCTCCCGCGCTCATGTCCTCAAAAAACGCGCAGCCCCGGCGGCCGCCCTCCTTGACGCGGTAGAGGGCGCTGTCCGCATCGCCGTAGAGGCTGTCGGGAAAGCCCTGCCGGGAGAAGGCCACGCCCACGCTGATGGAAAGCGCGGGCACCATGCCCTCGGGCTGGCCCAGTGTCTCGTTGATGGCCGCTATTTTGTCGGCGATGACGCGCTCGATGCCCGCGGCCCTGTCCGGAATGATGACCGCGAACTCGTCGCCGCCGAGGCGGATGCAGAAGTCATCGGCGCGGAAGGCCGTGCGCAAAAGCCCGGCCACGCGCCTGAGCGCCGCGTCGCCCGTTTCGTGGCCGTGGAGGTCGTTCACCTCCTTGAAGCGGTCCACGTCGATGAGGATGAGGCCCACGGGATGCTCCTCGCCGTTCAGGAGATTGCGCAGGCCGTCGAAGGCGCTCCTGTTGAGCAGGTCCGTGAGCGGGTCGTGCTCGGCCTTGTGCCGCAGCATCATGTCCTGCTGCTCCTTGAGGGCGAACATTTCATTATAGGTCCCGGCGAGCTCGCGGAACTCGCGCGCCCCGGCCGGGGCCAGCGGCCTGCCCTCGCGGATGCAGCGGTCGAAGAGCCTGAGCGGCCTGATGACGAGGATGATGCCCGCAGCAAAAGTCAGGACGCCGAGCAGCCCCAGTCCCACCAGGGCGAGGCGCTGCCGCGAGAGCACCATACCGAGCTCGGCCGTGCTTTTTTCCTGCGACTCGCGCGCCCGGGCCAGCACATCGTCGAGGAAGTGCGCCACAGCATTGAAGATTTCCTGCTTGGCCTCGCGGTACTTGCGGTCATAGACCAGTTCCCGCGCGTGGCGCACCTTGTCCGCGGGCGAGAGGTAGCGGTCCTCAGCGTTGAGGCGCGCCTCGCGCACCTGCGCGGGAAATTCGGCAAGGTCGAGGTGCGCGCCCTCGGCGGCCAGACGGATGGCGTAGATTTCCCGGAAGGTGAGGGCGTTGGAAAGGTCGAGCCCGGTATGGATGCAGTTGTGGTCGCCCGCGCGCACATGCTCCCCGGCGAGCTTTTCCAGCGCCTTTTCCCGGCTCTTGGTGGAGTTGATTTCCTCGAAGTAGCGGTCCGCGTAGTTCTTGTCGAGGGTTTGCACGAAAAGGCGCACCTGCTCGGTGAGGTAGTCGGAGCCGCGGCGCACCCGCTGGCCCGAGTTCTCCCAGGCGATATAGTTCTCCATGGCGTCGGTGCTCGCCTTGTATTCCTCGGCCACATGCATGGTGGTGTGGATGAGAAAGACGAAAAAGGCCAGCGTGAGCAGGAGGATGAAGCCGTTGACGAGCACCAGCCTGAGACCGCTGTCCTGGGGATTGTGATCCCGGCGTTCCTGGTGGTCCTGGCTCATGAAGGCTCCTTGCGTTTAGCCGAGAAAGCCGCGCACTCCGGTAAAGATCACCTGGGCCGCGATGGCGGCCAGAAGCAGGCCCGTGAGCTTGGCGAGCACCGCAATGCCCGTGGCGTGCAGCACGCGGCCGAGCAGGGTCGCCATGCGCAGGAGCAGGAACATGCCGAAGGCCGCCAGAAGCAGGGAAAATACGCCCAGGGTAAGCTCGTGCGAGCTTCGGGCCGAAGCCCCCATGACCATGACCGCGCCGATGGAGGCGGGCCCCATGCCCAGCGGGATAGCCAGCGGCACCACGCTGATGTCGCCCTCGGTGCGGCCATGGTCGGTCTCGCCGTCGTCGCGCATGAGTGCCACGGCCGTGAGCATGAGCAACACGCCGGAGCCGATGCGGAAGGCGTCCAGCGTGAAGCCGAAGAGCTCGAACAGGCTGGAGCCGAAAAGATAGAGCACCACGCCGATGACGAAGATGGCCGTGGAGGTCTTGAGGGCCGTCAGGTGCTTCTTGCGCGGGTCATAGTCCCGCGTGTGGCCGAGAAAGGCGCTGAGCACCGCGGGCGGCGTCATGAGCGCATAGAGCTTGATGCTGGTTCCCACCACGTCGCCGATGAGGCCGTCCATGCCGCTGTCTTTCCTTTGGCTTTATGTACTTTTGGTAGCTGTGCTGCGTGACTGCTGCCGAAATTCTCTGTCAGGAACAGGTTTTCAGGCTTCTTCGGGCCCAGGCTGCAATATTCTTCAATCCCGTGCCCGTGAAAATCCGTATGTTTCCCCTGCGGCCTCAGTGGTGCAAAAAGCCCTTGATACCCGTGAAGATCACCTGGGCCGCGATGGCCGAGAGCAAAAGCGCCGTCAGTTTCGCCATCACCGCTATGCCCGTGCGGCCGATGAGCCGCTGCACCGGGTCGGCCAGGCAGAGGAGGGCCGCCATCCAGATGGAAGCGAGAAGCAGGCAGAAACTGTCCACAAGAATGTCGTGCGGCCCCGTGGCCTGCGCGCCCAGCACCATCACCGTGCCGATGGCCGAGGGCCCCATGCCCAGCGGGATGGCCAGCGGCACCACGCTGATGTCTGCGCCGCGGCGCACGGGCGGGGCGGTGTCGTCGTCGTTCATGAGCGAGATGGCCGTGAGGAAGAGCAACAGGCCTACGCCGATACGGAAGGCGTCCAGCGTGAAGCCGAAAAGCCCGAACAAATGCGAGCCAAAGACCAGCAGTATCTCGCCCATGATGAAGATGGCAAGGGCGGCCTTGCCCGCCACGAGGTATTTCTCGCGCTTGCTCGCGCCGCGCATGTGCGTGATGAAGGCGCTGAGGACCGCGGGCGGCGTCATGAGCGCGTAGAGCTTGATGGCAAGGCCCACGATCTGGCCCACGGTGAGCGCTTCAACCATGCTCAGTTCTCCCTGTCCGGGGCGGCGATGCGTTCCGTCCAGCCCGGCACGCCCGAAGTGTGCAGCCCGTATTTCCTCGCCTTGCGCACCACCGAGGACTGGCTGATGCCGAGGCGGCGAGCGGCCTTGTAGGTGCTCCCCGTTTCGGCCAGCGCCGCGGAGAGCATGTCCCGCTCGAGGCGCTCCACCGCCGATGTGAGGGATTCGCGGGGCACCGCGGGCTCGGGCAGTTCCTCCGCCGCCTCGCGCATGTAGGAGGGGAGATCGCCGGGGAGGATGTTCTGCCGCTCGCAGAGCGTGAGCAGGGACTGGATGACGCTTTGCAGCTCGCGCACATTGCCCGGCCAGCCATAGGCGAGGAAGATTTGCTCGGTGCGCGGGTCGAGGCGCTTGGTGGCCCCGGTCTCCTGGCCGATCTTGCGCAAAAAGTGCCACGCGAGGAGGAGGATGTCGTCCCGCCGTTCGCGCAGGGGCGGCATTTCCACGCAGAGCACGCGCAGGCGGTAAAAGAGGTCCTCGCGGAAGCGGCCCTCGGCCACCATGCGGTCAAGCGGCTTGTTGGTGGCGGCGATGATGCGCGCGTCGGCTGTGATGGGCTGCGTGCCGCCCACCCGGTAGATGGGCTGGCCGTCCAGCACATGCAGCAGCTTGGCCTGCATGGGTAGCGAGAGCTCGCCCACCTCGTCGAGGAGCAGGGTGCCCCCCTGCGCCAGCTCCAGCATGCCCCGCTTGCCGCCGCGCGCGGCCCCGGTGAAGGCGCCGCCCTCGTAGCCGAAAATCTCCGATTCCATGAGCGCGGGCGGAATGGCTCCGCAATTCACCGCCACAAAGGGTTTCTCCGCGCGGGCGCTCATGTCGTGGATGAGCTTGGCCGCCAGCGACTTGCCCGTGCCCGTCTCGCCCAGAATCAGCGTCATGGCCTCGGACTGGGCGGCCTTGGCGATGTCCTGGCGCACGCGCTGCACGAGCAGGCTCTGGCCGAGGAGGCCGCTTGCCGTCTGGCCCTCGAGGCCCTGTGCGCGCAGGCGGTAGGCCAGCGCCTCCACCTCGAGGTTGGAGAGCTTGGTCTGGAGGTTCTCGAGTTCGGTGATGTCGCGGATGGCGGCGATGACGCGCCACACCTTGCCGTCCGCGTCAAAAATGGGCGTGCTGGTATTGAGGCAGCGCTTGCCGTTGGAATAATCGTCGAAAAGCGTCACCGTATGCCGCGTTTCCAGCGCGCGCAGNGTGACGCAGGTCTTGAAGCGGCCCTCGCGCAGGGGCTCGCTCACATGGCGGCCCACAACCTCGCAGGCGCGGATGCCCGCGATGCGCTCCATGGCTCGGTTGATGCGCCGGGTNACGCCCTGGCCGTCGATGACCCAGATGCCGTCGTGGATGAATTCCAGCACGCTGTCGAGCTCGCGCAGGGAGTGGCTGGCCGCTTCGGCAAGACCCCCCGGCGGCAGCTCCTGCACGGTGAAGCAACGCAGGCTGGTGCCCGCCGCGCCNTCCGCTTCTTCNGGACCGCCCTTTTCTGCGGGAAGCGCCTCCCCGGCCGGGAGGTCCCACCAGTGGAGCAGATAGGTCTGGCCCGCGCCGTGCCGGAAGAGCAGCCGTCCCTCGCCGGGGGTGCTGCCGCCCTCGGCGTCATGGGGACCGAAGCCCTCCAGCGCGCCCTGGGCGAACCAGCGGGAGAGCGCGCTNCCGGCCGTATCGCCCGCCTGCTTCGCGTCAGCCGCGCGCAGCGGCTCNGCCGCGCTCACGCCCAAAAGCTNGCGCAGCCCGGCATTGGCATAGAGCAGCCGCCAGTCATCGGCGGCGCACACTCCCCCGGGCAGGCGGGCCAAAACGGCGTCCAGGCGGGCCTCAAGAGCTGCGTTGGCGGTCATGACGTGTGAACTGCGCTAAAAAAAGGGCCTGTGCCTCGTGCCCGTGCTTCGCGCTTCAGCGCCCGCGGGCGGCCGCCTCGTCCACAATCCAGATAAGGTCGCCCACGGCCGGGCGCACCCGCTGGGCCGGGAGCACGGGCTCGGTGAGCAGGTTGAGCGCGTCGGCGAGCGCCGCGTGCTTTTCCGCCCCGGCCACGAGGAACATGCAGCAGCGCGCGTTGTTGATGACCGGGAGCGTCAGGGTGATGCGGTCGGCCTTGCGCTCCGGCACATAGACATCGGCCACGAGGCGCCCCTTTTCCTCCGGCTTTTTCACGCCCAAAAGCGGTGAACCGGGGAAGATGGAAGCCGTGTGCCCGTCCTCGCCCATGCCGAGAAGGATGAAGTCAAAGCGCGGCAGCGCCCCCGGCGCAAGGCCGAAATCCTCGCGAATCTGCGCCTCGTAGCGGNNGGCNGCCTCCACCGGGTCNGCCTCGCCGCGCATCCGGTAAAAGTGGGTGGCCGGCACATGGCTGAGGAGCTCGCGCCGGGCCATGCCGTAGTTGCTTTCGGGATGGTCCGGGCCCACGCAGCGCTCGTCAACCCAGAAAAAGACCATCTTGTCCCAGGGCAGGCGGTCCGCCCAGTCGCTCTTGGCGAGCAGNCGGAAAAGCGGCACNGGCGTCTGCCCGCCGGAAAGCGCGATNCGAAAGACGCCGCGCTCGGCCACGGCCTCCTCGCAGGCGGCGGCGAAGATGTGGGCGGCGCGCTCCGCCATGGCTTCGGGCGTTTTGTGGATATGGAGCGAAAGATGGATGGAACGGCTGCGGCCCGGCATTGGCGGCTCCTTCGGTTTGGCCGCTCCGAAAGGGCGCGGCGCACGGGGAGTATGCCACAGACAGGGGCGGGAGAAAAGCCATTTTTGGCCTCGGAGCCTCCGGCCCCGGCAAACAGCTATTGCTGGAAAATCGGCAGCTTGCAAAAGCCTACAGGGTGGTCATGCCCCGGCAGCTCGCACTTTTGCGCAAGGTCCGTGGCCTCGGCCACATGGAGCACCTCGGCGCTGGAAAGGCCCATACTGCGCCAGACCGGGCGGCANGTGAGCGGTAGCCCGCCGAGCACGGCCTGTCCCTCCGGGCTTTGGGCGTCGAGCTCGATGCTCCAGCGNTGGCTGAAGGCCGCGCCGGGATAAACGGGCTCCGCCGCGTTGAGGTGCCGCGTCAGCACGGGCGTCGCCGTGGNNCCCGNNGATGGTGGTGTCCAGGTCCATGTTGTTCACCTGGATGCCCCCCTGGTTCTGCCCGCGCATGAGCACCATCAGCAGCAGGGTGTTCCCGTCGGAGAGCAGCCCCGCCTCGGCCTCGCAGCTCTGGATGGGCAGGATGCTCTCCATNCGCTTGAGCGTGGCCTCGTTCNTGTTCAGGACCACGTCCACCGTGGCCTTTTGCCGCGCCAAAAGGGCGTTGCGCAGGAGCCCCGCCACCTCGTCCGCATTGGTCAGGTGGCGCACCGTCCAGCCGTCGGGCCCGCGCCGCATCTCAAATTCCAGCGGAAACACCACCTCGAGCTGCGGATGCGTGATTTCCGTCCTGATGCGGGCGCTGTCGCCCTGGGTCTCCACCAGCGTGAGCCCGGCCGGGAGCTGGGCGAGGAAATCCGGCGGAAAGAGCACCAGCGGCTGCCGCAGCTTCGCCGCGGCGTCCGGCTCCTCGCCCTTGGCGGGCCCGGCGTCCTTCTCGCGCAGGCGGCGCAGAAGCGCGGTCTGCAACTGCTGGCTCAGCACATGTTCCTGGTCCGGTCCTGCCTTGTAAAAGGGAAAGGTCCGGGCCACGGCGTGCGAAAGCTCGGCAAACAGGGCGCGAAAGTCCACGCGCTTGGCGAGCTCTTCCGTATTGGGCGGTGAGAGCGCCGCCTTGAGCTGCTCCGTGGCGTATTCGCTGGTCTGGCGGAATTGCCAGGTGCGCCAGCCGAAATAGCCGCCCGCGGCAAGGCCTGCCAAAAGCACCAGCACGACGAGGGCGGTGACGAGCATGTGCGCGCGGGCCTTGGCCCCGAGGCCGGAAAGAACTGCGGGCATCAGGAAGCCCCTCCTTCGTCCCCCCTGCCGGAGAGGCAGGAGGTGAGCGGTTTGCGCCCGCATTCCAGCACGGGCTCCGGCGCGGAAAGACGCTCATCCATGCGGCGGCCGAAGCGGTCGCCCAGGCGCAGGGCCAGCGGCGTGACGCCGCCAGCGGGCCCGAGCGAACAGCGGAACACGCCCCATGCCCCCAGAGGCAGCGCCATGAGCCAGCGATTGCAGCGGGAAAGCGGGCTCGCCGCGCGCCAGGTGCGGGGAGGGCCGGCCAGGGCGCTCAGGCTGGCGATCTGCCCCCGCGCGGGGGCGTTCTCCATGCGGCGCAGGGCCCGTGCCACCTCCCACCAGCTTGTGGCGTTGCCGGGCAGGGGCGCCCGTGCAAGGCGGCCGCATAGCCCGGCCAGCGAATGCCGGTTCCAGAAAGTGACAGCAAAGCCGCGGCGAGCCACGCGCCGGGCCTCGGCAAGGGACGCGGCGAGGCGGCGGGGTTCCTCAAGATGAAGGAGCACCCAGTCATAGGCGTCGTCCTCCACGGGCAGGGCATCGTCGCTCCCGGCCATGACGGTGGCCGTGGGGCAGCGGCTTTGCGCCCGGCCGCGCGCGGCCGGTTCCGCCTCCACACCGTCCACCTCAAAGCCGCAGGCCCAAAGAAAGGGCAGGAACACGCCGGAACCGCAGTTGACGTCCAGAAGCGCCGCGTCGCGCCTCGGCCACGCGGCCAGCGCGCGCTCAAGCAGGCGCAGCTGCGCCGCCAGCACAAAGCGGGCCGTGGCCACATCCGCGGGGCGCTGCCTCGCCTCCGGCGCGGATGTCATGTGCGGTCGTGCCCGGCGGTCCATGCTGTCTCCGTGGTGCGCGTTTTTTCCGTCCCTTATTCGTACATGGGCAGGAGCCGGAAAACAAAAAGCGTGTGGCACACCGCCACAAGGATGCCGTAACACAAAAGCAGCGGCGGCAATAGCGCGCCGCCGGGGGCCGTGTAGCCGCCGGGACTGAAGCGGCGGCGGCAGGCCCGGAGGAGCAGGGCGGGCACGATGACTGACCACACCGAGGCCGCGAGGCCCGCCCAGCCGATAGCCGCGAGAAAGCCGTCCGGCCATATGAGGCCGCAGGCCATGGGCGGCACAAAGGTCACGAGCAGGGTCTTGGTGCGTCCGAGGCGGCTGTCGTCAAAGCTGCAGAGGTCCGCCATGTAGTCAAAGAGGCCGAGCCCGGCCCCCAGGAAGGAGGTGGCCACGGCGAGCAACGAAAAGGCCTCCAGCAGGCGAAGCACCAGGGGGCTGCCGAGATTGTGCCCGGCCGCGGCCAGAAGGTCCCCCACATTGCCCCCCTGCTCGATGACCGCCTTGAAGCCCTCGCGCGGGATGACCCCGTCCGAGGCCGTAATCCACGCGAAATAGCAGGCCAGCGCGATGATGGTCCCGTAGCGCAGGCAGGTGTTGATGCCGCGGCCGTCCTTGCCGAGATACTTGACGAGGCTCGGCACCGACGCATGGAAGCAGAACGAGGTGAGATAGATGGAGAGCGCGCCCCAGATGAAGATGGCCTCGCCGCCGCCCGAGCCCGCATCCAGCAGCACGTCGAGGCGCAAGTGCCGGAACATGCCGCTCATGGAAAAGAGCAACGCGAACACCATGCCGCCCATGAGGACGATGGAGAACCTGTCCACCGCGCGGGAGCTCCACCAGATGCATGCGGCGAGCAAAAGCGAAAAGATAAGGCTCGTGAAGAGGCGCGGGGGCTCGCTGCCAAGCACGGGGGTGAGCGCGTGCTGCACCACGGAGCCGCCGCCGCTCACATAGGCATAAACGAGGATATAGAGCACGAAGGCCACGGACAGGCCGTTGACGGCGTTCCAGGCGGGGCCGAGCAGCTCGCGCACAAGGGTGTGGAAACTGTCGCCCGGCTGAAAGTGCAGGTTGACCTCCAGCAGGGCCTGGCTTGAGCGGTACATGCAGAACCAGGAGCCGAAAAGCACCACCATGGACCACGAGTACCACATGCCCGCGGAAATCATGGGCAGACCGAGCATACCCGCGCCGATGGCCGTGCCGGCAACCACCATTGTCCCGCCGAAAAGGGGAGAGAGTCGCACCGCCATGCCGCTCCGTTGAGAAATCAGGGGGCTGCCTCGCGCCGCGCGAGGGGCGGCATGGACAACCATATGCGAATATAGTGGCAGAGTGGGGCGGCCTTGGCAAGCCGGGACGCGGGTGCGACGCGAAGCTAGGGGCGCGCGCCGGGCGGGGGCGCCAGCTCCAGCACACGGGCCAGCGCCGCTTCCAGGCTCTCATTGCCGCAGAGGCGAAGGTGCGGGTCCAGCGGCAGCTCGGCCTTGACCTCGCTTCCGGCCATATGCCGCACATTGGCGGCATAGAGGCCCTTGGGGTCGCGCCTGCGGCGCAGTTCCTCCGGGACGTCCAGAAATATTTCCACATAGCCGGGCAGGTTGGCCCGGTTCCAGGCGTGGAGCTCGTGAAAGAGCGAGATGGTGGCCACGATGACCGTGGCACCCTGCCGCGCCAAAAGGCCCGCCAGGCGCGCATAGCTCAGGGCCAGCTGGCGGCGGCTTTCCGCATCGAAGCCACGGCTCTCCGAGCCCAGGGCCTCGCGCAGTTCGTCGCCGTCCAGCAGGAGCGAGCCCGGAAGCGCCTTTTGGAGCGCCTTTGCCAGCGTGGTCTTGCCGGCGCCGGAAAGCCCGGTAATCCAGAACACGCGGCCCGTGTGCGGGCTCATTTGGCAGGATGGCTCCATGTCAGTCCTTGCGCCGGGCAATCCAGGCGCGGGTCAGGTATTCGGCCTCGATGACGGGCACATCTGCTGTCCGTTCGCGGATATAGTCGATAAAGCTCCGGAAGAGCTCCTCGCCCGCCTGCACGCGCACATCGTTGACGGATTCCCACAGGCCGATATAGCGCTCCGGGCTCTGGTTTTCCGTATGCCGCCCCTCAAGATAGAGCACATCCACAAATTCCTTCCGTTCCCCCAGGCGTTCCGTCAGCGTGGCGCAGAATTCCGAGCGCCCGGAGGAGACACGCCTGAGCTCCGGCACCAGCGTGTGAAGATGATTTTCGATTTCCACCAGCAACGGGTTGGACTCATAGCGGCGCGTATTCCACAGGGCCATGAACAGGCCGCCCGGTCGCAGGATGCGGTGGAACTCGCGCACGGCGAGGTCGAAATCCGGCCAATGGAAGGACGATGCCATGCAGACCATGTCCACGGACGCCGTTTCAAGCCCCGTGTGCTCGGCGCTGCCCTTGCGCCAGCTGATGTCAAGCGTGCCGTTGGCTTTTTCCCCTTCTTCGCGCATGGCGTCATTGGGCTCCACGGCGATGACGCGCAGGCCGCGCTCCGCCAGCAGGCGCGCGCAAATGCCCGTGCCCGCGCCCACATCGGCGCATGTTTTGCCCCCGGCGTCACGGGCAAGCCCGCAGAAGGCATCCAGCACAAAAGGCGAATAGCCGGGCCTGTATTGGGCGTAGTTGGCCGCAAGGCTCGTAAAGTCACCGTGTTTCATGGCTCTTTCCTTATGCGTCCTCGCGCCAGTCGTGGGACCAATGCCCGCTGGCGAGCGCCGCTTCATAGTTTTTGAGGTCCGTGCCGCTGTCGGCCTCGCACCAGCGCCCCGCCACGGGGACGGCCTCGATTTCCGCCCCTTGCGCCAGCAGAAGGCGCAAAAGGCTTGTCATGTCCAGTTTGTCCACGGCCTGCGGGCCGAGGCCGGCGCACACGGCCTCAAGCGTCTCCCAGCCGGCCTTGCTGAAGCACAAAAGGCCCATGTATTGTCCGTGGATCTGCGCCAGCGATGTCGGCCTGCCGCCGATTTCCCGCAAAAGGCCGTCCTCCTGGCGGAAGGTTTCCGCATCCGAGAGCACATCTTCGAAGCGAAGCAGCCACAGTGCTTCCCATTCCGTGTCGTACGTGATGGCTATGTCCCCCGAGGCGGCCAGCAGACGGCACACATGCTCGGGATGATAGACGATGTCGGAATACGAAACGACCAGGCGCTCACCGCCCGAGGCAAAGAACTTGTGCGCGAAGCCGCCCGCGCAAAGCAGGGAGGAAACCATGTTGGTTTCGGCCCAGCGCGGGTTTTCCACCGTGGCGAAGTCTCCCTCAAGGCACTGTGCGGCATAGCCGCGCACGACGAGGATGCGCCCGATACCCGCTGCGCGCAGCGCGCCAAGCTGCCAGTGAAGGAGCGGTCGGCCGGCCAGCTCCACAAGGCACTTGGGCCGCTCGGCCGTGAGCCCGAGCATCCGCGAGCCGCGCCCGGCGGCAAGGATGACGGCCGCCGTTGCCGTGTCATTCATGGTCATTCACTCCTGCCTGCAACAGCGCCCGCGCTTCACCCGCCAGCCATGCGCGCAGGAGCGCCATGTCCAGGGGGGCGGCCTCCTTTTCCCGCTCGGGATGCCACATGACGCCGATGATGCGCCCCCTCGCGCCGAAGAAGCCTTCCACCGTGCCGTCCGGGGCCACGGCAAAGGCCGTAAGGCCCGGCGCAAGCCCGTCGGCCCGGATGGCACCGGCATGGAAGGAATTTACCTCGTGGCGCGCGCTTCCGGCCACGGGCCGCGTGAGGTGAAGCGGATGCCGCGTGGCCACGTGTCCCGTGCAATCCGCAAGGCGCCCGCCCATGAGCCTGTTGATGACCTGCGCGCCCCGGCAGACTCCGAAAACGGGAAGGCCTGTCTCCAGCGCCCGGGCGAAGAGCGCCGCCTCAGTGGCGTCGCGGGCGGGCACGAGGCCCCAGTCCTCACCGCCGGAAAAGATGAGGGCGCCGAGGTCCGGCCCGGCGGCAAATACCGTAATTTTCGCGCCGATGTTGGGGAGATAGAGCAGGGCTTCACGCGGAAAGACCCTGCCGAGGAAGCGGGGCCAGTCGCGCGCGAGGGCGTCGCGCTCCTCCACGTCGCCGCCGGGATAGGCATGGCGCATGACGCGCATGGTGATGCCGAGCATCAGCGCGCCTCCAGAATGGCCGCCGCAGGCTTGAGGTAAAGCGTCTCCGCAGCCTGCGCCATGTCGAAGAGCCGTTCCCCGGCGCCAATGGCGGCAGGCAACCCATATTCCGCGCAGCGGATGGCCATGTGCGAATTGGCGCCCCCGAAGCGCGTCACGAGGCCCGCAATATTGCGGGTGAAAATCCAGTCAAAGCCGGGGTCCGCGTTTTCGATGCAGACGATCTTGCCCGCAAGGTCCACATCGCAGGGGCTGCCCGCAAAGAGGCGCGCCACCGGGGCCAGCGCTTCGCCGCTGCCCACGAAATTGGGCGCTGCACGATGCTGCGGCGCCACATAGACATCGCGCACCGAGCGGATGAGGTAGCCGAGCTTGAGGCCGGAGGCGCGGGCCAAAAGTTCGCGGTTGGCCGCCACAAGGCGGCTGAAATGCTCATGTGCGGTTTCGGGCTGGGCACTGGTGGTCCAGTCAAGCAGGGACTGTATCTCGAGGAAGGATGCGGCCTCGCGGTCAAGGCCAGCCTTTTCGGCAAAAAAGGCTATAATTTCGAGTACGTCCGAAAGATTGCGGCTGAAGATGAACTTGGCGTGTTCACGGCCCGCGATGGCCCGGCGCGCATATTCCATCAATTCTTCCGGGCTGCCGGGAAGGCCTGCCCCGTGCAGCAGGGCTTCGAGGCCGCGGCGCTCGGCCTGGGTGAGCGCAAAGGGCGCGCCCGGCTCGGGCCGGGGGGCGCGGGCACGCTCCCCGAAGATGTCGGGCCTGTCGAGGTAACGGGGGGAAAGGATGTCGTAGCTTCCGGGCCTGAGATGCCCGTACTTGCGCAGAAAGGAAGTCGCGTCGCGCGTGCCCTCGCAGACCTCCTGAAATTCCCCGGAAAGCTCGCCCGAGATGGTGCGAATGCTGCCCTTGAAAGCCTGTACACGTTCCGACGCGAGCGCCCCGGCCGTCACCGCCGAGCGTAGCAGGCTTTCGGCGATGAAGGCGTGTCGCGCGAGGATGGAGAAAGGCAGTGTGCCGTACTTGCGACACTCGTCCAGGAGCGAAGCGAGGTCCTCAAGCCGTCCGGGGTCGTCAGACGTCACCAGGGGGCGGGCAGCCTGGCGGCGGTGCAGCTCTGCCACGGCCTCCAGCGCGCCAGCCAGCGTTCCAGAAGGGGAAAGGTCAAGGCAGGAGGCGGTGAGCCGGGTGAGGGCGCAGCGAAAATCCTCCCGGCGGCGTGGCGTGAGCAGGCCGGGATAGCGAGCGTCGAGCGTGGCGTCAAAGCTGAAGTCAAGGGCGGTCTGGGCGACCTCGAACTCGATCTTGTCATGGAACTGGGGATTGGCCTCCAGCCGCTCCAGCCATGCGTCCACGAGAATCTCGCAGGTGGCCGCGTCCAGCCCGGCGGGCAGGAAGGAATTGAAGCTCGCGCGCACGTCGATGTAAGGGCGCCCGAAGATGAGCGGCATGAGCTCCGTGGGCGGCAGCGCGCGGTAACCCATGCGCTCCCGCGCCTTGGACCAGACGCGGCTCGTGATGAGATTGCGGTAGAGGGAAGCGGCCAGCGGCCTGGGCAGGATGCCGATCATTTCCGCCGGGTTCCAGTCCGGCATGACGCCGAGGATGGAACGCTGCCCGAAAAGGCCGGGACACGGCCCCGTGCGCGCGGCCACGAAGTCGGCCACACGGCCGATGCGCGCCGCGGGAATGGAGTCGGGCCACCGGGCAACCGCGCAGATGGGTCGCACCTGCAAGAGGTGGAGGATATTCTCCTTGTCGAGGCAGAACTCGATGTCAAGCGCGTCCGTGCCGCAAAGGGCCTCCAGACGGCGCGCCAACGCCACGAAGGCGGCGAGGCGGGGCGAGTCGAAATCCTCCTCCTGTGCCTCCCGATAGACATAGACCGTCTTGCCTACATGGGTGCCGCCGGTCACGGTGTCGGTCTGGCCCGATTCATCGTCATAATTGATGACATACCAAGGCGCGCCGTCGGCGAGGGCGCGGGTCATGATGACGCCGGTGACGGCGGCCTCCCGAATCATGGGCTGAACGAGCACCTGGTCATCAGGGGCGGCGTCGCCATAGGAGGCGATGACCCTGTTCACAGCTACAGAAAAGGCCGTCGCGTCCTCCAGCGGCACATCCAGTACGGACAGGAAAGCCCCTGCCCCGGAGGTCTCGGCCGAATCCTCGTGGCGGCAGGAAGAGCGCACAGCCACGCGCAAGAGACCGTTAGGCGCAAGTGCTGCCATGGCACCATCCTGCATCCCGCCTGTATCGGCGCGCCACTGCGCAACGGTGAAGGCGAACACCGCAGGGATATGCAGGTCCGGCCAACGGGAGAGTGCGGCAAGGGTGTCGGCTTTGGATGAAAAACAGAAGTTTTGGGCGCTCACTGCGGTCCGGGCATCCAGCTCAGGGGGGAGGATAGTGGTAACAATAGGGAAGTTCGCGACAATGTCATATCCTGCCCCAAGCGTGATTTTCTCAGAATGCGGGTGAAGCGGACACCTGCATCACGGCCGCAGGAAGTGTGTTAGTCTAGCATAGAGCTGGAAGGTTTGCAAACATCGCGCAGGATAATGACTTTCGGCAAGGGGAATTGCTTGGCGGAGCCTGCCCAAATAATTATCCGGGGAGAGCAAGAAAGTCATAGAGTTTTTGTATGTTGCGCCACCTCTGATACCCGTCCCACGCACATTGACAGTCCGCTTGCGTTGACATATGTTATTGAGCATTTTATGAAAAGTCTACTCTTGGAACCGTGCGCCAGCGCGAGGAGACGGCATGACCTCTTTGCCCGATTTCCCGTTACTCGACAGCGCAGCCAAATGCGTCGCCCTCTGGCCCAAATATCCTCAAAAGGTTGTAGGAATGTGGGCGACGGGGAGCCCGCGTCAGAATGTTGATGTGCTTTGGCGTCTTCGCGAGGAACTGCTCAAACTGGATATTCCAGTTGTTTTCTTTTTTAAGGAAAGCGCCAGAACTATGCTGAGCAGGGTCATAGCAGGTGGCACATCATCTACATCTTCTCACATACATTCTCACTCTCATAGTGAAAATAATATTTATCAACTCGATGATGCCAAATTGTTTCGCTTGTTGAATTTTGTAGAAGTATTGGTGACAAATGACTATTGTGTGGGGCTGGAGGAGTCACGGCATATTAATGCGAAGTTGGTAGGTCTCCACCATCATGCAAAAAATCCAACACCCTATGGGGCGAACTACTATTATGATTATTTTGCCAGTGATATTCCAACTCTATCAGATTTTGATTACAGTGGTATACCCGATAGTATTAAAATACATAGGAACCCTCATTTTACGTTACTTGCAGCCGGCCACTCCAAAATTGATTTGATTGTAGAGGAGCGGGCGAAAAATACATGCTTCCCTGCTCCACCTGTTCTTTTACTGTACCCTAATTATCTTGATATGAGTATGAGGTTTCAAAATATCAGCCAGGAAGCGTATGTAGATATATGGAGCAACATTATTTCAGCCTATCTTAACTGGAGTAAATCCGGTATTGTTGTTTATCGACCGCCTATTTTAAGTAGAAATGAGGTACTTGCGGAACGGATTGCTAATAAATTTATGGATAATGGACGTTTTTTTCTTGACACGGAAGATGATAATAAGTTTTGGATATCCCGTGCCAGTTATTTTATTACTGATTATTCAGGGGGCTTAGTCAATTTTTGCCTGACAGCCAAAAGGCCGGCTATACAGATGATATGGAAGAAAGAGACAGAAGAACCCAAACGGGATGAATGGGGCTGGACTATCAGCAGGCCTGAGCAGCTTATCCCCCTTTTGGAAGAAATGAACAAGGAGGCACAATACTGGACCGAAGCTTTGCGTGAAAAGCAGGAACGTGAAATGCCAACTCTTGGACGAAATTTTGTCCTGCTTGCCGGTATGATTAAACGTATTTTCAATAATGACGATGATCCAGAATGGCTCAGGATGGATAAGGGTCATACCCTCTGCCAGAATGAACGGGATATGCTGAAGCAAATGCCTAAATTGATTCGAATGACTCCAAATTATCTGCACTATATAAATGATTGGGTTATGACGATACGCAAATTTACAGGTGTCCGAGAGGATCCAAGAATATGGCTACTCTGCTTAAGATATGCACTTTTAGCTGATTGTGAACGAGAATCTTTCAATGCATATTTTCAATTATATAAAACGGAATCTCCTGATTATCTTGCCAGGTTTCTAAGTCAATGGTTAGATAATGTAATTAAAATGCTACCATTTAAACAAACTGTAGGGCTTCTGCGTCATCTTATGCGTCACTACGCACACCAGACCACAAAATCTTTGCTGATAACGATAACCTCCAACCGTATTTCCGGGCATCACAAAAAGCGGGCCCTCTTCTTCCTATTAATGGAAATGCCGCACGCCGACCTGCAAGCGATCCGTAAGGTCAACGAGCTTGCGGAAAGGATGCCACAGTATTTTTCGCGCCCTGTCCTTGGCAAAATCAATCGCTTTTTGCCAGCGGTCATGAAGGTACCGCTTGCATTGCGCAGATTCACCGGCGCCCTTCTCGGGCTGAAGAAACCTTTGGCAAAAAAATACTGGCATGCGCATCGCTCGCTTTCATGAGCGCAAATGCCAGAGGAGTTGCCGGATGTGGATGTGCCTCCCCGTGAATCGGCTTGCTTGCGTGTGGTACAGTTCATAATGACGTTTTCCCGCGTTGCCATCGCGCAAGCGGTACATTATGTGGCGGTGTGCTGGTTTGCTGCAGCGCATTATGCTCACATCCGAAGACACTTTTCATAACTCGTTGAAGTTGTTACCACCAGCCTAACAGTATTAGGAGACCCACATGTTCATAGTCCCCGACCTGCCGGTACTCGACAGCCCCGCCAAATGTGCTGCTCTCTGGCCCAAGTATCCCGAAAAAGTCGTGGGAATGTGGGCGACGGGTTTTCCGCACCAGAATGCGGATGTGCTCTGGCGGCTTCGCCAGGAGTTGCTCTCACGGGAAGTCCCTGTCGTCTTCTTTTTTAGAAAAAGTGCCCTCCCCATGTTGGAGAAGGTCATTGCGACCGATGGCTCAATCGGGTGCAACCAACATATTTATCAGCTTGATGATCACAAATATTTTCTCTTTCTGAATTTCATAGATGTACTTGTATCCAACGATTACTGTCTCGATTGGCGGCAAGCTCGCTATACTGACGCGAAACTGGTGTCACTCCCACACCACGCAAAACTAGCGAATCCTGATATCGGAAATTTTTATTATGATTATGTTGTGAGCGATAGTGGAAGGATGAGTGATTTTGATTATAGTCCATTTCCTGATAATAATAAAATACATAAAAATTCTTATTTTACGCAGCTTATTGCTGGTCATCCCAAAATTGATTTGATTATGGAGGAACGCTTAAAGGGTAAGTCTCATCTCTCTCAACCTCTCCTTCTCATTTATCCTTGTGATATAGATAAGCATATAAATTTGCAATTAATTAATTCGTCTCTCTATGAGAAAATTTGGAGTGAGATAATAGGAGATTTTTTAAAATGGTGTCCTTCCGGAATAGTTATCCTCAGCCCTCCCCACTATAATCGTTCTCACCCCGTTATAGAACATATCAAGTCTCTCTTTTCCGAGGATGGGCGCCTATTTATCGATGATCAAATTGACAATAAATTTTGGTTGTCCCGCGCAACCTATTTTATCACAGATTATTCAAAAGGATTTATCAATTTTTGTATGACTGCAAAAAAACCCGCGATTCGTATGGTATACACCGAGGATGCAATACCCGCCCGACGCGACGAGTGGGGGTGGACCATCAGCCGGCCCAATCAGTTTATTCCCTGTTTAGAAAAAATGGACGCTGAGGAAACATACTGGACAGCATTACTGGAGAGGAAGCAAAAAAGCGAGATGCCCACTCTTGGTAAAAATTTTGTCCTTCTTGCTGATATGGTTAAAAGGATTTTTAATAACGACGATGATTCCGCATGGCCCAAAAAAGAGAAAGGTCATACACGCTGTGAGACTTCCGGGGATATGTTGAAACTTGTATCGAAGGTTACGAAAGACCCCTCATATTCACTCGGCCATTTATATAGGTATCAAAATATCGTGCTCGATTCACCAACAAGGTCAATAAATCCTAAAGTATGGCTTCTCGTTTTGCGACGTGCTCTCCTCGCCGAATGTAATCGGGATTCGTTCGAAGACATATACCAGCTAAAATCTCATGATGACACCCCGGCCTCAATTTCTAAATTTATAGATTTATGGATGGAGCAGACACTGGCAAGTCTACCATTAAAACAATTTATAGGCTTGCTCAGGTATCTTATAAATAAATATCCGCAAAAAATTATGAATACCCTCCTTATGACTATATGTAGTCCCATGGTTTCTGGCCCGCATAAAAAGAGGGTACTTTTTTTTCTATTAATGGAAATGCCCCACTTTGATCAGCAATCGCTTTTAAAAGTCAATGCCTTTGCAGAAACGATGCCGCAGCATTTTTCCCGGCCCGTGCTCGACAAGCTCAATCGCTTGCTCCCCCTTGCCATGAAAGTCCCGATCTCTTTGCGCAGGTTTGCCGCCTGCATTTTGGGGCTGAAGAAACCCCTGGCAAAAAGATACTGGCAAGCGCATCGCGCGCTTTCATGAGCGCCGCTACACGGGAGTTGCCGGGCGTCAATATATGCACAGCGGGAATTGCATGATTACGGGTAATGCTTGAAGTAATTAGGTTTTCCCACAGCGCACATCTCAGCTTGCAAAGTGCACTCGTGATGGAGCGCGCTGGTGATTCAAGCGCATTGGGCTAACACCTGAGGACCTTGTCTGCGATGCGCTGAAGGTCCAACAATTTTAACCGCCTAGGGAACATACATGCCTGCCACTCCCGTCTTTCCGGTCCTTGACAGCGCTACCAAATGCGCTGCGCTGTGGCCCCAATATCCTGAAATGGTAGTGGGAATGTGGGCTACGCGCTTGCCGCGCCAAAATGTGGATGTGCTCTGGCGCTTACGCGAGGAGCTCCTCAATCTGGGCGTTCCCGTTGTTTTCTTTTTCAATGAAAGCGCCAAGCCCCTGCTGGAGAAGCTCATACCTGAGCCCTCCTCTCTCTCTCTCTCTCTCTCTCTCAAGGTAATCAGCATATTTACCAGCTCGATGACGCCAAATTTTTTCGTCTGTTAAATTTCGTTGAAGTCCTTGTGACGAACGACTACTGGCTAAGTTGTCCCAACAATGCCCGCCATATCGGAGCAAAGCTTGTTGGGATGCCGCACCATGCGGGTGTACCAAACCCCAACTGCTGGAACTTTTTTTATGATTACTTTGTTAGTGATAAAGCATACCTGCGCTCTTTTGATTACAGCTTCTTTCCCAATGCGAGCAAAATCCACCGACAACCCTCTTTTACACAGTTGGTGGCTGGGCATCCAAAAATTGACCTAATCCTTGAAGAACGGCAGAAAAGTTCCGCGAGGACCACGGCGCCGATTCTTTTAGTCTACCCGACCCATGTGGGCTTCGCCATTGACCTTCAAAAAATCGATGTGGATTCCTATGTAGAAATGTGGGGGGGGATGGTTTCAAATTATTTCGCCTGGTCCCCCAACGGCATAGCTGTTTTTCGGCTGATGGCCAGTGAGCGGCATCATCCCGTGGGCGAGCGGCTCAAAGCCAGATTTGCGCCAAGCGGACGTTTTTTTCTGGATGAAGATGATGACAATAAATTTTGGCTTGCCCGCGCGGATTATTTTGTTACCGATTATTCAGATGGTTTTATCAACTTCTGCATGACGGTAAAAAAGCCAGCCGTTCGATTGATCCATACGCCTGAGAAAACCGAACCTGTGCGCGATGAATGGGGCTGGATCATCGGCAACCCCTCGCAATTCGTCCCTCTCCTCGAGGAAATGGAAAGGGATGTCAAAGCTTGGACACAAAGCCTGGCTGAGAAGCAGGCGAGAGAGATGCCGACCCTTGGGCGGAATTTCTCTCTTCTGGCTGGCATGATCAAGCGTATTCTTGAGGATGACGATGATCCGGCGTGGCTCAGGATGGAAAAAGGCGATACGCCCTTATCGACATTGGCGGACAAGCTGAGGCTTATGGCCAAGCTGACAAAAAAAAGCCCATATGAGCTGGCCTACGTTGACTATTGGCTGAATTCCGTCATGCAAATCCAGCCGGGTGAGGTGTCGCCAAAAATCTGGCTGCTGTTCCTCCGGCGAGCCCTCATGCCCTTCCATATCGCCGACACACCGAATAACATCGCACGTTACGCGGATATGTGGCTTGCCAATACCCTTCAGGAGCTGCCGTTTACGCAGGGTGTTGGACTGATTCGGCACCTCTTGCGCAAATATCCACAAAAGAGCGTGGTCTCATTGCTCTTGATGGCAACTTCCTTTCATCTACCGGGCCCACGCAAAAAACGCGCCCTTTTCTTCCTCCTGATGGAGTGGGCGCAGTATGATCCGTCTGTATTGCAGGAGGTCAATGCCCTGGCGGAAAAGATGCCGCAGCATTTCTCGCATCCCGTTCTTGACAGATTGAACCGCGTCCTGCCGCTCGCTATGAAAATCCCGTTGCCTTTGCGCAGGCTGGCAGCGATGGCGCTGGGTCTGAAAAAACCCTTGGCAAAGAGGTACTGGCAGGCGCACCGCGCCCTGTCTTGATGCCCCTTGTTGAGGCTTGGGGATACTCAAGCCCCTATAGGCTGTGGTTGCCCGACGGCGCCCCGGGCTTGCGCTCAGCGGGAGCTTTGCTATAGTACGGCTGGTCATTCGCGACATCGTCCGGCCGGGGCTCCCCTGCCGGGTTGAGCTGCCGCCTGCCGGTCATGCCGGGTCACGCGCGCGGCCACGCAACGTCATTGCCAAGGGCAGCCATGCGCCGCATCAGCCAGCTTCCCGTTTTCATGCAACGTGTGGGCCTGCCCATGCGCTCGGCCGTGCTCGCCCTGTCCGACCTTGCGGCGCTGCTCGGCACCATGTTCGCGCTGCTGCTGGTGCGCGCGGCCTTTGGCGGCGTGGACCCGGACCTCTATCACTGGGTTTTTCCTTTCCTGCTCGTGGCTCCGCTCCTCGGCACCTCCCTGGGCCTCTACCGCAGCCTCAGCCTGCCGCCGGACAGGCAGATGAAGGCGGTCTTTCTCCTCGTTACCCTGATCTATGCGGTCATACTCCTGGTCCTCTTTCTTTCGCAAACGGGCGACCTCTATTCCAGGCTCGTCATCTGCGGCGGCTGGGCCATCAGCCTCGTCACGCTGCCGCTGTTGCGCCTTTTGTGCATCAGGCTGTTTGCGCGGCTCCCCTGGTGGAGCAGCCCGCTCATCATTCTTGACAAGGGCCCGGCGGCCAAACGCCTCTGGCATTATTTGCGGCGGCATCCGCAGCATGGCTTGCGGCCCGTGACCATGCTCGACCTTTCCAATGATGCGGAACACGCGGCCCTGCAACTGGCCGGGGCGGCGCGCCGCTGGCCCGGCGCCGTGGCCCTGCTCCTGCCGCGGGTCAACGAGCGCGGGTCCGTGGACTATGTGACCGAGGCGAGCCGCCATTTCGCCAAGGTCATCGTGGTTCCCGCGCTGGAGGCGGGCTTCCGCCGCTACTGGCTCACCCCCTGCGAGCTCAGCGGGGTCACGGTCTTTCTGCTCACCCAGAATCTCCATGACTGGCGGCGCCTCGCCATCAAACGCGCCATCGACATCCTGTTCTGCATCCTGCTTCTGCCCGTGGTCGTGCCCCTGGGGCTCCTGCTGGCGCTGCTCATCCGGCTGGACAGTCCCGGCGCGCCTATCTATCGGCAAATGCGCATCGGGCGGGAGGGGCGCCTCTTGCGCGTCTATAAATTCCGCACCATGGTGTCGGACGCGGACGCAAAACTCAAGGAGTGGCTTGCCGGAGACGCGGTGCTCAAGGAGGAATGGGAGCGCGACCACAAGCTCAGGGAGGACCCGCGCATCACCCGCATGGGCCGCTTCCTGCGCAAGACGAGCCTTGACGAGTTGCCCCAGCTCCTCAACGTGGTCATGGGCGACATGAGCCTTGTGGGGCCGCGCCCCATTGTGGTCGCGGAAGTGAAAAAATACGGCGCGGTCTTTGACGAGTATTGCCGGGTGCGCCCCGGCCTCACCGGGCTCTGGCAGATTTCGGGCCGCAACAACACGACCTATGCCGAGCGCGTGGCCTTTGACCATTACTATATCAACAACTGGTCCATCTGGATGGACATCTGGATTCTCGGGCGGACCATTCCCGTTGTGTTGACGGGCTACGGCGCGTATTGATGGCAGCCGAAAGGGGCAACCGCCTCCACCGCTGGCTGGACAGGTATGCGGGCATCCCGCTGGCGGCCCTGGCCGCAGGCGGGCGGATGCTGGAGCGGCCGCGGCGCAGCGCGGACCCCGCCGATGCCCGGCGCGTGGGCATCATCTGCCTGGGGGCCATCGGCGACCTGCTCCTGCTTTCCGGCCTGCTTGAAGGGCTGCGCCGCAGGCTTCCCGAGGCCGAGCTGGAGCTCGTGGTCTCCTCCGGCAATGCCGGGGCCGCGCCGCTCATCCCCCACGCGGACGCCGTCACCGCCTTCGGCGTGCGCCATGTCCCGACTATGCTGCGCCATGTGCGCGCGCGCCGCTATGACCTGCTCATCGACAGCACGCAATGGGCGCGCCTCGGGGCCATTGTCAGCAATCTCTCGGGCGCCGGCCTCACCGTGGGCTTTGCCACGAAGGGGCAGGCGCGGGCTCTGGGCTATGACCGCACGGTCGCGCACAGCCCGGACCTGCATGAAACGGAAAATTTTCTCGCCCTCGGCCGCGCGCTCTGGCCCGGGCTTTGCGGCGCGCCCGCCTTGCGCCTGCCGGCAGCGGAGCCCGCATTATCGCCTCAGCTCACGCGGGCGCTGGCGGATGGGCGGCGCCATGCTTTCCTTCACATGTGGCCCGCCGGCTACAAGAGCGGGCTCAAGGAATGGCCTGCGGCCCACTGGGCCCGGCTTGCGCGCGAGCTCACGGGGGCTGGCTTCAGCGTCTGGCTCACGGGGAGCGCGGCCGACGCCCCGCGCAACGCGGCCTTTCTGCGGGAGCATCTGCCCGGCGCGCCGCATCTCCACTCCCTCGCCGGACGCACCAGCCTGCCGGAACTGGCGTGGCTGCTTTCGCGGGCCGACGCCGTGGTGTCCGTGAATACGGGAGTCATGCACCTCGCCGCCCTTGCCGGAGCGCCCACGGTGGGGCTGCACGGGGCCACCGACCCCAGGCGCTGGGGCCCGGTGGGGCCGCGCTGCGTGAGCCTGTTGCCGCGGGCCGGCCGTTTCGCCTATCTCGACCTGGGCTTTGAATATCCCCGCGACGCCGAGCCCGCCCTCCAGCATTTGCCCGTGGAGGATGTACTCGCGGCCTTGCACGGGCTGCACGCGCTCTGAGAAAAGCAAAGCGGCGCCACATCCAGAGATGCGACGCCGGTTTCATAACTCTCCGCAGGCCGCTTGGAGCCGCTCAGTCGAGGCCCATGACCTTGCCGATTTTCTTGGCGGCGTTCTTGACCTTGTCAAAGGCGCTTTCCTCGCCGACGCGCTCAAATTCGCGCAAAAGCTCTTCCTGGCGCGCGCTGATGCGCGTGGGCGTGACCACCTTGACGGAGATGAGCAAATCTCCGCGCTGCTTGCGCCCCGGCCAGGGCATCCCCTGGCCCGCGAGCCTGAGCAAAGCCCCGGACTGCACCCCTTTGGGGATTTCCATGCCCAGTGGCCCGTCGATGCCCGGCACTTCCACGCGGCAGCCGAGGGCCGCCTGCACGAAGCTCACTTCCTGGGTATAGACGAGGTCCTGACCGTGGCGTTCCCAGCGGGAATCCTGCTCCACGGTGAGCACCACATAGAGGTCGCCGGGAGGGCCGCCGTGAACGCCCGCCTCGCCTTCGCCGCGCACTCTGAGGCGCGTACCCGTGTCCACCCCCGCCGGGATGCGCACCCGAATCTCGTGCTCGTCCTCCACGCGACCTTCGCCCTTGCAGCGCGGGCAGGGCTTCCGGATGATGCGGCCCGTGCCGTGGCAGGCCTGGCAGGGCATGGCGAGCTGGAAAAAGCCCTGGTTGCGGCGCACCTGGCCCGTGCCGTGGCACTGGGGGCAGGTCTCGGGCTGGGTGCCGGGGGCCGCACCGCTGCCCTGGCAGTCGGGACACTCGATATGGTGCGGCACGGAGAGGCTGATCTCGTCGCCGTGGGCCGCCTGGGTAAAGCTGATGGTGAGATTGTAGCGCAAATCGGCGCCCGCTTCGGCGCGGGAGCCGCGAGCTCCCCCGGCGAAACCGAAAAGGTCGCCGAAAATGTCGCTGAAGTGGGCGAAGATGTCTTCCGCGCTGCCGAAGCCGCCGCCGGCGCTGCCCTGCACGCCCGCATGGCCGAAACGGTCATAGCGGGCGCGTTTGTCCGGGTCGCGGAGCACCTCATAGGCTTCGGCGGCCTCGCGGAACTTGAGCTCGGCCTCGGCGTCGCCCGGATTCCTGTCCGGGTGGTAGCGCATGGCGAGCTTGCGGTAGGCGCGCCTGATTTCCTCGGTCCCGGCGCTGCGCGAAACGCTGAGCACCTCGTAATAGTCGCGTACTGTCATGATCTGGCGTACAGTCCTTGTGCGGCCGCGCGACACCGGCGCGCGCCGTCATCCGGGCTGTCAGTTCCCGGAAGTGGAAGTGGCCTCGTCGGCGGGAGTGGCGACGGGCGCTTCCCCATCTGTCGGAAGCGGCGTATAGAGCGACTTGTCGTCGGGAAGTATCTTGCCGGCCGCGATTTCTCGCAGTGCGGTGACCACTTCCTTGTTGCGCGATTCCAGCAGGGGCTCGTAGCCCTCGCGATACTGGCGCACGCGCTTGATGGCCATCTGCACAAGCAGGAAACGGTTGTCCACGCGCTCCTGGCAATCTTCAACGGTGATGCGGGCCATGCTGCCTCCGTTTGCGGCGGGGTCACGCCGGAAAAATAATGCCGCCCCGGTTGTTGTAAAGGGGCGGCAGCCGGGCTTGCCCCGGCTGAAACGCGCTACTTTAGACGAGGGCGGCCACACCGTCAAGCGCTGTGCCGGAGCTGCCGGGCGCGGCCGTGCGGGCAGCCCGGGAGGCTTATGGCACGCGAAAAACGCTCATACGCGCAGGAGGTCTGCGTCAAGGCCACGGGCCTCGCCATGCAGAAGGCCGCCATGCTGCGTCCCGGCTGCCGCATCGGTGTTGCCGTGTCCGGCGGGGTGGACAGTTTTGTGCTCCTGAAGACGCTGAAGATTCGCCAGGGCATCGTGCCCTTTCCCTTTGAAATCATGGCCTTGCACTGCAATCCGGGCTTCGAGCCCGCGGCCCATGGGGCGCTCGCCCCGTGGCTGGCCGCCGAGGGCATCCCCGGCCATGTGGAGCTCACGGACCATGGCCCCGAGGCCCATTCGGAGCGCAACCGCAAGCGCTCGGCCTGTTTCCGCTGCGCATGGCTCAGGCGCAAGCGCCTCTTCGACCTCTGCCGCCAGTACCGCCTCACCCATCTCGCGCTGGGGCACACGGCCGACGACCTCGTGACCACCTTCTTCCTCAATCTCTGCCGCAATGGCCGGGTGGACGGGCTCGCCATGCGCGAGAGCTTTTTCCGCGGCGGCCTAACGCTCGTGCGCCCGCTCCTCCTGGTGGAAAAGAAGCATGTGCGGGCGGCGGCCCGGCAGTGGGGGCTCCCCGTATGGGAAAACGCCTGCCCTTCGGCCGGGCACACGGCGCGAAGCAGCATGGAGGCGAGCCTGCGTCAGCTCGCCGCCGACATCCCCGAGGCGCGACGCTCCATCCTGCGCGGCCTCACCCGCTGGCAGCTTGGGCGCCATGCGGGAGCGGACGAAGCGCAGCCTAGCCGTACAGATGCCGAGGAAGAGTCTGATTGAAGAAGTTCTCCAGCGAATCCGCGAGCTTGGTGATAGCCCCGTTGCGCTGCTCGAGGTAGTAGACGGTCTCGTCGTTCGGGAGCATGAGCAGGCGGTCGCCGGGATTGTGCAGGTAGAGCTCGCCGATGATGAGCGCCTCGGAACTCGGCATGACGATGGGCCCGAAGTGCGCCGCGCGCACGGAAAGGCCGTTCATGGAGATGGTGGCGCACTCTCTGAGCAGCTTCTTGAGGCCTTCGGAAAGGCGGAAGTCCAGCCGCGTTTCCAGCGCGGCGATGTCCGCGTCCGAAAGGCCCGGTTCCACATNGAGGTCGGGAAATTCGCCCACNGCGGCGTAAAATTCCGGCAGNTACGCGGCGAGNGCNGCCNTGGCGGCGTCATCCNCGCCNCCNGGNTTCGGGNNTTTCANGCGTCATNNTGTCCCTCCNGTCTNNAGTGAAAAATGCCCCGNNAGCATACACGCGGGNGNCCNCTCTGTCAGCATCCGCACGGCTCGCCGCGCCGACCGGGCGCTCATTGACAGCGGGGCGGGGGCCTCCTAGACTGGCCCCCNATGCTTTTTGGCAAGTACCATATCGTCATCTTCAAGGAGGGCCGCAGCGGCAGCCGCAACCTCCATCTGCGCGGCTGGCTTGGTATCGCCGCCTGNCTNCTGGTCGCCGCGGTGGCGGCCTGCAATGTCTGGCTGTGGAAGGAATGGCTTGAAGCGCGCCACCTTGAGGAGGACCTTGCCGCAGCACGGCGCGTNGCCGAGGAGCAGCGCCGCCAGACCGTGAGTCTCGCCGAGCGCATCACCGCNGTNAGCCGCGACCTNTTGCGCATCCAGCGCTTCGACTCCAAGCTNNGGCTCATGATGAACATNGAAAANGNCCCNNCCGAAGTGGGCGACGGNCCNGGNGATTTTTCNCGCACCTATCTNCCCNTGCACCGGCAGGAGCTGGCCGCCCGCAAGATGCAGGACTTTCTGGGCCAGCTNTCCGAGGCCACGCGCCTCGAGGAAGTGCGCCAGCAGGACNTNNTNCGCGCCNTGCGCGAAAACCGCAACATCCTCGCGTCCATGCCCTCCATCTGGCCGGTGACGGGCTTTGTGTCCTCCAGTTTCGGCGGGCGCACCTCGCCCTTCGGGAGGGGCGGCCAGTTCCACAAGGGGCTCGACATCAGCAACCGCATGGGCACGCCCGTGGTGGCCCCGGCGGAAGGCACGGTCATCATGGCNGGGCGTGACGGGGCCTATGGCAACAGCGTGGAAATCGACCACGGCGGCGGCATCGTCACCAAGTACGCCCACCTGCAACGCGCCACGGTGAAGCCGGGGCAATGGGTGCGCCGCGGCGAGGTGCTCGGGCATATCGGCATGACCGGGCGCACCACGGGCCCGCACCTGCATTACGANGTGCGGCTCAACGGCGTGCCCGTCAATCCCATGCGCTATATCCTCGAATAGGGCCCCGGNGGCGGAAAATTCNGGNCGCGCCTCCTTGCGCGCAAGCNCGCTCCCGCCTATAGTGNCGGGGCGACCCGGATGCGCNGCAATGGGGGCACTGGCGCCGGGCAAGAGCNAGCCATGAGGAGGTTGACCATGGCAAAGATCGGAGACCTTTCGCTCATCATCAAACTGCTTGCGGGCCTTGTCATCGGCGCGNTGCTCGGCTTTGTGGTCAACGAGCCCATCATGGACGTGGTGGTGTCGGTGCGCCACATCCTCGGGCANATCATCTTCTTCCTCGTGCCGCTCGTCATCGTGGGCTTCATCACCCCGGCCATCGTGCGCCTCGGCAGCAACGCGAGCAAGATTCTCGTGGCGGCCGTGGCGCTGGCCTATGCCTCCTCGCTGGGCGCNGCGCTCTTTTCCATGNTNTCCGGCTATGTGGTCATNCCGCACCTTTCCATCGCNACCGAGGCNGANTCGCTGCGCAAGCTGCCGGAAATGGTCTTCAGGCTCGACATCCCGCCGCTCTTCAGCGTCATGAGCGCGCTCATCACCGCGCTCTTCCTCGGGCTCGGCATCGCCTGGACGCACGCCAAGACCCTGACGGCGCTCTTCGACGAATTTGAAAAGGTCATCAGCTGGCTCGTNCTGCATGTGCTCATCCCCATNCTGCCCTTCTTCGTGGGNCTTTCCTTNATGGGGCTCGCCTATGAGGGCTCGCTTTCGCGGCATTTGCCCATCTTCGTGACCATGGTGGTGCTCGTCATCATCGGCCAGTTCGNCTGGCTCGGCGTGCTCTACGGCATCGGCGGCATCGTCTCCGGGCGCAACCCGGCNCAGGTGTTCCGCTNCTANGCCCCGGCCTACCTCACGGCCGTGGGNACCATGTCCAGCGCGGCCACNCTGCCCGTGGCGCTNGAGTGCGCGCANCGNTCGCCNGTGCTCAGTCGNACCATGGTGGAATTCATGGTNCCGCTGGGGGCCACGGTGCACCTTTGCGGCTCGGTGCTCACCGAGACCTTCTTCGTGATGACCATCAGCCTCATCCTTTACGGGACCCTGCCTTCCGTGGGCANNATGATNCTCTTCTGCATCCTTCTCGGTATCTTCGCCGTGGGCGCGCCCGGCGTGCCGGGCGGCACNGTNGTGGCCTCGCTCGGCATCGTGACGGGCGTGCTCGGCTTCGACCAGACGGGGGTCGCGCTGCTTATCGCCATCTTCGCCCTGCAGGACAGCTTCGGCACGGCCTGCAATGTCACGGGAGACGGCGCGCTGACCCTTATCCTCGACGGTGTCTTTAACCGTCACGGGCAGCTCGGGCCCTTGCAGCACAGCGGCGGAGCGGACGCATGAGCGACAAGGGCGCCTTTCTCGAACTGCTCCACCGCGAGGTCGTTCCCGCGCTCGGCTGCACAGAGCCCATCGCCGTGGCTCTGACGGCGGCCCGCGCCGCCGAGGCCCTGGGCACCACGCCCGAGCGGCTCGACGTGGCCGTGAGCGCCAACCTGCTCAAGAACGGCATGGGTGTCATGGTTCCGGGCACGGGCGAAATGGGCCTGGGTATCGCCGCTGCCGCCGGGGCCCTCGGCGGCAGGAGCGAGCTCGGCCTGGAATGCCTGCGCGATCTTGCGCCCGAGCAGGCGGCCAGGGCCAAGGCACTGCTGGCGGAGGGCAAGGTGGATTTGCACCTTCCGGCGGACAACGAGCTTTTGCTCTATTGCAAGGTGGTCGCGCACGGCGGCGGCCACACGGGCACGGCGGAGCTGCGCGATTCCCACGCCAATATCACCAATGTCTGGCGTGACGACGAGCTCGTCTTTTCCGGNGGCGNTNCCGCTGCCNCGGAAGGNGANGNNGCGCCGGACGAGTGGCCGCTGAGNCTCGCCGCCATCCATGANTTTGCCACGACCACGCCGCTGGAGAATATCGCCTTTATCCTCGAAGCCGCGCAGATGAACCGCACCGTNGCCGAGGAAGGGCTTTCGCGCCANTACGGCCTTGCCGTGGGCAAGAACATGGACGCTCAGGTGCGCCGTCACATCCTTGCCGACGACATGCCCACCTTCGCCGTCAAGCTCACGGCGGCGGCCGCCGACGCGCGCATGGCGGGCGTGATNANGCCCGNGATGAGCNATTCCGGCAGNGGCAACCAGGGCATCACCTGCACCATGCCCGTGGTTGCCTGCGCCATCCGGCTGGAAAAGAGCGACGAGGACNTGGCACGGGCGCTCATCATGAGCCACCTCACGGCCATNCACATCAAGCACCACCTCGGGCGNCTCTCCGCCCATTGCGGGGCNATGGTGGCNGGAACGGCGGCCGCCTGCGGCATCACCCTNNTNNTNGGNGGCGGCCTGCGCGAAATGGAAATGACCGTGCGCAACATGGTGGGCAATGTGGCGGGCATGATTTGCGACGGCGCCAAGAGCTCCTGCGCGCTCAAGGTGGCCTCTGCCGTGGGCGCCGGTATCCAGGCGGCCATGCTGGCCCTGGAGGGCTCGGCCGTGCCCGGCAACGAGGGCATCGTCTCCGAGGACATCGAGGCCTGCATCGCCAATCTCGGNCGCCTCGGCTCCACGGGAATGCGCGAGACGGACAAGGTCATCCTCGACATCATGCTGCACAAGAAATAAACGCCGNGGCGGCTTGCCGCGGTCCTGATGCTNCACAAAAAAGCCCCCGGAAGGGGGCCTTTCTTGTGGACGGGAATGCCGAGAGGGAGAAAGCCCGCTCAGGAAGAGCCCCTCAGGCCCTCAGGCGAGCCGATGCCCGGGAGCGCATGTTCCAGCACATGCCCGACACGCAGGANGGTCGCCTCGTCAAAGGCCTTGCCGATAAGCTGAAGGCCCACGGGCATCCCGCTCTCGGCGCCGAGGCCCGCGGGCAGGGAAAGGCCGGGCAGCCCGGCCAGGTTGACCGGGATGGTGTAGGCGTCCATGAGGTAGGCCTGGAGCGGGGACGCCGCATGGCTCCCGAGCGGCCANGCCGTCACCGGGGCGACGGGTGTGCAGATGGCGTCGCAACCCTCGAGCGCGGCGCACCATGCGTCGCGGATGAGGCGGCGCGTTTGCGCGGCCTTGCGGAAATAGGCGTCATAATAGCCCGAGGAAAGCACATAGGAGCCNAGCATGATGCGGCGCTTGACCTCCTCGCCGAAGCCTTGGCTTCGCGACTCCACATAGAGCTCATCGAGCGTGTGCACATCCGGCGCGCGGCGACCGTAGCGCACGCCGTCATAGCGGGCGAGGTTGGAGCTGGCCTCGGCCATGGCGATAATATAGTAGGTGGCGCTGGCGATGTCCGTGGGCGGCAGCTCCACGTCCACAAGCTCGGCCCCGAGCTCGCGCGCCCGCTGGATGGCGCCCTCGCAGGCAGTGCGCACCTCGTCGGCCACGCCCTCGCCGAAAAAGTCCCGGGGGACGCCCAGGCGCACGCCCGCGAGGCTTTCGCCCGCGTTGCGCACGGGCGCCGTGAAATCCTCGTCGGGTCGCGGCTCAGAAGTGGTGTCGCGCGGGTCATGCCCGGCAATGACCGTGAGCACACGCGCGCAGTCCTCCACGGTGCGCGTGAGCGGCCCCACCTGGTCCAGGGAGGAGGCGAAGGCGAAAAGGCCGTAGCGCGATACGCGCCCATAGGTGGGCTTGAGGCCCACGCAGCCGCAGAACGCCGCGGGCTGGCGGATGGAGCCGCCCGTGTCCGAACCGAGCGAGGCGAAGCACTGGCCCGCGGCCACGGAGGCGGCCGAGCCGCCGGAGGAGCCACCGGGCACGCGGACCGTGTTCCACGGGTTGCGGGTGACCTGGAAGGCGGAATTTTCCGTGGCCGAGCCCATGGCGAATTCGTCCATGTTGGCCTTGCCGAGCAGCACGGCCCCGGCTTCGCGCAGGCGGGCGACCACAAAGGCGTCATAGAAGGGCACGAAGTTTTCGAGGATGCGCGAGGCCGCCGTGGTGGGGATGCCCCTGGTGGAAAGCGCGTCCTTGACGGTCACGGGCACGCCCCAGAGGGGGAGCTCCGGCCGGGGGCCGGCGGCGTCCAGTTCCGCCGCACGGGCGAGCGCGCCCTCGGCGTCCACATGGAGCAGGGCTTCTATGGCCGGTTCCGTGGCCTCGATACGGTCAAGGCAGGCGCGGGTCACTTCAAGGGGGGAAAGCTCCCGCTTTTGCAGGGCCAAGGCCACCTCGGCAAGCGTGAGAGAACAGATGTCACCTGGCATGGCAAGATTCCGGGGCATGGATGTGCTGAAGAGGAAAAAAGGGGAAAATTCCGCCTATACGATGCGGGGCACGATGAAATACTCGCCGTCCGTCTCCGGCGCATTGGCGAGCACCTCCTTGCGCGTGCGCAGGTTGGCGGCCTCGTCGGGGCGCGTGGCCGCCGCATGGGCGAGGGGGCTGTAAAGCGGTTCCACGCCTTCCGTATCCACCTTTGAGAGCAGGGCCATGTGGGCGAGAATGTCCCCGAACTGGCGCGCGAAGAGGCGTTCTTCCTCCTCGGTAACGACAAGGCGCGAAAGCGCGGCCATATGCCGCACTTCCTCAAGACTGACGGGCCTGGGTTGTTCCTGTGTCATGCTATCCTCTCTGGCTCAGCGGCTGCCGGGCAGGCGCAGCTTGTAGGATGGGCGGGGGGTGGTGTCCAGCGGCCCCGGCGTGCCCGCGGGCGCAGATGCGGGTGTCGCGGCGGGGAGTGCCCCGCCCGTGGCNGCGGCAGGCAGGGCAGGGGCTCCGGGCGCGCCCGGCACCAGCGGGTTGCCTTCGGCATCCACGCTGGGGAGGCCCTGCATCCTGAGCGCCGCCCGCTCGAGCACTGCGGCGCGNGTGTCGCGGAACTGCGCCACGTCCAGCGGCTTCATGCCNGAAGGCGANACCTGGAAAAGATAGAGCTTCTGGTGGGCCACNCCCGCGTCATCGTAGCTCAGGGGGGCCATGCCGCGCACCGTNGAGGCCGCGCGCTGGGCACGGGCCGTGATTTGCGGCGTGGTNAGNCGCGNATCNAGGGCGAGGGCCGCGGCAAAATTCACGAAATCATAGCCCAGNGCCGTCCAGAAATCATTGCCCTGGGCCTTGAGGGCGCCGGGCGCGTGCTGGGCGTTCCACGCGGCCGGGAAGACGGCGAGGGCGAAGTTTTCCGCGCGCGGCACCTGCCTGCCGGAAAGGCCCTGCTCCCAAAGGGTCGTGCCCAGAAGGACAAGGCGGTCCTCGCCGTTGTAGAGCAGGCTCTGGNTCACCATGTCGATATTCTTCCAGGAATCGGGCAGGAAAAGNGCCTCGAATTCCGTCTGCGGCACGGGNGTTGAGCTGCCTTCGGCAAGGACGGGATTGATGAGCGGCTGGGCCGCGTCGCTCCANGANGTNGGGTCNGCNGTATTGTAGGAGGCCTGNCGCAGCGGGATATGGCGCTTGCCGAGGCTTTGCGCCAAAAGGCCCGTCATNCGCGCGGCATAGGCGTCGCCGGGGTGAAAGGCCCCGTAGGAGCTGATGCCGAGCTCATCCGTGGCAAAGGCCACCANCGCGTCGATCTGGTCCTGCGGGCTCGGGAAGAAGCGCCAGGCGCGGGCGCCTTCGTCCCCGGACTTGAGATTGGGCACAAAGGAGAAAAAGGCCCGCTGCTCCAGCGCCCCGGCCTTCTGGGCCTGCTCATAGGCCGCGTCGCGCAGGGGCCCGCCCACCACAGCGCAGGAGGCGGGAAGCGCCGCCAGCGTCGTGAGCCAGTCCGGCGCCTCGGTATTGATGTTTTCCAGCCGCAGGGTGCCCCCGGCCTTGGTAAGCTCCTGCTGTGCGGTGGTCGCGCCGCGCCTGATCTTGGCGGCGATGGCCGCATAGGGGCCGGAAGCGGGGAGGGCCAGCACCACGCAGGCGGGCTCGGGCGCGACCACGGGCTCGGGCGCCACCGCGCGCTTGCCGAAGGGGAACTGGCAGCCGCAGAGGACAAAGGTGAGGAGGCAGAGCAGCGCGCGGGCGCAAGGCCCGGTGCGGCGCAGGCGCAGCCGCGAAAAAAGGGATGTCATGGCGCAGGCGGGCATGGCGATTCCTTGTGGACAAAGGGACATATGGGCACAGGGCACTGTAGTACAGCGGCCGCGCCGTGGCAAGTTGCCGGAAGTGCGCCTGCCGGGNCGNCCTGNGGCTGCTTTTTCNGNTGNCGNNGGGNATCNCNGCNCCGGGCCTTTNCCCTGNGCTGCCGCATTTTTCGGGACTGCCGGGTAAGNCNGGCGCCCCGGTCNGCAATCGGAAAAAGAAAGTGGAAAGGAGTTAAAACAAAAGCGGGCAACCCCGAAGGGCTGCCCGCAAGGATGTGCAGGNTGATGNCTCTACTTCTTCACTTCGGTNAAGTCCGCATCCACCACGTCGTCGTTGCCGCCGTCGTGGGCGCCCGCAGCGCCACCGGCCGCGCCGGCGTCAGGACCGGGCTGNGCGCCCGCCTGCTGGGCCTGCTGCTGGTAGAGCTGCTCGGCGAGCTTGTGCGAAGCCTTGGCGAGCTCGTCGGCCGCGTGCTTGATGGCCGCGGCGTCCTCGCCTTCCATGAGCTTGCGCAGGTCGGCGATGCGGGTCTCGATGTCGCCCTTGACCGANGCGTCGGCCTTGTCGCCGAGGTCGGCGAGGGACTTCTCGGTGCCNTANATCAGGCTGTCGGCATGGTTNCGGGCCTCGATGAGCTCCTGCTTCTTCTTGTCNTCGCTGGCGTGGGCCTCGGCCTCGCGCACCAGGCGCTGNATGTCGTCCTCGGAGAGGCCGGAAGAAGCGGTGATCTTGATGGACTGCTCCTTGCCCGTGCCCATGTCCTTGGCNGAGACGTTCACGATGCCGTTGGCGTCGATGTCGAAGGAGACCTCGATCTGCGGCACGCCGCGCGGGGCCGGCGGAATGCCGGTGAGGTCGAAGCGGGCCAGGGTCATGTTGTCCGCGGCCATGGGCCGCTCGCCCTGAAGCACATGGATGGACACGGAGGGCTGGTTGTCGGCCGCCGTGGTGAACACCTGGCTCTTGCGGGTCGGGATGGTGGTGTTGCGGTCGATGAGCTTGGTGAACACGCCGCCCATGGTCTCGATGCCAAGGGANAGCGGGGTCACG
>JAAUYX010000090.1 GCA_014804905.1 Desulfovibrio sp. | reverse complement strand
GGCGGGCACGCTCTCGGGCTGGCGGCGGCTTGTGCCCGTGCGCGTGCCGCTCGGGCGCTGGCTCACCGCGTTTTTTTGCGCCGTGGGGCTTTTCGCCTGGGTCTATGCGGCGAGCATCCCGGCGCGCACCATCACCTGGCGGCACATGGTCTATCTCGTGGGCCGGGGGGGCGTCCTCCTCGGCATGCGGCGGCGTGGCTGACGCCCACGGGGCGCCCCGTTTTGACAGCCGCCGGCCGAGGCCGTACATTGACACGTCCGGGGCGGCAGCCCGCGGCGGCCCGCGCCGCCCGTTGCCGGCCCGCGCAGGAGGAGGCGGAGTTTTCCCATGATGGCGATGTCAGACCTCTTTCGCGTCAGCCTCCGGCAGGTCGTGCGCCAACGCGGCTTCGGGGTGATCTTCTCCATCGCCCTGGGCATCACGGCGTTCATCGTCCTGGCGGTGCTGGGCCGCGAGATCCGTTACAAGGTCGGCCAGGACATGGTCCTCATGGGCGGCGTCAACGTCATCCAGGTCTATATGGATGACGCCTCCTATCCCGGCCAGCCCCTGCGCGAATTTTACCCCGAAACGGTGGAGGCCCTGAGCCGGCTCCCGGGCGTGGGCGTGGTGAGCTGCAACCTGCGCGGCGGCCGCGTCTTTGACCTGAGTACCTCGGGCGAACGCAAGTTGCCCATGGATTTCATCGGCATCGACCAGTATTTCGCCGATGTTTATTCCCTGACCCTCGTGGCCGGGCGCCTCTTTGACACCGAAGACATCGAACACCGCCGCCGCGTGGCCATGCTGGGCCGCGAGGCCGCGCAGTTGCTCTATGCCGAGCCGGATGAAGCCGTGGGCAAGCTCCTCATCCTCGGGCAGGACGTGTTCGAGGTGGTGGGCGTGGTGAGCGGCGTCATGCTGGGGAGCTGGGGCCGGGGCGGCTTTCTGCCCTATACCGTCATGATCGACCGCAACTGGAGCAGCGGCCGGGTGGACCGCCTCTTTGTGCGGGCCATCGGCTGGGAGGACGTGGCGCCGCTCGTCAGGCTCATCCCCGAGGTGGTGCGCGAACACCAGTCCGCGCCCCACATGGTCGTGCGCACCCAGGACGAGCAGTTGGCCCGCATCCAGACCACCTTCATGTGGGTGGAAGTCCTGCTCTGGCTCGGCATCGTGGCCTCGCTCATGCTCGGCGGCTTCGGCATCTGGTACGGCACCTTCGCGGCCGTACGCGCCCGCACGCGCGAGGTGGGCCTGAAAAAGGCCATGGGCGGCGCGGACACGGACATCCTCGCCCAGTTCCTCGCGGAAGCCCTGTGCAAGTCGCTGGCCGGCGGCGTTCTCGGCATCCTGCTCGGCGTCCTCATCGTCCGGCTGGGCTCGTGGGCGCTCGGCACGGGTATTTCCTACCCGCTGCTCCTCGCCAGCAGCATCGGCAGCATCCTCTTTTCCGCGCTCATCGGCGTGGCGGGCGGCCTCTACCCGGCCCTCCAGGCCAGCCGCATGGACGTGGTCTCGGCCCTGCGCTTTGAATGAAAAGGTGAAGCATGGCACCAGTCATTGTCGCCAAGGATCTGTACAAGTGCTACGCG
The DNA here is from genome assembly GCA_014804905.1 of Desulfovibrio sp. Lineage (GTDB taxonomy): Bacteria > Desulfobacterota > Desulfovibrionia > Desulfovibrionales > Desulfovibrionaceae > Desulfovibrio. Next base: position 23,106 of record JAAUYX010000090.1, on the reverse strand, counting down.
GGCTTCGCGCCCGTGCTGCGCGGCGTGAACATCGAGGTGGAGGCCGGGGAACTTGTCGCCATCATGGGGCCCTCGGGCTGCGGCAAGTCCACCATGCTCCACATCCTCGGCATGCTCCACGCGCCAGACGCCGGCTCGCTCACCATCCTCGGCACTGACGTTCTCAAGCTCAACCGCGAGCAGACGGCCGCCTTCCGCCGCGGGAACCTGGGCTTTGTCATGCAGTCGAGCAACCTTTTCGAGCATTCCACGGTGTTCGAGAACGTGGAATTTCCGCTCATCTATGAAAAGGTACCTCCGCAGGAACGCTGGGAGCGCGTCATCCGCGCGCTGGAACTGGTGCGCCTTTCCGCCCGCGTGCATTACCGCAGCAACCGCCTTTCCGGCGGCGAGCAGCAGCGCGTGGCCATTGCGCGCGCCATGGTCAACAATCCGCGCATCCTGCTCGCGGACGAGCCCACGGGCGCGCTGGACGCCAAGACGAGCCGCCTCATCATGGACAATTTCCGCGCGCTCTGCCATTCGGGCGGCGTGTCCATGGTCATGGTCACGCACGACCCCAAGATGGCCGAGTTCTGCGACAGCGTCTACACGCTGGAGGACGGCATCCTCCACTGCCGCAAGCACGAGCTCGCGGACCTCAAGGAAGGCGGCACCAAGAGCCTGCTCGCCGCGCCGGACCCGGTGGTGCGCGGGGCGCTTGTGGCCGAGCGCTTCCCCGAGCCCTCGGGCCAGTGCCTCATGGAAATCGCCCATCACCTCCACGCGGCGGGCCTGCTCTCGCGCATCTACGCCATCAGGGGGAGCGGCCTTCTGGGCAATCCCGCGGGCTACGCCCTGCCGCTCGCCGTGCGCCGCATCGGCTTCTGGCACGCACCGGCGGCGCTGGGGGCGCTCGTGCGCCGGGCGCGGGCCTCGCACTCCCTGTGGTCACTGTGGCGGCTCATGCCGCATTCCCGCTGGGGGCGCGGCTTTTTCGCGCAGGTCTGGGCCTTTGCCTGCGGCACCCTGCTCGCGCGCTGGGGCCTTCAGGAGCGCATCGAATTTCTCTACGCCTCCGGGGCCGGGGCGCAGGCCACGGCCAGCCTGGTGGCCGCGCGGCTCTTGCGGCTGCCCTTCGCCTTTTCCGTGCGCGCGCAGGACCTCGCCCTCAACGGAGCGGACTGGCCCGTCAAGGCGAAGGAGGCGGTCTTTGTGCGCTGCGATACCGAGGCCGTGGTCAAGGCCCTGCGCGAGCGCCTGCCGGACCTGCCCGCGGACAAGATCGTCCTTTTGCGCGACCCGCTGACCCTCACGCCGCCCGAGGAGGAGGTGGAGGCCATCCCCACGCCGGGAGGAGGCGCCGCCGAGGCCGTCAAGCCGCTGGAGCTGCTCGCCGTGGGCACGCTCGCCCCGCGCAAGGGCTATGACCTGCTCATCCGGGCCTGCGCGCTCCTCGCCAGGGCCGGGGTGGATTTCCGCCTCACCATCGTCGGGCAGGGGCCGGAGCGGCTCCGCCTGCGGTGGCTCTCGTGGCGACTGGGGCTTCGGCGGCGCGTGCGCTTTGCCGGGGAAGTGGCCCACGAAAAGATGGCCGAGACCTACCGCCATGCCGACATCTTTGTCTCGCCGGGCGTCAAAACGCGCAAGGGCGATGTGGACGGGCTGCCCTCGGCCCTCACCGAGGCCATGGCCTTTGGCCTCGCCGTGGTGGTGAGCGATTTGCCGGGCCAGCTCGAAGCGGTGGAGAACGGGGTCACGGGCCTTGTGGTGCCGCAGGACGACGTGCCGGCGCTGGCCCAGGCCCTGGAGCGCCTGGCAAAGGACCCGGAAGAGCGTAAGCGCCTGGGCGCGGCGGCGCGGCAGAGCATCCACGCCCTGCTGGACGAGCAGGCCAGCGAGGAGACGCTGAAGCGGCTCTTCATCGAGGCCGCCCGCTCGGCCGCACGGGCGCGGGCCGGGGAGGCGTCCCGTGAGGGTGGCGCCCCGCAGAGCGGGGAAGCCCCGGCGGGGCAGGCTTCCGGCAAGGAAGCGCCCAAACCGCAAGCGAAAAAGTGATGGATTTTTCCGGAACGGCCATTCTGGTGGTCGGGGACGTGATGCTCGACCGCTACCTCGTGGGCGATGTCACGCGCATCTCCCCGGAAGCGCCCGTGCCCGTGGTGCACCTTGAGAAGCGCTGGAGCGTGCCCGGCGGGGCGGGCAACGTGGCCCGCAACCTCTCCCGGCTGGGTGTTTCCGCGCGGCTCACGGGCCTTGTGGGCGACGACGCCGAGGGGCGCAGCCTCGCCGAGGCCGTGGCCGCCGAGGGTATCGAGGCCGCCCTTGCCGTCTCGCGGGAGCGCGCCACCACGAGCAAGACGCGCATCCTCGGGCACGGGCAGCAGCTCCTGCGCCTCGACGAGGAGCGCGTGGGCCCGCTCACCGGGGCCGAGCTCGCCCCCCTGCGCGAGGCTGTGGCGCGCCTGCTCACAGGCTCCCGCGCTGTCATCATTTCCGATTACGGCAAGGGCGTTTTCCTGCGCCGGGAGGATGGCGAAAGCCTCTGCGCGGTCATCATGGACCTGGCGCGGGAGGCCCGCATCCCGGTGCTCGTTGACCCCAAGGGGGCGGACTGGGCGCGCTATGCCGGGGCGGCCTGCGTGACGCCCAACATGGCGGAATTTCGGCTTGCCTGCGGACTGGCCGCCGGTGCCCGGCCCGAAGCCGCCGAGCGGCGGGAGCTCGCCGAGGGCCTTTGCCGCAAGTACGGCTTTGCACGCCTCTTGCTCACGCGCGGGGCCAGGGGCATGACCCTCTATGCCCCCGGCGAGGAGCCCGTGAACATCCGCGCGGTGGTGCGCGAAGTGGCCGACGTCTCCGGCGCGGGCGATACGGTCATCGCCACACTGGCCGCCTGCGTGGCCGGGGGCCTTTCGTGGGCGGACAGCGCGGCCGTGGCCAATGCCGCCGCCGGGGTGGCGGTGGGCAAGGCCGGGACGGCCCCGGTGTCCGTGGCCGAGCTTAACGAGGCCCTGCGGGAAGGGCGCGACAATCCCAAGCTCTACAGCGTGCCCGCCCTCGCCCGCAAGCTCGAGGAATGGCGGCGCAAGGGCGAGCGCATCGTCTTCACCAACGGCTGCTTTGACCTCATCCACCCCGGCCATGTGGCGCTGCTCCGCCAGGCCGCGGCCCTGGGCGACCGCCTCGTGGTGGGCCTCAACGCCGACGCCTCGGTGAAGCGCCTCAAGGGGCCCGAGCGCCCCATCCAGGACGAGATGAGTCGCGCCCTGGTGCTGGCCGCGCTGCAAATGGTGGACGCGGTGGTGCTTTTCGGCGAGGACACGCCGGAGCGCCTCATCCGCGCGGTCTCACCGGATGTGCTCGTCAAGGGCAGCGACTACCGCGTGGAGGACGTGGTCGGCGCGGATTTTGTGCTCGGCCGCGGCGGCGAGGTGCGCCTTGTGGACCTCGTGGACGGGTGCAGCACCACGGGCCTTGTGCGCAAGATGCGGCCGGGCGCGGCTGACCTGGCGGCCGGGGGCGGCCATGCCTGAGCCGGGCCTGCGCCACATTCTCGCCGCGGACATCGGCGGCACCAACTGCCGCCTCGGCCGATTTGCGCTGACGCTACAAGGGGAGCTCCTCAAGGAGCGCTCCGTCTGGCTGGAAAGTCCGGGCCTCGCCACCACGGAGCACCTCATCGTCGCGCTGGAGCGCGAGCTTGAGCTGCACCCCGCAGCGGCGGACGCCACGGTGCTCGCCATCGGCGGCCCGGTGCATGACGGCGTAAGCGGCAGGCTGACCAACGGCAACCTTGTGGTGGACCTGCGGCCACTGGCCGCGCGCGGGGGCTCACCCGTGCGCGTCATCAACGACTTCGTGGCCCAGGCCTGTGCCTGCCTCACCGATGTAGGTGCAAAGGCGCGTCAGCTCTGGCCCGCTGCCGAAAGCGCGCGGGCGCAAGTCCCGCTCCGCGCCCCCAGGGCGGTCATCGGCGCGGGCACGGGCCTCGGCGTGGCCGCGCTCTATCCGCTGGATATGGCCGTGCCGGGGTCCGACGGCTGGCTCGTTGCCCCATCCGAGGGCGGGCACGCGGCCTTTCCCTTTGTGGGCGAGGAGGAAAACGCCTTTCACGATTTTTTGCGCGCGAAGCTCGGGCTCGCCGCGGCGCGGGGGGACGATGTGCTCTCGGGCCGGGGCCTCGCGCTCCTGCACGAATTTCTTGCCGGGGAGCGCCTCACCCCCGGCGAAGTGGGGCGCTTGGCCCTTTCCTCGCCGACGCCTACCCTGCGCTGCTACGCCCGTTTCTACGGCCGCGCCTGCCGCGACCTCATACTCACCAGCCTCGCCACAGGCGGTCTCTGGATCGCCGGGGGCATTGCCGCGCGCAATCCCCTCTGCGTGAGCTGTGCAGAATTTTTCGCCGAGCTCCATGCGGAGCCGGACTTTTCCGGCTGGCTTCGGGAAATCCCGGTGCGCCTGCTGGAGGATGTGGAGAGCGGCCTCTGGGGCGCGGCCCAATATGGCCGGATGCTGCTCGCGAAGCACCCCTCCGCTACTTCCGCACAGCCCGCACGAAACAACTGAAGGCAAACCAGGCGCAGGCCACGAGCACCACGGTCGCGCCGCTGGCCGTGGCAAGCCACGCCTGCGCGGAAAGCAGCAGGCCCGTCGCGCCGGAGCTCACCCCCACCACGATGGACCACCAGAACATGCCGCCCGCGCTGCACGCGAGATTGCGCGCCGTGGCCGCGGGCACCACGAGCAGGGCCGTCATCAAAAGCACGCCCACGGCCCGCACCGAGAACATCACCACAAGCGCCAGAAGCCCCGCGAACAGATAGTGCCAGAAGGCCGTGCGGATGCCCACAACCTTGGCCGTCACCGGGCTCAGGGCCATGAAGAGCAGGCGGTTCCAGCCCGCGACCTCGAACAGCAGCAGGAGGCCGAGCAGCAGGGCCAGCGCCGCCATTTCGCCGTCGCCCACGGTGAGGATGTCGCCGTAGAGGAATTGGCCCATCTGCCGCGCAAGGCCGCTCGCCCGGCTCACCACGGCGAGGCCGAAGGCGACCACCGCCGAAAAGATGATGCCGATGGCCGTATCGGCGGAAAGGCCGCTCGTGCGCTGCACGGCCATGACGGCCACGCCCACGAGCACGCCGAACACGAGCATGGCCGTGTCCGGCGGCGCGCCGAGGATGAGGCCCAGCGCCACGCCCGCGAAAGCCGAATGGCCCACGGCGTCCGAAAAAAAGGCCATGCGGAAGAGCGTCACCTGCACGCCGAGCATGGAGGTCATGGGCGTGAGCAGAAGCAGCGCCAGAAGCGCCCGGCGCATGAAGCGCGGCTCCAAGCACTCGAAAGGCAGCACGGAGAGAGCGTCGCAGGCGCCCCCAAGCAAGCTGGCAAGCACGCTCATCACGAGGCTTTCCTGTCGGCGAGCCCGGCCGGGAGCCGCCCCCGGTGGCCCGGTGCGGAGAGTGCCCCGCACTGCGGGCAGGCCGGGCCCTGGAGGTCGCACTGGTCGGGATAGAGATGGATGGGCACGCCGAAAAGCGAGAGCAACAGCGGCGCGGTGAGGGTCTCGCGCGGCGAGCCCTCGGCGAGGACGCGTTTTTTCAGGCAGATGACGTGCGTGGCGTAATGGGCGGCCAGCGGCAGGTTGTGGCTCACCATGATGAGCGTGAAGCCGCGGGCCCGCCGGGCCGCGTCCAGCACTTCCCAGAACAGGCGCTCGCCGTGCACGTCCACCCCGGCCTCGGCCTCGTCGAGCACGAGCAGGTCCGGCTCGTGGCCGAGGGCCGCGGCCAGAAGCACACGGCGCAATTCCCCGCCGGAGAGGTCGCCGAGGCGCTGGCGCGCCAGCCCGGCGGCGTCCACGCTGGCGAGCAGGGCGACGGCGCGCTCGCGCGCCGCGCGGGAGACACCCAGCCAGAGCGGACGGCGCTGGCCGCCGAGCGCGAGAAATTCCAGCACGCTCAGCGGCAGCCCGCGCTCCACCACCAGCTGCTGCGGCACATGGGCCATGCGCCGGCCGCCTTCGATGACGATGCGGCCCGAATAGGGCATTTCGCCGAGCAGGCAGTGGAGCAGGGTGGTCTTGCCCGCGCCGTTGGGGCCCACGAGCACCGTGGCCCCCCCCGCCGGGGCAACGGCGTTAATGCCCTCGAGGATGTCGCGGCCGCCTGCGCGCACGCGCACATCCTCGAAGCGCACTTCGGGCGCGCTGGCGCACACGGCCTGCCGAAGTTCAGGGAACATCGAAATACCGCCGCAGGGTCTTGATATTGGCGGCCATGGCGCACTCATAATAGTCCGGGGCCGCGTCCGCCGGGCCCGAGGCCACGGGGTCCAGCAGGGCGAAGGGCACGCCGCTCTCCGAGGAGAGCAGCTCCACCGCGCGGTCCGGGGCCGGGGGCTCCCCGGCGATGAGCACGGGCGCCTCGGCCTTCAGGCGGCGCGCCAGCGCATGGAGCCGGGAGGCGGAAAGCGCGGAGCCCTCGTCGCCGGCCCGCAGCACGTCCACAATGTCGAGCCCGGCCTCATGGGCGAGATAGGCGAGGTCGTCGTGCTGGAGCACGATGCCCTTGTGCGCCGCCGCCTTGCCGACGGCCGCGAGCTTTGCCGAAAGCCCTTCCAGGCGCTGGGCAGCCTTCTCCGCATTGGCGGCATAGGCGTCGGCGTGGGCCGGGTCCATGCGGCCGAGGCCCGCGGCGATGGCGCGCACCATGAGCGCGGCCTGGGGCGGCCCGGCGAAGATATGGGGATTGACGCCCGGCGCGCCGTGGTCGTGTCCGTCATGCCCGTGCCCATCGTCCCCGGCCGGAGCGGGCAGGGGATGGGTGCCCCGGCTCGCGTCGATGACCGCGTGCTCCTTGTCAAGGCTGCGCAGGGGCTGCGCGAGAAAGGCCTCCAGTCCCAGGCCGTTGATGACGATGGCGTGCGCCGCGGCGAGGCGACCGAGGTCCGCCGGGCTCGGCGTGAAGTCATGCGGGCAGCCCGTTTGCGCGGGCACGAACAGCTCCACGCGCACGCCCGGCACGTCCTCGCAGACGGCGCGGGTGAAGAGCCACACCGGGAAGGTCGTGGCCATGACGGTGAACTCGTCCCCCGTCTCCGCGGCACGGGGCGCGGAAGCGTGCGCGGGCAGAAGCAGGCAGGCGAGCAGCAGGGCCCAGGCCCGGAGGAGAAAAAGCTTGCGCGTTTTCATGCGTTGATGCCGTCCTTTGCCTGCCACCCGGAAAGGGCGGAGGCGATGAAGTCGCAAATGGCGGCCTGTTCTTCCTTGCCGTTGCCGGAAACCCGGAGCGGCGCGCCGAAGCGGTAGCGGATGGGCATGCCGGGCTTCACGGGCCCCAGCTCCTTGATTTTCTTTCCCTGGCCCCAGGCGTCGGTCTTGAGGGCCACGGGCACGAGCGGGGCCTTCGCCTTGCGCGCCAGCTTGACCGCGATGCTGTTGAAATGCCGCTCGTCAAAGGTGAGCGAGCGCGTGCTCTGCGGAAAGATGACGAGCGAGACGCCGCGGCCAAGTCGCTCCACGCCGCCGTCCAGCACGGCCGCGAGGTCCTCGCGCGGGTTCGTCCTTCCCACCACTATGGGGTCGCGCGAGCGCATGATGGGCCCGAAAAAGGGCATCGTCACGAGGCTCTCCTTGACCACGAAGGTCAGGGGGCGCCGGGGCCGGATGATGCCGGGCAGCATGAAGGTCTCGAGGGTGCTCATGTGGTTGGCCACGAAGATGCAGGCATCTTCCGTGGCGGTGATGGCGTCCATGCCGTCGATGTCCACCGGGCAGCCCAGGCGCTCCATGAGGTCGGTCACCCAGTCGCTGGCATAAGCCCAGGCCGCGTCGTCGCAACGCCCCTGCGCGGCCCTGCGCGAGAGCCAGGCCACGGGCCCGAGGAAGAGGCGCGAATAGAAGGCGGGGAAGGGGGCCAGGCGCGTGAGCTGTCCCGGCGTCACGCGCGGGCCGCGATAGGAGTCGCCCGTACCGAACTTGTTGGGGATGACGCCCTCGGTGAAGGGCGGAAAGGGCGCGGGAGCCACGGGAAAGGCGGGCGCGAGGCCGCCGCCCCCCGTGTCGGGTGCTTGCGTCATGCTGAACCGTCCGGTTTTTTGCGGTTGTGGATTTTTTGCCACCACTGGGCGAGGCGCGGCTCCGCGCCGTTGTCGCGCGGCTGGTAGTAGCGCCGCCCGGCGAGCTCCGGCGGCAGGTAGGCCTGCTCCACGAAGGAGTCGGGATAGTTGTGCGGATACCTGTATTCCTTGCCGTAGCCCCATTCCTTTTGCAGGGGCGTGGTCGCGTTGCGCAGATGCAGGGGCACGGGCAGGGGCCCGGACTGGCGCACCTCGCGCGCGGCGTTGAGGTAGGCGGCATAGGCGGAATTGCTTTTTTTCGCCAGCGCGAGATAGACCGTGGTCTCGGCCAGCGGGATGAAGCCCTCGGGCATCCCGGTGAATTCCACGGCCTGCTGGCAGGCCACGGCCAGCGGCAGCGCCGCGGGGTCGGCAAGGCCCACGTCCTCCGAGGCGGAGAGGATGAGGCGGCGGCAGATGAAGCGCGGGTCCTCCCCGCCTTCCAGAAGGCAGGCGAGGTAGTAGAGGGCCGCGTCCACGTCGCTGCCGCGGATGGACTTGATGAGCGCCGAGGCGAGCTCGTAGTGGCTGTCGCCGTCCTTGTCGTGGCGCACGAGCATCTCGGGCAGCGCCGCGCGCACGGCGTCGGGCCCGCGCTGGTCCTCGGGGAGGGCGGCCACATATTCCACGAGGTTGAGCAGGGTGCGGGCGTCGCCATTGGCCGAGCCCGCGAGCAGGTCCAGCACGTCTTCGCCAAGCTCAAGCGCCAGCGAGAGCGCGCCGCGCCGCGCGAGCTCGCGGAGCTCGTGGCGGCCCAGCGGCCGCAGCCGGAGCACATGCAGGCGCGAGAGGAGCTGGCGCGTGACGCTGAAGGAGGGGTTCTCGGTGGTGGTGGCGAGCAGGGTGAGCTCGCCCGATTCCACGAGCGGCAGGAAAAAGTCCTGCTGGGCCTTGGAAAAGCGGTGCAATTCGTCCAGCACGAGGATTTCCATCCCGGCGAGCGAGCGGCGCAGGTGCTGGAGCCCGGCCTCGGGCGCGGAAAGGCGCAGGTATTTCTTCCCCGTGGACCTGGCGAGGAGCAGGGCCAGCGTGGACTTGCCGCAGCCGGGCGGCCCGAAAAAGAGCAGGCTCGGCAGGCGTTTGGCCTGCATGAGCGAGGCTATGCGCCCGGCGAGGTGCGACTGGCCGAGAAACGCCGCCATGTCGTCCGGGCGCAGGCGTTCGGGGAGGGGGCGTTCCACGCTCATGGGAGCGGCCCGTCCGCGCCGTTATTGCCTTTGGGCGCGTGAAAATCCGGGGCGCCCGGCAACTGCGAGGCCCACCAGTGCAAGCCCAGACAAAGCGCCGCCGCGGTCTCGCAGCGGAGGATGCGGCCGCCCAGGCTCACGGGCGTGAAGGCCGCTTCGCTGAGGGCCGCAAGCTCACGCGGCGAGAAGCCACCCTCCGGCCCGATGACATAGACGGTCACGCCCGGCCGCCCGGCCATGCCGGGCTCCAGCATGGCCACGCCTTCCTGCCGCTCCCACGGGAGCAGCCGGAAGTCGGCGCCAGCGGCCTGGCCGATGACCGCGCCGATGCCGTCGAGCGCGCGCACCTCGGGCAGCCACGGGTTGCCGCACTGCTTCGCCCCGGCGATCATCTGGCCCAGGCAGTTTCTGGCAGCGCTTTCCGGGAGGCGCCCCTGGCTGTAGTCCCCCTGCCAGAGCCAGACCCCCGAAGCGCCCAGCTCCACCGCCTTTTCCATGAAAAAGCCGCGGCGCACGGCCTTGCTGAAGGCCAGCGCCATGACTGCCCGTGAAGCGGGCTTGGGCTGGAAGCGCCAGCCGAGGAGCTCAAGGCGCGCCTCCTTGCGGCAAGCCTCGAGCACGCGGCAGCTCCCGATGCGGCCTGCGCCGTCCAAAAGCAGGGCCGCGTCGCCGGGCGCGAGCCTGAGCACGCGCACATGGGCGGCCTCCTGCCCGTCAAGCCGGACTTCCGCCAGTGCCCGGGGAGCCCCCTCGGGCGGCTGCCCGTCCGGGCCCGCTTCCGGCCAGTGCTCCGGCGCGAGATAGAAGCGCGGCACCCCGCCGAACATGTCCACATCGCGCGGGGCCTCCCCGTGGCGGGCGCTCACGCCACCGCCTCCCGTGCCTGCCGCTCCTCACAGGCGAGGCGCGACTTGCGCACGGCCCGGAAGCCATCGAGCAGGGAGACGATTCGGCCGTAATTCTTGCGGATTTCGCGCCCGGCCGCCGTGAGCGAGGTTTCGGGCACGTCGATATAGGTGCGCGTGAGGTAGCGGTCGTGGAGGATGGTCTCCACGCAGGCGATGATGTCGTCCACGAGGTCAGGGAAGAAGTTGACGATTTCGAACTGGAGCTCGTTCAGCAGGGTGAGCGCCTCGCGCGTCATCTGGCGGTAGGTGATGCGCTCCCCCTTGTACATGCGCCGGCAGATGTCCTCGAGGATGCGCACGCGCCGCGCCTGTTGGATATAGCTGAAGCGGGTGCAGACCTCCTGATAGAGGTCGTGCACGGTGTCGAAAATGTCCACGTTTTTCGGCGAATACAGGTAGCCCGCGAGCACCTTGCTCACCTTGGCGAAGAACTCGTCGCTGTAGCCGATGATGCGGCGCTGGTGCTTGCCGAGCCAGCTGTAGAGGAACTTGAGGCGCTTCTCGTGGGTGTCCGTGTTCTCCACGACCTCGGTGCGCTTGTAGATGGTGCGGCCCGTGTACTCGCCGCGCACAATGTCGTTGAGCCGGAGGAACATGTTGCTCGCGTCCTTGATGATGTTCAGGCCGCGCAGCGCCTCGCCCGTGAGCGGATGGAGCACCTCCTGCGCCGCCACGGAGAGCGCGCGGTCCTGGCGGACGTTGTTGGCGTCGAACCTGTGCTGGCGGTAGGTGACGCGCAGGATGACCACGCGCCGCGCGGGGTCGAGGAAGAAGCCGTCGCGCCCGATGGCCTCGATGGCCTCCTCCTGGTCCTCGTCCACTCCGACGAGGGCGATCTTCTCCACCAGCGGGTAGCGCCGGTTCTCGCCGTCGGAGGTGAAGGTGGTGATGGTGCGGTCGCTCTGGCCCATGACTCGCAGGAGAAAGCGCTCGCCCATCTTGTGCAGCTTGCGGGCGAAGAGCGCGCTCGAGGTGCGCCGTTCCGACACGATGGGAAAGCCGTAGAGCTCCATGAGGTATTGGTAGACGAACATCCGGTTGCGCTCGTACATCTGGCTGTCGCCATAGACGAACTTGCCGATGCGGATGCCGAAACGCTTGAGCTCGCTGTCGATGTCCGACGGGAAGGACGCGAACACCCCCGCGAGGTGGAAGAGCCTGTCCGCGTCCCAGGCGATGACCTGCGCCCTGTCCATCTGGAGGAGATAGGGGAGCAGCGCCGGGTAGGTTTCGAGCAGGCCCGTATCCACGGAGCGGAATTCCTGCCGGAAGGCGTCCTGCTGGGCGCGGGGAAGGCGCGCGGCGAGCGTCTGGATATTCTGCTCCATGACCTGCTGCTCCAGCGGGCAGGAGGCCCCGCCTTCGCCGAGAAGCACGGGATGGAGCTTGTCGAACTGGAAGATTTCGGAAAAATAGTCGAGCTCGCGCGCGAAGGCCACCAGGGCGAAGCCCGGCAGGTCCTTGTACTCGAACATGTCGTTGTCGAAGGAGGGCAAAAGCTCGCGGCCCTCCACCAGCGGATAGTCCGGGAGCTCCTGATAGGGGCGCACGAGGCAGTGGCGGATGTGCACGGCGTCGAGAAAGCGCTTGAGCGCGCCCAGGTCGCGCAGGGCGATGGCATCGGAAAGGGTCGCGGCGTCACGCCAGGGGTGGCCGTCCTTGCTGAAAACATCTTGCCAGCGAATCATGACGCGGTATCCGTTGTTTCTTGGTATTCTTCAATCCTACCAGATTTTTAAAAAAACTTCCAGCCCCGCGTAAAGCGCGCCGCCTCGTCGCGCAAGGCCGGGGAAAGCGGTTGCGGCCGAGCGGCCGCTTTGCTACAAAAGAATGAGCGCCGCCCCGCCCCGGTGGCCCCTCCCGCCACTCCAACAAAGCCGCGCCATGACCGCCACTTCTCTTGAACAGCAAGTCCTCAGCATCATCTGCAGCGTTTTTGACGCCTATTCCGCCGTGCTCTTCCTGCCCGAGGAGGATGACGACGCCTGCCATCTCGCGGCTTCCTTCAGCCTCGGGGACAGCATCATTACCTCCGCCGTCATCAGGCCCGGCGCGGGCCTCGTGGGCTGGATCATGCGCAGCCGCGACACCATCCTGCTGCCCAATTTCGACCAGCGGCCGAGCAATCTCGGCTATTACGCCGACGGCGCGGAAACGGGCATCAAGGCCTTCATGGGCTGCCCCGTGCCCACGGGGGGCGTGCTCTGCGTGGACAGCAAGCGGCAGTATTCCTTCTCCGACAAGGACCTGAAGCTTCTCCATCTCTTCGCGGAGCTCATTTCCCGGCTCCAGGCCAACCTCGGCGGGGACGACCTCGCGGGGGACATCCCCCGCTATTTCGCGGAGCTCGGCGTTATCCAGGACCTGCGCTTCCGCTACAAGCGCTGGCCCGTCTTTCTCGAAAATTTCCTCCTCACCATGCGCGACGCCACGGGCTTTGAATATTGCGCCTTTGCCTCGCTCACGCCCTCGGGCGAGGAATACTGCGTGGAGGCCGAATCCCGGCCGCTCGCGCTCAGGGACGGCGGCCCGGCGCTGCGCCCGCTGGGCACGGGCCTCGTGGGCTGGGCCTTCCGCGACGAGCAGCCCGTCTTTGTGGAAAACGACGCCGCCGCGGCCGCCTCGGCGCTCTTCGGCCGGGTGGAGGGCGCGCCCGAGTTCCAGACCGCCATCTGCATGCCGGTGATGGTCAACAAGAGCGCGCGCGGCGTGCTCTGCCTCGCGCGCAAGGGCGCGGGCGCCATCGACGAGGGCCTGCGCAGCTTTGTGCGCCAGGCCGTGGACCATCTCGCCCTCTTCCTGGAAAATCTCTATCTCCGCACGCGGCTCAAGGCCTTTCTGCCCAAGGCCACGGTGGAGAGCGACGGCGCGCATGTCTTTGACCCCGACCTTGCGCCGCCGTCCTCCCGCGAAGACCGCTGACCATGCTCCCGCGCCGTCTTTTGCGGCTCTTCGCCACCGACATCGCCATGGACCTCGGCACGGCCAACACCCTGTTGGCCACCAAGAAGCATGGCGTGGTGGTCAACGAGCCCTCGGTGGTGGCGCTGGACGCGCGCACCGGGGCCGTGCTCGCCGTGGGCGCGCAGGCCCGTAACTATGTCGGGCGGACGCCGGCGGCCATCCGCGCCGTCAGGCCCATGCAGAACGGCGTCATCGCCGATTTCGACGTCACGCGCGCCATGATCGCCCATTTCGTGCGCAAGGCCATCGACGGCTGGCGTCTCGTCCGGCCGTCCATGGTCATCTGCGTGCCCTCGGGCGTGACCCAGGTGGAAAAGCGCGCGGTCATCGACGCGGCGCAGCTCGCCGGCGCCGAGGACATCGCCCTCATCGAGGAGCCCATGGCGGCGGCGCTCGGCGCGGACCTCCCCATCCGCGAACCCGTGGGCAACATGGTGCTGGACATCGGCGGCGGCACGAGCGAGGTGGCCGTCATCTCGCTGGGGGGCGTGGCCGCGGCGCAGTCCGTGCGCGTGGCCGGGGACGCCATGACCCATGCGGTGCAGCGCTATTTGCGCGAGGTGTTCCGGCTCGAAGTGGGCGAGAACACCGCCGAGAACGTCAAAATCTTTCTGGGCTCGGCCTGGCCGCAGGAGGATGCGCCGGTGCTCGAGGTGTCCGGCAAGGACCTCGTGCAGGGGCGCCCGCGCGCCGTCACCGTGAGCGAGGGCCATGTCCGCGAGGCGCTCTCTGAGCCCGTGCAGGCCATCCGCGACACGGTGCTGCGCGCGCTGGAGATGACGCCGCCGGAGCTCGCCGCGGACGTGAGCCGCAACGGCCTCTTGCTGGCGGGCGGCGGGGCGCTGCTCAAAGGGCTGGACCAGTATCTCGCCCGCGAGACGCGCCTGCGCGTCTTTGTGGACGCCGACCCCCTCACCACGGTGCTCCGCGGCACCGCGCGCGCCATGGCCGACCGCAAGGGCCATGCGTCCGTCTTTATCAACTGAAAAACCGGGAACGGGCATGAAGAAAATCGCCGGCCGCGACGCGGCCGCAGTGCTGGAGGCCTGTGTGCGCCTCGTGCGCGAGAGCGGGGACATGATACGCGAGCGCTGGGCCGCGCCGAGCAGGATCAGGCACAAGGGCGCCATCGACCTCGTGACGGATACGGACCTCGCCGTGGAGGCCTTTCTCAAGGAGGGGCTTGCGCGCATCCTGCCGGGCGCGGACTTTCTCGCCGAGGAAAGCAGCGCCCCGGAGGGCCCCGCGGCGGACGCGCCGCCCTGCTGGATCATCGACCCCGTGGACGGCACCACCAACTTCGTGCACCGCATCGCGCAGGTGAGCACCTCGGTGGCCCTGTGGGCGGAGGGGGCGGTGCAGCTCGGCGTGGTCAACGGGCCCATGTTGGGCGTAGCGGGCGAGTGTTTCTCGGCCCTGCGCGGGGGCGGGGCCTTTCTCAATGGCGAGCCTGTCACGGTGTCCAGCGCGGAAACGCTCACGGACGCGCTCGCCTGCACGGGCTTCCCCTACGAGCTAACGGGGCGGCTGGAGCTGGTGCTCGAGCGCCTGCGCCGGGTGCTCCCGGCCACGCAGGGGATGCGCCGCCTGGGCTCGGCCGCGCTGGATTTGGCCTTCGTGGCCGCAGGCAGGCTGGACGTGTTTTATGAGGACTGGCTCAAGCCCTGGGATTTGGCCGCGGGCTGGCTTTTGGTGGAGGAAGCCGGAGGCTGCGTGAGCGGCCTCGACGGCGCGCCCTTCCGCTTCGGCGAGGCCCTGCTCGCCACCAATGGCCGCGTGCATCCGGCCATGGTGGACCTCTTGGGGCCGACGCTGTAGGCTGCCCTTATCGTTGTACAGCCGTCATGGGTGCACATTTTTCCTTAATTCCGTCTGGAGCGAAGCGGAAGACGGGTGCTGGTGCCGGAAGAATCCTAAAAAATAAGATTTTTTGGCGCTGGCAAGGAAGATAAAAATTTCCGCAGGGAGTGTACTCAGGTACTCGACCAAGGAAATTTTTATCTGACGCAGCCAGCGCCAAAAAGGCTGTTTTTGACGGATAATTTCGGCATTAGACAGGCGCACAGGCACTTCCGCCACCTGCTCATGAAAGCGACGCCCTCAGTTCTCTGCGCATTGCTCCACGAGCCATCCGGCGCGCACGGCGCGGAGCAGGAGCGGCGCAAGCAGGGGCGGCTCCTGTCCGGCAAGTCCGGCCAGCTCCTCGGCGTCCACAAGGGGCAGGCCTTCCGGCGCGATGACGCCGGGGTGCGCCAGTTCCCGCGCCGTGGCCGCGGGAATGCGCGCCGTGAAGATGCTGAGAAAGGCCATGCCCGTTTCCGGTGCGGCCGCCACGCTGCGGAGCCTCCGGGGGGCGAGGCTTTCGAGCTTCCAGTCTTGCGCGAGCAGGCGGCGGCAGCAGTCCTCCACGGCTTCCAGCGCCTGTGGCAGCGCCCGCGAGGAAAAGTCCCAGCCATCCGCGCCGGGCCTGAGGAGCGCGCGCCCCGCACTGTCCCGCAGGAGGAGGGCCACGGACCGGTGGCGCAGGCCCTGCCGCAGGATGGCCGACTCGGGGAGCAGGCAGAGGGGGCGGTCGGTCGCGTCCACCACTTCCCGGAGCGCCGGGCCCGGAGACTGCGGCAGCAGGGGCGAAAGATGCGGGGAGGAGCGCGAGAGCATGGATTCTCCTGAAAACGCGGCCGCAGGGGCCGTGGAAAGAGGCGCGCCGTCTTTCGCGGCCGGGCTTTTCGCGCGGCGGCTGGACGCAGGCTCGGCCCGCGCCATGTGGGAGCTGGAGCGTCGCTGCTTCAGCCTCCCGTGGAGCGAGGAGCAGTGCCGCGCAGCCTTCGGGCAGGCGGCCTTCGCGGCCTTCGGCCTCTGGGACGGGCAGCGGCTCGTGGCCTATATTTCGCTCTATCTCGTGGGCGCGCCCACGCCTTCAGCCTACACCCCTTGCGGGGAACTGGAAATACTCAATCTCGCGGTGGAGCCCACGGCCCGCCGCCGGGGCTGCGGCCGCCGCCTCCTCCTGCTGGCCTTGCAAGCCGGGCGCAAAATGGGTATGCAAAAGGCCTTGCTCGAAGTGCGGGAGCACAACGGCGCGGCGCTTGCCCTGTACCGCGCCTGCGGCTTCGCCTTGGCGGGCCGCCGCCGCCGTTATTATGCCGATACGGGCGAGGACGCCCTTGTGCTTGAGCGTCCCCTTGCGGAACCACCCGGCCGCGCCGCCCCCTGAGCGCGCCGCCATCATCCGGTCACAAAGGAGAGCCCCATGCAGAAGATCATCGCCGCCAACTGGAAGATGCACAAGATTCGCCCGCAGGCGGCGCAGACCGCCGCGGAGCTGGCCCTGGCCCTCAAGGGCGGCACGCCCCTCGATCGCCTCGCCGTGGTGTTCGCGCCCTTCACCGACCTTGCCGTGGTGGCCGACGCCGTGGCCGGCGTGAAAAACCTCGAGGTGGGCGCGCAGAACTTCTATCCCGAGGAGCAGGGCGCCTTCACCGGCGAGATTTCCCCGGCCATGATTCGGGACGCCGGGGGCGAGTGGCTGCTCACCGGGCATTCCGAGCGCCGCCATATTTTTGACGAATCCGACGCCCTCGTGGCCCGCAAGACGGCCTATGGCCTGGAAAAGGGCTTCAAGGTCATGCTCTGCGTGGGCGAAACCCTGGAGGAGCGCGAGGCCGGGCACCTCCACGACGTGCTTGAGCGCCAGCTCAAGACCGCCATTGAGCCCATGAGCGCCACGCTGCGCGCCAAGCTCCCGCAGGCCTTCGCCATCGCCTATGAACCCGTGTGGGCCATCGGCACGGGCAAGGTGGCGGGCCCCGCCGAAGTGCTGGACGCGCACCTCGTCACGCGCAACATCCTCACCAATATCCTCGGCGTGGCCGCGCAGGACCTGCCCATCCTCTACGGCGGCAGCGTCAAGCCGGACAATGCCGGCGCGCTCATTAACCTTGACAATGTGGATGGTCTTCTGGTAGGAGGCGCTTCCTTGGAAGCCAAGAGCTTTCTCCAGATTCTGGGCGCGTGACCCGCGAAAGCGCGGGGACGAACGCGCCTCGCGGCATGGCCTGGGCCCGTCATGGTACTGGCCGGTCATGCCGCGGGCCGGGAGGAATTTGTGCAGACCCTTATTCTCACGCTCCATATCATTGTCTGCGTCCTGCTTGTCATCCTCATCCTGCTCCAGTCGGGCAAGGAGGGCATGGGCGTCATTTTCGGCGGCGGCGGCAACACCTCGGTCTTTGGCAGCAGCGGAGCCGGGGGCATTCTCGCCAAGCTCACGACGCTCATGGCCATCATCTTTGTCATCACGTCCCTGAGCTACACCTATGTGACGAGCGCCCGGCCCAGCAACGAATCCACCATCCTCAATGTGAAGATCGAGGAGCCCGAGGCCCCGGCGGAAGCCCGCAAGGATGCCACGGCCGCGCCTGAAGCGGCGGCTCCCAAGGCCGGCGCACCAGATGCGGCCGCACCCGCGCAGCCGGAGAAGGCGCCTACTGCGCCCGCGGGCGCTCCCGCCAAGGCGGACGCCCCGCAAAAGCCCTAGGCCCCCAAAATTCCCCGCAGAAAAAGCCGTGGCCCTGCCACGGCTTTTTTCATGGCTCCGTGAAGCGGCACGAGGGGAGGCATGATGTCAGACAGCGACGATTTTGCAGAAAATCCTTTCCGCAAGCTCAACTCCGCGCGCTTTCCGGCCAAAAGAGGCCCGGTCGCGCAGGGGCGTACTGGCGCGCAGGAGCGCAAGGAGCGCACTCCCAAGGCAGCCCCCAGGGATGACGCCGACAGCGAGGACGCGGCGCTCTTCATGGCGGCCATGCGCCGCGTGAAGCCCGCGGAAAGCGCCTCCCGCGGGGGCTTTCGCCTGGGGGAGGCCTGCGGCCTCGACGAGGTGGCGAGCCCGAAAAAACGAAAGCGCGCTCGGGAAAAGCAGGCGGAGGCGGCCCGCGCCGCTGCCGCCGAAGCCCCGCAAGCCGAACTGCGGGAGGAGCCTAACACCATGCAGGAGCAGGACGAGGATGCGGCCACCTTTTTGCAGGCCATGGGCGACGCCCGGCCGCTCTCGGGGCGGGGGCGCGAGGTGGTTCCCGCCGCCGAGCCGGCGACACCGCCCCCCGGAAGCGAGCTCAGTTTTCGCGAGCTCATGGAGGGCACGCTGGAATTCGCCATCTCCCACTCCGACGAATACTTGGAGGGCCATGTGGTGGGGCTGGACCCGCTCATCATGGGTCGCCTGCGCGCGGGCGGCCTCAGCCCCGAGGCGCACCTCGACCTGCACGGCCTCAATTCCGCTCAGGCCTTCGAGGCCCTGCGCGACTTCATGCGCGGCGCCTGGTACAAGAGCCTGCGCGTGGTGCTCGTGGTGCCGGGGCGCGGGCTCAATTCGCCGCTGGGGCAGCCGGTCTTGCGCGAGAAGCTCCAGCTCTGGCTCACGCAGGAGCCCTTCAAGCGCGTGGTGCTCGCCTTTTGCACGGCGCGCCCGCATGACGGCGGGCCGGGCAGTGTTTATGTGCTTTTGCGCAAGTTCCGCAAAAAGGGCCGTATCTTCTGGGAGCGTGTCCCCATGGACCCGGACCTGGCGTAGCGGGGGAGGGGCACCAGCCTCCCGCTTTCTCCGGCTTACTGGCATTCTTCTTGCTATCCTCTCCGCGACACCCGGCCGGAGCCGCCGCAGGCGAGCATCCGGCCATGAAAGGGGGAGCGGATGTTCGGAGCCCAGAAAGACCCTAGCAGAACAGAAGAAGCGACGCCAAAGCGCGTAAAAAAGCAGCGCGAAGAGGGCAATGTTCCCAAGTCTGCGGAGCTCGGCAAGGCCGTGAGCCTTGTGGGCGGCATGATGGCGCTCTTTGTCTGGATAGGCCCCATGAGCGAGGCCATCAAGAACGTCTTTCGCCGTTTCCTCGTCCATTCCTGGGAATTCGACCCCAATCCCCAGAACGTCTATGTTTTGACACAGGAGCTGATGATCGAGGTTTGCAAGATCGTCATGCCCATCATGTTCTTCCTGGCGGTGCTCGGCTTTATCGCCCAGCGCCTCCAGGTGGGCAAGCTCTGGACCACCAAGGTCTTCAAGTTCAAGTGGCAGCGCTTCAACATCCTCAAGGGCATCAAGCAGATGATGCTCTCCCCGCAGACGGCCCTGCGCACCATCAAGAGCCTGCTCTTCGCCATCGTGCTCTGCATTATCCCCGGCTGGATCATCTGGCAGGAGCACGAGAACTTCCTCCCCATGTATTATGCCACCACCGAGGGCGTGGCCACCTACATGCTTGAGATGGCCTTCAAGCTGGCCTGCTACGCGCTTGCGCCCGTGCTCGCCATCACGGCCTTCGACATCTGGCAGACGCGCTTCGCCTACAAGGAAGGCATGAAGATGACCAAGGACGAGGTCAAGGACGAGCGCAAGCAGGCCGACGGCGACCCGGTCATCAAGAACAAGCAGCGCCAGAAGATGATGCAGATGGTGATGAAGCGCATGCTTCAGGACGTGCCCAAGGCCGACGTGGTTGTCACCAACCCGACGCACATCGCCGTGGCCCTGCGCTACAATGCCGACGAGTTCCCGGCGCCNGTCGTNCTCGCCAAGGGCGCGGACCACCTGGCCGAGAAAATCAAGGCCGTGGCGCGGGAGCACAACGTGCCCATCCGCGAAAATGTNCCTTTGGCACGAGCTTTGTATAAAGCAGTAGAAATCGGNGACATGATCCCCGAAGAGCTGTACAAGGCCGTGGCCACCCTGCTCGCCAGCATCTGGAAACTCAAGCCCAGAGCGGCCGCGTAGCGGGAAGGCCGGNANAAGGGGGNTNGNGCCGGAACTACGGATGGGAGCGTCAAAACAATGGCAACGACCGCACTGCCTCAATTCGATTACAGCCGCTTTTCCAAGCATGGCGAGCTCGCCCTGGCGGCGGGCGTGGTGGTTATCCTCTTCGTCATGCTCGTGCCGCTGCCGACATTNTTCATGGATATCATGCTCTGCGTGAGCATATCCATTTCCCTGCTCGTCCTCGTGACGACCATGTTCATGAACTCGCCGCTCGAGTTCACCATCTTCCCCTCGCTTCTGCTCATCACCACCCTGCTCAGGCTGGCGCTCAACGTGGCCTCCACGCGCCTCATCCTGCTCAACGGTGATGCNGGCGTNGAAG
The DNA here is from genome assembly GCA_014804905.1 of Desulfovibrio sp. Taxonomy (GTDB): domain Bacteria; phylum Desulfobacterota; class Desulfovibrionia; order Desulfovibrionales; family Desulfovibrionaceae; genus Desulfovibrio. The sequence goes on along the minus strand of JAAUYX010000090.1, from coordinate 2,814 downwards.
CCGCGGGCAGCGTCATCCGCTCCTTCGGCGAATTCGTCGTGGGCGGCAGCTANGTGGTGGGCGGCGTCATCTTCATGATCATGTTCATCCTCAACAAGTCGGTCATCACCGCGGGCACCACGCGCATCGCCGAAGTGGCGGCCCGCTTCACCCTGGACGCCATGCCCGGCAAGCAGATGGCCATTGAAGCCGACCTCAACGCCGGCCTCATCGACGAGGAAGAGGCCAACGACCGCCGCCACGCCCTGCGCAAGGAGGCGGATTTCTACGGCGCCATGGACGGTGCCTGTAAGTTTGTTTCCGGCGACGTGAACGCGGGCATGATGATTACGATGGTTAATATAATCGGAGGAATCATCATCGGCATGGTCCAAAAGGATATGGACTGGGACGCCGCAGTCACCACCTACTCCCTTTTGACCATCGGCGACGGTCTGGTATCCACCATACCTTCGATTATCGTCTCCACCTCCACCGGTCTGCTCGTCTCCCGCGCCGCCTCCGAAGCGAAGATGGGCGAAGAGTTCCTGGCCCAGCTTACCTTCAACGGCCAGGCCCTGAAGATGGTTTCCGGCGTGCTGGTTATCTTCGCCATTGTTCCCGGTCTGCCGGCGATACCTTTCCTCGTGCTGGCCGCCCTTGTGTACCTGGCGTCAAAATTCTCGGCCACCAACGGCGAGGAAGGCAAAGAAGAGAAGAAAGCCTCCGGCAAGGCGCAGGCCGCTCCGGAGACTCCGGAAGAAGTGCAGGCTCTCCTGCCCCTGGACACCCTCGAGCTGGAAGTCGGCTACGGTCTCATTCCCCTCGTGGACGAAGAGCAGAGCGGCAATATTTTGGCGCGCATCCGCTCCATCCGTCGGCAATTTGTCCTGGACATGGGCGTGGTTATTCCGTCCCTGCATCTGCGCGACAACCTGCAGCTGAAAGCCGGTCAATACGCCCTGCTGATCAAGGGCAATCAGGTAGCCTCCGCCGAAATCCTGGTGGATCACTTCCTGGCCATGGATCCGGGCAACGTGACCACCCGCATCGAAGGCATCGAAACCAGGGAGCCCGCTTTCAACCTGCCGGCCCTCTGGATACCGGAAAGCCAGCGCGAAGAAGCCATGCTCGCCGGTTACACCGTGGTAGATCCGGCCACCGTCATCGCCACGCACCTGACCGAAGTATTCAAGCATTACCTGGCCGAGTTTCTGGACAAGCAGGCCGTGCAGGGATTGCTGGACACCCTGGCGAAGCATTCGCCCAAGACTGTGGAAGATCTGGTTCCCGGCACCCTCAATCTGGGCACGGTGCAAAAAGTCCTGCAGTTGCTGGTTCGCGAGAATGTCAGCATCCGCGATATGCAGACCATAGCGGAAACCCTCGGCGACTATGGCCAGAGCGTGAAGTCTCCGGAAATGCTGGCCGAGGCCGCGCGCGAAAAGCTGGGCCGCTCCATTGTCCGTCCCTATCTGGACAGCCAGGGCGTCCTGCCGGTGCTCACCCTGAACGGCGCCGCCGAGCGGATGATTCAGGAAGCCATCCGGCATACGGAAAACGGAACGCCTTATCTGGCTATCAATCCGGCCAACGCGCAGAAACTGGCGAGGAGTATAAACCAGGTCATCGAAAAGGCCGTGGGCACGGACGGACAGCCGGTGCTGTTGTCCCACCCATCCATGCGGGTTCACCTCGCGCAACTGGTTTACAAGCTAATCCCCGGCGTGCCGGTAATCTCCCAGTCGGAAATCCCGCAGGATGTGCAACTTCAGCTGGTAGGCCAGGTCTCCGGCGAATAGAAAATATAACAAATGTAACAAAATATGACAGGGGAGCCATGGCTCCCGTTCAAAACCCCGCCCCGGCGGGGTTTTTTATTTTAAAGAAAAGGCGTACTATCTCCGCCGGAACCGTGATAAACGAGGCGCCGCGATCGCCGTGAAAAATAGAATCGTTTTCGCCGTCAGCGGGGCAAGCGGGGCTCCTCTCGCCGCCGCCGCGCTAAAATTCTTCGCAGGACTGGACGATCTGGAAGTGTTCCTGATCGTTTCGCGGGCGGCCAGGCTCGTCATGAGCCGCGAAGGCGGGGCCGCTTGCGAAGACTACGAGCGCCTGGCGACGCGCTCGTTCGGGCCGGAGGATTTCGCCGCGCCCATGGCCAGCGGCTCCTGGCAAAACGCGGGCATGATCGTCTGCCCTTGCTCGATGAGCAGTCTCGCGGCCATAGCGACCGGCGCGGGAACGAATCTGATTCACCGCGCAGCCGACGTGGCGCTCAAGGAGCGACGGCCGCTAATTCTGGCCATCCGCGAAACGCCGTACAGCCTGATTCATATCCGCAATATGCTCGCGGCTACGGAAGCCGGCGCGACGATAATGCCCTTTAACCCGGCCTATTACAGCGGCGACGACACTCTTGAGGGCCTCGCGCGCCAGTTCGCGGGGCGACTGCTGGATCAGTTGCGCCTGCCCCATAATCTCTGCCGCCGCTGGGGCGAAAATTAAAAACGCCGGAACGTCCGGCCATTGGTTGAAATATGGGACATAAAAAACCTGTCAGGATCGATCCGCTGACCGTAGCCCTGCCGCCCGGCGGCGCGGACAGTCACGCGCACCTCGATAGCGAGGAATACGCCGCCAATCGGGGGGAGATTATCGCGAGGGCCGCGAATGTCGGCGTAACCTATATCGGCAATGTGTTTTTGAGCCCGGAAGCCTACCGGAATGGCAAGGATTTTTTCAAGGATTATCCCAATATATTTTTCATCCTGGGCATTCATCCCCATGACGGAGCGAGTTGCGATCTGGATGTCCTTGATCAAATTGAAGGAA
>JAAUYX010000089.1 GCA_014804905.1 Desulfovibrio sp. | reverse complement strand
TCGGGGACTCGCCAACGGCTAGCGCGCAAGCAGCGAAAAATCTTATTTTTTAGGATTCTTCCGGCACCATCGCTGCTGTCGATGCCCGTAGGACTCGCTTTGCTCGCCAACGGGCACGGCGCTTCGCGCCGCCATCCGGTCGCAGCACCCGTCTTCCGCTACGCTCCAGACGGGATATGGAATACCTCTTGCTCCGGGACTGATAAGAAGGCTCATCCCGGCGCTTACAGATAATACACGCCGTCAAAGACCGTCACCGCGGGGCCGGACATATAGACATGGTTGCTCGCCTCGTCCCAGTCCACATGCAGCACCCCGCCCTTGAGCTCCACATCAACCGAGCGGCCCGTGTAGCCGTTGAGCGAGCAGGCCACGGCCGCCGCGCAGGCGCCGGTGCCGCAGGCCAGCGTCTCGCCCGCGCCGCGCTCCCACACGCGCATCCGGATTTTTGTGGTGGAGAGGACCTCCACAAATTCGGTGTTGGTGCGCCTGGGGAAGAGGTGATGATGCTCGAAAAGCGGGCCAAGCGCGGGCAGGTCGAGGTCGTCGATGCCGCGCATGAAGACAACGGCGTGCGGATTCCCCATGGAGACCGCGGTCACCGCATAGGTGCGCCCGTCCACCTGGATGGGGTGGGCGATGCAGCGGCGGTCCTCTTCGGCCACGCTGAGCACCGGCGCGAGCTCCACCGGGATGCGGCTCGGCACGAGGATGGGCTCGCCCATGTCCACCTTGGCGCCGCAGACCGTGCCGCCCTCGAACTTGAGGCGGATGACCTTTTCGCCCGCCGCCGTCTCGAGGCGGATGATTTCCTTTTTGACCAGGCCGCGGTCATAGGCGAACTTGCCCACGCAGCGCGTGGCGTTGCCGCACATTTCGGCCTCGGTGCCGTCGGCGTTGAACATGCGCATCCGCAAGTCGGCCGTGGCCGAGGGCAGGATGAGCACAAGCCCGTCCGAGCCCACGCCGAAGTGGCGGTCGCTTATTTGTTTCGCGAGCTCGCCGGGATTGGCGACTTCCTGCTCGAAACCGTTGATATACACATAGTCGTTGCCGATGCCCTGCATCTTGGTGAACCGCACTTCACGGGCCATGACGCCTCCTTGCGCCGGGCCTTTTCCGCCGCGGCGTAAAAGAAAACGCTAGCCGGAAGCCGCAAAAATGTAAAGACACGGGCCGCGTGCGGGGCATCAGGGGGGGCGTGATCGCCTCACATGGGCTGCCGGCGCCAGGCCGGGGAGGCGCCACGGGAAAGCGCCCGTGAGAAAATATCCGGCGTTCCGGCGAACTTGCCTTGACGGCGGATTCCTGCGATACTCCCCGCGCACATGGTGCAGCCGCGGGCAGTTGTGGCCGCGGCGCTGGGCTTTTTGCGCGGAACGGTCCCGCGCGGCGGGAAGCGGCAGGGGTGGCCCGGCGGACACGGCGAATCTCCGGCACGGAGTTAACCTTTGTCCCGGTCATGCGAAACCCTTTCGGCATCTTTTTTACAGGGCTCGTTCAGGAGCGGGAGGAAGAATGCCGCACGCCTATGTCGTGGGAGCCGGCCTGTTCGGGCTGACGTGCGCGCGAGAGCTCGCCGAGAGGCTGGGCTTCCGGGTGACGGTCATTGAAAAGCGAAACCACATCGGCGGTAACTGCTGGTCGGAGTTTGATGACGAAACGGGCATTGAATGCCATAAATACGGCACCCATATTTTTCACACCTCCAATGAAAGAGTGTGGAACTTCGTCTCCCGCTTTACCGACTGGAACAGCTATCAACACCACGTTCTGACAAAGCATAAAGGCAGAACCTATCAGTTGCCCATAAATCTGGACACTATCAACCGCTTTTACAACGAGGACCTGGCCCCGGCCGCTGCAAAGGAATTTTTGGAGGCGCGGGCGCAAAAAGACCGGGAACCCGACAATTTTGAGGACAAGGCCATTTCCCTGATTGGGCCCGAATTATACGGCGCCTTTATTCGCGGCTATACCCTGAAACAGTGGCAGCGCGACCCCAGGGAGCTGCCCGCCAGTCTTCTCAACCGCATTCCTCTCAGGTTTGATTATAATTCCAGATACTTCTCGGATAAATGGGAAGGGCTGCCCCTTGAGGGCTATGGTAACCTGTTCGCGAAAATGACGGAAAATATGGATGTCATCACGGGCCTAAACTGGAAAGAGGCCAAAAAGGACCTGGAGCCCGGCTCCCTGGTCATTTATACGGGTCCCATTGATGAATATTTCGATTACCGGCTGGGCAGGCTCGACTGGCGCTCCGTGGGCTTTGAAGTGGAGCGGCATCCCGTGCCTGACTTTCAGGGCACCAGCGTGATGAATTATGCGGATGTGGAGGTGCCGTATACACGTATCCACGAATTCCGGCACCTGCACCCCGAGCGGAAATACGGGGACAGCACCATAATCTATAAGGAGTATTCCCGGACAACCGGACAGGATGATGAGCGCTTCTATCCCGTCCCCACCGCACGCAACAAGCAGCTGTACTCGCAGTATCAGGAACTCGCAGCGCAGGAAGATGCCGTATATTTCGGGGGGCGCCTCGGGACCTATGCCTATCTTGACATGGACGATGCGGTGGAGGCAGCCCTCAATCTTGTGGATATTATCGCAAAAGATCTAAAAAGGTGCTGACGATGGGTTCCCGACCAAAAGTATCGGTTATCGTTCCTGTGTATAATGTGGAGAAATTTCTTCCCAAGTGCCTGGACAGCCTCGTTCGGCAAACGCTTAATGATTTGGAAATCATTGTCGTTGACGATGGCTCAACCGATGCTTCAGGAACGATTGCCGACCGCTATGCGGAAAACACCAAAAACATGGTGGTGCTTCACCAGCCCAACGGTGGTTATGGCAAGGCCATGAACTTGGGCCTTGCCGTCGCAAAGGGCGAATTCATCGGCATTCTGGAGTCGGATGATTGGTGCTCTCCGATGATGTTTGAAAGAATGTACGAACTTGCCGTCGAAAAAGATGTTGAGGTTCTCAAGTGTGATTATTATCTGTGGTGGGGGGAGAGCAACTATGCAAAATATTATAATATCATGCCATTAGATAGGTATAATATCATAACGAATATAAAAAAATGTACCAGATTGGTACTTATGCCGCCGTCAATCTGGAGTGCATTGTATAAGCACGATTTTTTGGTGGAAAACGAAATCAACTTCAGGGAGACGCCCGGGGCAAGTTATCAGGATACCTCCTTCAGTCATAAAGCATTATTTAGCGCCGAATCTTTTCTCGTCGTTAATGAGGCTTATCTTTACTACCGCCAGGATAACCTCTCCTCGTCAGTTAATGATAAAAGAAAAATCTTCTACGTGTGCGATGAGTATGACGAATCCCGCGCCTATTTGAGCAAGCGGAACAAATCCCTCATTCCCATTCTGGAAAGGGCCAGGGTGGCTGTTGATCTTTGGAACTATAATCGCCTGGATTACGAGGGCAGACGTTTGTTTTATCCAAAGCTGCGGGAGGATTTTGAGAGAGTTAAAGAAGAAGGCCTGTTGACCAGAGACTTGTATGAGCAGAAGGCCATAGTGAAGATATTGTCCATCATCAATAGACTGGGAAAGTATTCCCAGGAAAGGCAGGAAGCGGGCGAAATTTTCAAGGAAGCCATCACCTTCTAAGAGTTGGGAAGTCGTTTCTGCAAACGCCTGAGTGCATGAAAGTTGCAGAGTTTTATATCACATAGCTAAAAATCTCCTAAAGAGTCCCTTGGGGGTAGTCCCAACAGGGCGCAGGATAAGTTGGCGATTACCGTTAACACTAATGGGTAAGGCCCTATGATCTCCATCACCGTACCTTGCTATAATCAGGCCGAATTTCTCCCCCGCTGTCTCGACTCCATCCGGGGACAGACTTATGGAGATGTGGAAATTCTTTGTGTAAATGATGGTTCGACAGATGCAACTGGAGAAATTCTTCAAGCGTATGCACAAAAAGACAGGAGAATCAGAATAGTAGATATGCCACATGGAGGCGTAGGAAGAGCCAGAAATGCTGGTCTGGAACACGCAACAGGTGAATATCTGATGTCGTGTGATCCCGATGACGAATTTATGCCGAAAACCTGCGAAAAACTGTACCAGGCAATAACGAGTGAAGATTGCGACGTCGCACTTTGTTCTATAAAGGTTCTTTATGACAGTGATTATCAGATGAAATTTTCTGACGATAATTATTATAGTCTGAAATTTAGCGGAGTGGTTAAAAATAATCATCAAATACTCAATAATACAGATTTATCAGTATGTAATAAAATATTTAAGAAATCTCTGGTAGAGAAATATGATATTAAATTTATTGAAGATAGATTATATGAGGATGCCAATTTCACATGGAAGTACTTTGCAGTTTCCAATAAATTTTACTGCCTGGAAGAACCTTTATATAAATATTACAGGCATAGTAATTCCATAATGAATAAAACCTTCGCAAAAGCCAATAAAAGTGTTGATCATATTTACGTTGTTGACAATGTATATGAATTTCTTGTCAAACATAAAATATTTGCGGACTATATCAATGATTTTTATTCGTTCTATAAATCTTATGTCAAGCTGGCTAAAGAGTACGGAAGTGAGGATTGTGAAGATGAAATTGAGTTTTTGGATTCTCAGCTCCAGAAAAAATATCATTCATGGGTAGAACATATGGAAGTACAGAGAAAATTAAAGTCGCGAGACATGATACTCGCAAACCTGCGGAGCAAAGTAAAATTATAAAATATGTTGTAGTCTACCCACTATTAATAACGTGTAGTATTTGTAATATAGATTGTTTTTATAATTTAGGTTTAATTTCTTGCTTATATGTAAATTTATATATGCTTATTAATTATAATTATTCTATAAAAATAATTTTTATATATTAAACTTGATATCAATACAGAAGGGGCATCGCCATGGCAATAGTATCGGTAATAGTTCCCGTGAGTAATGCTGAAGGCTATTTGTCAAAGTGCATGGAGAGTTTAAAGAATCAATCTTTTTCCGATATAAAAATAATTTGCGTTGAGAACGGTTCAACCGATAATTCGTGGAATGAAATCATTTCCCATAAAAAAGACAAACGAGTAACAGCCGTCAAGGTTCCTTACGCGGAGGTAAGTTATGCAAGAAACCTGGGGCTTTTTTGGGCACTGAAATTTTCTCCATTCGTTATGTTTTGTGATGCTGATGATACCTATGATAAATACATGGTTGAAACTATGGTGGGCGGTATTCAGGAGAGCGGCGCTGATCTTGGCTGTTGTGAAATCGTCGTGGACTACGAGTCCGATAATGAGTTGCGGGAATCTGATAACGCCTACTATTCATTAAAATTTGAAGGTTTTTATGATAATATTAAGTCCGTCATTAATGGGATGGACTATTCGCTCTGTAATAAAATATTCAGGACTTCCATTATAAAAAAATATTCTATTACCTTTCCCACATCCTATCTATATGAAGATACCTGTTTTTGCTGGAAATATTTGTCTGTATCGGATTCAGCTTTCTTTATCAGGAAAAAATTATACCATTATCTTAGGCACGATAACTCCATAATGAATAAAACATTTGCCAAAGAAAACAAAAGCATCGAGCACATGACCATAGCGGAGAATGTCTTCGATTTCCTTTTCCAGCACCTGCGGTATGAGAAATTCGTGGGTGAATTCTGGGATTTTTATGATTCGTGTGTGGACTTTGCAAAAAGGTTCGGCAAAGAAGAGGATTCAATGAAAATCGAACAGGTTGACAAACGCCTGAGGGAGAAGTTTCTCGAAAAGCATAGGTCACTGGGTATTCCTGATTAAGCAGGTCTCCCGTATCTATGAAGTTGTCATAAAAGAGGGCGGGAAATTCCTTATTTTATGTCTTCGCATATAGATTTTACAGGGTGTGTGTATTATATTATGTAAATGTTAAATATATTATATAACATGTTGAGGTCGTAAATTTGTAATGGAATGATACGAATAGCCTCATTCAAAGGAACTTCTTGTGCTCTCCCTGCCTTAGGCTAAGTGCCTCGAGAATTTTTGCTCTTCTGCTTGCCGTGCTCACCGCATATGAGTTCTTTTCTTAGCGTGAGGCTCGTAACTATCGCCCATAAAATTGGCATTCTCAATGCGGATGCACCAAACTTGAGTCTTGCGCGTCGGCCCGATTGGCGAGGAGTTTGCGGGCAGCAAATAGCCTGCGCCTGTGGCGTGGGCATCGCAGGCATGCCTTACCCATGTACGCAGCTATGAGTCCCCCCGTGGCAGCCCCGGACGCCCGGTTGAGTCACTCCTCCCGGAGAATACTACCCGAGCCCTCCGCGCATTGACTTTTGCGGACGCATGTCGGAAAGTGCGCCACGAGAAGGAGGCGCATGCACCACCGTTCCCGCATCGTTGCCGCAGGGCTTTTCCTCGCCGCCGGTGGCGCCCTGGCCGTCGTCGGATTTTTTGCCGACGCGCTCACGCTTGACCTCGCGCACGCCGCCGCCGTGGGCTTTCTCGGGCTCGTCATTCTCGCGCTGGGGGTGCTGATGCTCCGGCGCGGGCTTGCCGAGCGTCCGCGCCAGGAGCGCCCTGCGGCCGCGGCTCCGCAGCCGCTGCCGTACTATACGCGCAACTGTCCCTTCTGCGGACGCCGGCTCGGCCTGAAGGAAGAAAAGTGCCCGGTTTGCCGTCGCAAGATGCCTTCCGGTATTACCTGCTCCGCCGGGGACGCCGATGCAGCGGCGGCTGCGGCTGCCTTTGCCGCAGCGCGCGAGGCTGCGCTGGCCGAGGGGAGCACTTCCTATGTCTGGCGCGCGGTGCGAGACGACGCAACCTGCGAGCGTTGCGCCAATAATGACGGCCATATCTTTCACTGGGAGCAGGAGCCCATCGGCGGCCATGCCGGGGCACGCGCGCGCTGCCGCTGCCGCCCGGAGCCAGTTTTTAAGGAAGGCGAAACAGGCGCGCCGTCGGCTTCGGCCCCGCAGCCCATAGACTGAGCAAAGGTGAGCAGCATGGAGAAATACACGGCGTCCTTTCTCGGCCGGGATTGCCCCGGCGTGGTGGCGGCGGTGAGCCGCCTCTTCGGCGACATGGGTTGCAATATCGAGGCAATGGCCCAGACCATGCTCTCCGGGGCCTTTGCGGCCATTTTTGTGGTGAGCGCCCCCGAGGAGATGACTGCCGGACGGGGCGAAGGTGCCTGCGGGGCGGATTGCCTGCGCCTGCGCCTTGAGGAGGGCCTTGAGCGCGCGGGCGTTGACCTCTCCGTCCTTGTACGACCGGCCATTGCGGAGCAATGGGGGGCCGGCCTCAACTGCGAGCCCTTTGTGGTCACCGTGGACGGCCCGGACCGCCCCGGCCTCATCGGCGAGATGAGCCGGGTTTTCGGCCGCCACGGCGTGAACATCGAGAACCTCAAGGCCCTCCTCGGCGAGGGCGGCGAGGGCAAGGCGCTCTTCGTTTTCGAGGTCATGGTGCCGGACACGGTGGACCTCGGGCGCCTGCGCCGCGAGCTCGCGCTGGAGGCGAACAACCTCAATCTGCGCGTCAGCGTCCAGCACCGGGACATTTTCGAGGCCGTCCACCGCGTGAGCTCATTTTAGTTTAAGAGGTCATAGACGAACATTCCAGAGTCCGTCTGGAGCGAAGCGACAGACGGATGCTAGTGCCGGAAGAATCCTAAAAAATAAGATTTTTCGACGCTGGCAAGGAAGATAAAAATTTCCGCAGGGAGTGTACTTAAGTACTCGACCAAGGAAATTTTTCTCTGACGCCGCCAGCGCCGAAAAGGCTGTTTTTGACGGAGGCTTCTGGCATTACGGAAGCAGCAAGATATCGGATGCGTTGTCCAGCAAATGCAGGGCAACAATGCGTTGAGCATAGGGAGTGCCTGCATGGCAAACCAGCTTCAGCGCAGAACAGCACACAGGCCATGAGCCGCAAGTGAGCAGGTATACCATGCTTTCCGAACGCGAAGTCACGAGCACCCTGAACATGCTCCGCAACGAGCACCTCGACGTGCGCACCGTCACCCTCGGCGTGAGCCTCTTCGACTGCGTGAGCCACGACCTCGAGCTCTTCGTGGCCAACGTGCGCGCCAAAATTCGCCGCCATGCCGCGCAGCTTGTGGCCGTGTGCGACGAGGTGGGCGACAGGTACGGTATCCCGGTGGTCAACAAGCGCATCAGCGTGAGCCCCATCGCCGTGGTGGGCGCGCCCTTCGGCCCGGACGGGATGGTCGCGGTCTGCGAGGCGCTGGACGAGGCCGCCAAGGACGCCGGGGTGGACTTTCTCGGCGGTTTTTCGGCGCTGGTGGAAAAGGGCTTCGCCAAGGGCGACCGCGCGCTCATAGAGGCGCTGCCCGANGCGCTCTCNCNNACNGAGCGCGTCTGCGCCTCCATCAACGTGGCCTCCTCGCGCAGCGGCATCAACATGGANGCCGTGGCCCTCATGGGCGAGCAGATTNTGCGCGTGGCCGACGCCACGGCCGAGCGCGGCGGCATCGGCTGCGCCAAGCTCGTCGTGTTCGCCAATATCCCGCAGGACGTGCCCTTCATGGCCGGNGCCTANCTCGGCGTGGGCGAGCCGGACGTGGTCATCAATGTGGGCGTGTCCGGGCCCGGCGTGGTGAAGAAGGCCATCGACCGCGCGCTNGAGCGTGGCTGCAACGCCCAGGGCCGCCCCCTCACCCTGCTGGACATGGCCGAGGTCATCAAGGCCACGGCCTACAAGGTGACGCGCGTGGGCGAGATCATCGGCTCCGAGGTGGCGAGCCGACTCGGCATCCCCTTCGGCGTGGCCGACCTCTCGCTCGCGCCCACGCCCGCCGTGGGCGACTCGGTGGGCGAAATCTTCCAGAGCCTNGGCCTGTCCAGCATCGGCGCGCCNGGCAGCACCGCCGTGCTCGCCATGCTCAACGACGCGGTGAAGAAGGGCGGCGGCTTCGCGTCCTCCTCCGTGGGCGGCCTNTCGGGCGCCTTCATCCCGGTGTCGGAAGATTCGAGCATCGAGGCCGCGGCCCGNTCCGGGCGGCTCACCATCGAAAAGCTGGAGGCCATGACCAGCGTCTGCTCNGTGGGCCTCGACATGATCGCCATCCCCGGCGACACGCCGGCCTCCACGCTCTCGGCCATCATCGCCGACGAAATGGCCATCGGCGTCATCAACCACAAGACCACGGCCGTGCGCGTCATCCCCGTGCCCGGCAAGGGCGTGGGCGAGGAGGTCTCCTTCGGGGGCCTGCTCGGCAAGACGGTCATCATGGCCGTGCCCGGNGGCAATGCGCAGCGCTTNATCGCGCTCGGCGGCCGNATCCCCGCGCCCATCCACAGNCTGAAGAACTGAGNCGGGNACCCCGGTCTCCGCTCCTCCCCTGCTACTGGCGCGCGTGGCGGTGCGCCTGGCGCTCCGCGGCCTTGTCCTCGCGCAGGCAGAAGGTGAGGGCNGCCGCGACGACGAGGCAGGCGCTGAAAAAGATGTCGGAGAGCGCGTAGCTGCCGCAAAGGTCGTAGGAAAGGCCCATGGCCGGGAAGCCGAGGCTGCGCACCAGNATGAAGATGGCGACGAATTTGTAGACCGAAAGAAAGTTGGCGCTNCCGAAATAATAGGCCACCACCGCAGGCAGCACCACCCACAGGCCCCCCAGGCACACCCCGAAAAAGAAGCCGAAAGCCGCCATGCNGGCGAGGCTCGCGGGCAGCAGCAAAAGCCCCATGCTGGCGGCGCTCCCGAGCATGAGCGCCCGCGAGGCCAGGATGGGCGTTGTGCGGTCGCACAGCCAGCCCCAGAAGAACTTGGCGAGCATCCCGAAAAAGGCCGCGGCCCCGGCAAGGATCATGGCGGTGTAGGCCTCGGCGCCCATGTCCGTGAAGCGCGGCTTGAGCTGGCTCAGCACGCCCGCGCCCACCATGAGCGCGAGGCCGTAGGCNGTGCCGATATACCAGGGCGCGGGATTACGCACNAGCGCCGCCAGCGANACGGCTCGCGGCACTCCCTTCGGCGGCCGCGGGTCATGNCGGCGGCCGTCCGGGTGNAGGTGCAGCATCTGCGGCGTGCGCCGCACNAGCAGCCAGCAGACNGGCGCGAGCAGCAGGGTCGCNCCNCCGAGGACNAAATAGGCNGTTTGCAGGTCAAAATGNCGGATGAGCACCAGGGTGAGGAAGGGGAGCACCATGCCGGAAAGATTGCTGCCCGCATTGGCGATGCCGAAGGCGATGCCGCGGTAGTGGCTGAACCAGTTGCTCATGAGCGCGTTGGCCACCACGCCGCCGCACACCTGCGAGGCCACCCAGAGCAGCACGAGGAAGCAGGTGAAGAGCCAGAGCTCCCCGGTGAGGCCCATGCCGCAGGTGGCGAGGCCCCCGGCCACGGCGCCCGCGGTCATCAGCCCCCGCAGGGAGTGGCGCGCGGAAACGGCGGCGGCCAGGGGCATGGCGNCCTGGCCCATGAAGGCGGCCACGCCGAGGCTCATGTTCAGGCCCACGCGCGTCCAGCCGTGCGCCTCGCANANGGGCTCCATGAAGGCGTTCATGCCGTAGAGGGCGCTNCCCTGNANCATGAAAGTTGCCNNCNAGGCACAGGGNGCTGATNTTCCAGCCGTANAACATGGCCGCTCCGTGAGTTGTGGCGCGCACGCGCCCGCAAGGTGAGGATAGGCTCCAGCGCCGGGCAACGCAAGCCGCCCTTGGCAGCCGGGGCTTGCGCGCGTAGGATGTGGGCATGGAGAGGCCAGACCCCGCAACCATCCCGCTCACACCCGGCGTGTATCTCTACAAGGATGCCCGTGGCCGGGTCATCTATGTGGGCAAGGCGCGCGTGCTCAGGCGGCGCGTGCTCTCCTATTTCCGGCCCGAGGGGCTCCCGGTCAAGACGCGGGCCATGCTCGCCCACGCGCACAGCCTCGACTTTCTCACCACCACCACCGAAAAGGAGGCGCTGCTCCTCGAAGCGAGCCTCATCAAGAAATATCGCCCGCGCTACAATATCGTGCTGCGCGACGACAAGCAGTATGTGCTCTTCAGGCTGGACGTGAAGCAGCCCTTCCCGCGCCTCGAAATCGTGCGCAACGCCCGCCGCGACGGGGCGCGCTATTTCGGGCCTTTCACCTCGGCGCAGGCGGCCCGCGAAACGTGGAAGCTCATCCACCGCGCCTTCGGCCTGCGCCGCTGCTCGGACAGGGCCATGCATAACCGCGTGCGCCCCTGCCTCTACCACCACATGGGCCAGTGCCCGGCGCCCTGCATGGGCGATGTCTCGCCCGAGCAATACCGTGTGGCGGTGGAGCGCGTGTGCGCTATCCTCGAGGGCCGCGCCGGGCCGCTCCTGCGCACCTTGCGCGCCGAAATGGAGGCCGCTGCGGAAGAACTGGAGTTCGAGCGCGCCGCGCGCCTGCGCGACCAGATCACCGCCGTGGAGCGCACCGTGGAGCGGCAGGCCGCCATCCTGCCCGCGGGCGGGGACATGGACGCCATCGGCCTCGCTGAGGTGGAAAAGGGCCTCGGCCTCGGCGTCGTCTTTGTGCGCAACGGCGCGGTCACGGACGGCCGCACCTTTTTCTGGCCCGGCCTGAGTTTTGAGGACGCGCCGGAACTTCTGTCCTCCTTCCTCTCCCAGTTTTACGGCACGGTGACGCCGCCGCCGCGCATCCTTGTGCCGTGGCTGCCGCCGGACATGCTCGCCGGGGAAGAGGATGAGGAAACGCCAGGGGGAAACGCCGCGGACGATACCCCGGACGGCCGCGCCGTGCTGGAGCAGGCGCTCTCCGAGCGGCGCGGCGGCCCGGTGCGCGTGGTCGCGCCACAGAACACGGCGGACAACCAGCTCGTTGATATGGCGGCCTCCAATGCCAGGGAGGAGGCGCGGCGCAGGCGCGGACAGGAGGGCGAGGCCCTGCTGGCCCGCGTGGGCAAGGCGCTCGGCCTCCCCGAGGCGCCCGGTCGCGTCGAGTGCGTGGACGTGTCGCACACGGGCGGCAAGCAGACGCGCGTGGGCATGGTGGTCTATGTGGACGGCCGCCCCGCGAAGGAGGACTACCGCATCTATTCCATGCCGGACAGCGCGGACGACTATGCCACGCTCCACGCCTGGGTGGCGCGCCGCCTCGAGAGCGGCCCCCCCTGGCCCGACCTTCTGCTCATCGACGGCGGCCGCGGCCAGCTCACGGCCGTGGGCCGGGCGCTCACCGAAGCCGGGGAGGAGGGCCTCTTTCCGCTGGCGGCCATCGCCAAGGCCCGCGACGAGGACGGCCATGCCGACCGCCGCGCGGGCAATGTGGCGGACCGCATCTTCGTGCCCGGCCGGGTCAATCCGCTGCCCCTGCGCGAGGGCAGCCCGGAACTGCTCTTTTTGCAGCAGGTGCGCGACGCCACGCACCGTTTCGCCATTGGGCGTCACCGCCGCGCGCGGCGCGGGGCCGCGCTTTCGGGCGAGCTCATGCGGCTTCCGGGCGTGGGGCCGGCCACGGCGCGCCTGCTCTGGGACCGCTTTGGCAGCGTGGAGGCCATGAGCGCCGCCAGCGAGGCGGAACTGCGCGAGCTCCCCGGCGTGGGTCCGGCCAAGGCCGCGAGCCTGCGTGAAAAACTGCGCCGCCTGGCGGGCGGCTAGGCAGCAGGGGCCACGCGTGTCCTCCCTCACCGTCTATTTTGCCGACAATCTCCGCGTGCTGGAAAGTCTGCCCGCGCATTGCGCGGACCTCATCTATATCGACCCGCCCTTCAATACGGGAAAAACCCAGAAGCGCACCCGGCTCAGGACCGTGGCCGCCGAGGACGGGGACCGCGTGGGCTTCAAGGGCAGGACCTACAGGACCGTCAAACTGGGAACAAAGGGCTACGCGGACAAGTTTGACGACTTTCTGGACTTTATTGAACAGCGCCTCATCCACGCGCACAGGATATTGAAGCCGCACGGCTCCCTGTTCTTCCACCTGGACTACCGGGAGATCCATTATTGCAAGGTGCTGCTGGATTCCATCTTCGGCCGCGATTCCTTCATGAACGAGATCATCTGGGCCTATGACTATGGCGGCCGTTCCAAAAGGAAGTGGCCCGCCAAGCACGATACCATCCTCTGGTACGCCAGGGACCCGGAAAACTACACTTTTAATTATGAGGAAATGGACCGCATTCCCTACATGGCTCCCGGCCTGGTGGGGGCGGAAAAGGCGGCGCGCGGCAAAACGCCCACCGATGTCTGGTGGCACACCATCGTGAGCCCCAACGGCCGCGAAAAAACGGGCTATGCCACGCAAAAGCCGCTCGGCATCATCACCCGCATCGTGCGCGTCCATTCGCGCCCCGGTGACATGCTCTGTGACTTTTTCGCGGGCAGCGGCACACTGGGCGAGGCGGCCCATGCCCTGGGGCGCGACTGCATCCTCGTGGACAACAACAGGGACGCCATAGAGACCATGCGGGAGAGGTTCCGGGATATTCCGGTGAACTGGGTCACGCATTGACCGATGTGGCGCCGCCAAAACCCCGCGGCAGCGCGGGTGCCCGGCCCCTCAGCGTTGCAGCCAGTCGGCCAGGGTCGCCTCAAGCGTTTCGTCGTCCAGGCGCGGCGTGGCGTACCAGCCCGCGGCCTCGCGCTGGCGCGCGGCCTCGGCGAGGATGATGGCCGCCGCCACGGAGACGTTGAAACTCTGGATCATGCCGTGCATGGGGATATAGAGGCGGCCGTCGGCCTCCGCCAGCAGGGACTCGTCCACGCCTTCGTGCTCGTTGCCGAGGATGACGGCCGTGGGCCGGAGAAAATTCCAGTCGCGCAGGGGCCGCGCCTCGGGCGAGCAGGACGTGGCGAGCACCTGCATCCCCTGGCCGCGCAGGGCCGCGAAGAGGGCCTCCCGGTCGCGGTGGCGCTCGCTTTCCACCCATTTGCGCGCCGAGGCCGAGCTTTTCCGCCCCAGCGCCGGAAAGGGCGTATTGGTGTAGTAGAGGTGCACCCGCGCCACGCCGAAGGCGTCGCACGAGCGGTAAATGGCGGAAACATTGTGCGGGTCGTGGATATTGGCGAGCACCAGGGTAAGGTCGGGCTGGCGCTGCGAGAGCACTTCCCGCAGGCGCGCCCGGCGCCGCGGCGTGACGGGCCTTGCCGTCGCTTCCGGCGCTTCCGCCTCATCCGGCGCTTCCGCAGCCGTTTCCCCGGCGTCGTCGCCTGCGGCCGCTGCTTCCCGCTCCGGGAGACGCGCTTCGGGCTCGTGTCCAGGTGTCATGACCATCTCCTCTCCGCATCCGGCAGGGCGTACTCGCGCTGCCGGGGCGCCCGGAAACTCCGCGCGGCCGTCCCATATGTGGCAGAAAAAATCTTTGCGGGCAAGCGCATTGCAAAGCACGGGAATTTGCCCTACACAAAAGGGAACCACCTTGCGGCGCGGGAGCGCCACACTCCAGACAGGAGCGCACGATGCTACACCTCCGCTCATTGCCTCTGCTTGTGACGGCCATTCTCCTGGGGGCGCTCGCCCTGTTCGCGCCCGAGGCGGTGCTCGCCTCCGGGGGCCATCCCACCATTCCGGGCGCCTCCCTTTCGGCCATCTGGGTCATCCCCTTCGCGTGCATGTTGCTTTCCATCGCCATCATGCCGCTGGCGCTGCCCCACTTCTGGGAGCACCATTTCGGCAAGATCGCCGTGTTCTGGGGCCTCGCCTTCCTCGTGCCCTGCTTCATCGTGTTCGGTCTGGGCACGGCGCTCTATGAGTTTTTGCACATCATCCTGCTGGACTATATTCCCTTCATCGTACTGCTCTTCGCGCTCTTCACGGTGGCGGGCGGCGTGCGCCTCAAGGGGAGCCTCGTGGGCACCCCGGTGGTGAACACGGGCCTGCTCGCCATCGGCACGGTGCTCGCGAGCTGGATGGGCACGACCGGCGCGGCCATGCTGCTCATCCGGCCGCTTTTGCGCGCCAACGCGCACCGGCGCTACCGCGTCCATTCCATCGTCTTTTTCATCTTCCTCGTGGCCAATATCGGCGGCTCGCTGACGCCGCTGGGCGACCCGCCGCTCTTCCTGGGCTTCCTCAAGGGCGTGAGCTTCTTCTGGACCACCACGCACCTCTTCTTCAAGACCTTGTGCATGGCCGTGGCCCTGCTGCTCATCTTCTTCATTCTCGACACCGTGCTCTTCAACAAGGAAGGCCGGCCGCAGCCCCCGCATGACCCCAACGCCGCGGAGGAAAAGCTCGGCCTCGAGGGCTCCATCAACCTGCTCTTCCTGCTGGGCGTGGTGCTGGCGGTGCTGTGCTCCGGCATGGTCAATTTCGGCACCTGGATTGAGGTCTACGGCGTGCCCGTGGAAGGCCAGAACCTCCTGCGCGACCTCGCGCTGCTCTGCCTGGCGGGCCTTTCCTGGAAGTTCACGAGCCGCCACTGCCGCGAGATGAACGGCTTCTCCTGGGCGCCCATCGAGGAAGTGGCCAAGCTGTTCTTCGGCATCTTCCTTTCCATGATCCCGGCCATTGCCATCCTGCGCGCGGGCACGGAGGGGGCGCTCGCCTCGCTCATCAACATGGTCTCCACGCCGGACGGCCAGCCCGTCAACGCCATGTATTTCTGGCTCACGGGCGCGCTTTCGAGCTTCCTTGACAATGCGCCCACCTACCTTGTGTTCTTCAACACCGCGGGCGGCGACGCGCAGCACCTGATGACCGACATGGCGACCACACTCATCGCCATTTCCGCGGGCGCGGTGTTCATGGGCGCCAACACCTATATCGGCAACGCGCCCAACTTTATGGTGCGCTCCATCGCCGAGAACCAGGGCGTCAAGATGCCGAGCTTCTTCGGCTACATGATGTGGTCCTGCGGCATCCTCATTCCGCTCTTCCTCCTGCTGACCTGGGCCTTCTTCATCTAGGCGCGGCGCGAACTGTCAGGAGCTTCGGGCGGGTCCGGCAAAGGTCGGGCCCGCCCTCTTTGCAAAGGAGGTCTTGCATGGACCAGCGCGAGCGTATGCTGGCGGGGCTGCCCTATATCCCCATGCGGGACGGCCTGCTCGAACTCTATATGGCCTGCCACAGGAAGATTTTCCGCTACAACAGCCTTCCCCCGGATGCGGAGGAGGAGCGGGACGCGCTCGTGCGCTCCATCCTCGGCAAGTGCGGCAAGATCCTCATGATCATGGGACCTTTCTATTGTGATTACGGCTTCAATATCGAGGTGGGCGAGCGCTTTTACGCCAACTACAACCTCACGGTGCTGGACGTGGCGCCCGTCCGCATCGGCGACAATGTCCTTTGCGCGCCCAATGTGTCCATCTACACGGCGGGCCATCCCCTGCATCCCGAAAGCCGCAATTCCGGCTATGAATACGGAATCCCGGTGACCATCGGCGACAATGTGTGGATAGGCGGCAACGTGGTCATCAATCCCGGCGTCACGGTGGGCAACAACGTGGTCATCGGCGCGGGCAGCGTGGTGACGCGCGACGTTACCGACAACATGGTGGCGGCGGGCAATCCCTGCCGTCCCTTGCGGGCCATCACCGAGGCGGACCGGGACTTTTATTTCAAGGACCGCCGCTTTGACGTGGACGATTATCGCGAACCCTGGTGGGAGCGCAGCCGCCCGGATGCGGACGAAGCCTGAATGGGGCCGCAAAAAAGCCCCTGTCCGCAGCGGTCGGCCGCGGGCAGGGGCTTTACTTTAGCGGTTGCAGGCGCTTTGCCCTACAGCGCCGCGCCGAAGGCACGGGCTTCCTCAAGGGCGCCCGTCTTGGCAACGGCCCCGGCGTCGAGGATGCCCCCCGCGAGCACATGCCCGAGGTCCTTCCATTCCAGAAAGCCCAGAAGCGCCGTATAATAGTCGAGCACGGGCTTCCAGTTCTCCGGGGTGTCGCCCTCGGCGGCCATGAGCAGGGCGCAGTCCTTGCGGGGATTGGCGTAGTTGGGATTACACTCGGCCACCGCGAAAAGGCGGTCAAAGGCGGTCTTGAGCTGGCCGGAAAAGGCCCAGTAATACATGGGCGATGCCAGTACCACGATATCCGCCGCCTCATAGGCCGGATACACCTTTTCCATGCCGTCCTTCTGCACGCAGGGGCTGGCCGGGTCCTTGCCGCCCTTCATGCAGCCGAGACAGCCGTGGATGTCCAGCTTCTGCAGGTCAATGCGGGTGACCGTGTGCCCGGCGCTTTCCGCCCCTTGCGCGAATGCGTCGCAAAGCATGGCGGTATTGCCCTTGAGCCGCGGACTGCCGTTGAGAATGAGAATCTTCTTGCCCATGTTTTTCTCCATGACTGGCGTAGAGTGAGGAAGTACCCACGGCGGAAGTGCCCTGCCGCAGGTGCGGTGCGAATAATTTATCAAACACTAAATAAATGTCAAGCAGGATTTTCGGCGGTTGGCCGCTGTGCGGATGGGTGACTGCAGTGAGGGGCTCTAGGGCCGCCCACGGGCGGGGAGCAGGTGCACGGCCCGTGAGGCCATGGCCGCCAGCTCTTCCCGCGAAAGGCCGTCGCGCGCCTGAAGGGACAGCCCCTCCAGAAGCGCGTTGAGCGCGCCCGAAAGCGCGGCGATGTCCGTATCCGCCGGGATTTGCCCGTCGGCCACGGCCCGGCGCAGCCGCTCCGCGAACATGGCCTTGGTCGCCATGCGCATTTCCCGGATGGCCGCGATGATTTCCGTCTCGGCCGGGGAGATGTTCACTGCCGCCAGCACCAGCATACAGCCGCAGGGCGTTTCCGGCGAGAGCAGGATATGGGCGGCCGTGGCGAAAAATTCCGCCACGCCGCGGTAAAGGTCCGGCTCCTCCAGGAAGCGGGCCGAGGGCTCCTGCCAGTAGACATGCTCATAATGGCGCACCGCCTCGAGAAAGAGCGCCGCCTTGTTGCCGAAGGAGGCGTAGAGGCTCGGGGGCTTGATGTCCATGACCTCGCAGAGCCGCGCCACGGAGGCGGGCTCGTAGCCCTCCTGCCAGAAGAGCTCGAGCGCGGCGTGGAGCGCCTGCTCCCGGTCGAAGGCGCGCGGGCGTCCCTTGCCCCGGTGTTCTGGCTGGTCCTTGCTCATCTGCGCTTCCTCTGCATAACCATGGGCGGGGCTCCTCGTGTGTCGCCGCATCAGGCGTCCCCTTGACGCAGCAAAAGGAGCGGATAGGGGCGCCCCGCGCTGTCCACCGGGCTGCGGCCGGTCTGCACAAAGCCGCAGGCGCGATAAAAGGCGTGCGCCGCCGCGTTGGCCTCGTTGACCTCCACGGCGAGCGGCCCGTGCAGCCGCCGCGCGTGCTCCAGCAACCGCGTGCCCAAACCCTGCCGGAAAAATTCGGGAGCCACAAAGAGCATCTCCACATGGTTCCCGGTGCAGCCGAGGAAGGCCGCGGGGCCGCTACCGGCCTCCACGAGCCACAGTTCCGCCACGGCGCCCAAAGCCCCTCGCACCTCGGCCTCGATTTCTTCCACAGCGCCAGGCGCCAGGAAGTCATGGCTCGCCTCCACGCTGCGCCGCCACAACTCCACCAGCGCGGCATGGTCCGCCGACCGCGCCGGGCGCACCGTATGGCTTTCCGCAGGCCGCGAGGGCGTCAGTATTTGTAGTTCCACTTCAGGCCGCCCCAGGTGTTGCTTTGCTCGGTCCTGAGCTCCAGGCTCGTGCGCGGCGTGAGCTCGAGCTCGATGATAAAGGCCGTGCTGTCCGGCTTCATCCCTTGCTGCACGCCCATATAGATGCTGTCCGTGAGGTACTTGCCCATCTCGAGCGTGGTGCCCCCGGCGGCATCGTCGCCCGAGTCCCCGGCGGCGCTGGAGGAGGAGCTGCCGAGGCGCAGCACGTCCACGCCGAGCGCCTTCTTGGCCGCGCCGAAAATGCCGCCGCCCCCGGAGCCGAAGCCCGCGAGCTGGGCCACTGCCCCGGCCAGCTGAAGCGCCTCCATGCGGCCGAGCTCGTTGACGCTCTTGCCGAAGAGCACGCGTGAGAGGATGTCGTCGCGCGGCAGGGAGGGGTCGCTCGTGAGCGCAAGTTTCATCTTGCGCACCGTGCCCGTGACCATGATGTGCGCCGTCAGGTCCGGTGTTTCGTTGGTGAGCTCGATATCCAGCAGCGGGTCTGAGAGCGCGCCGCCCGCAAAGGTGACCACGCCGCGCGTGAGCGCGAAATTCTTGCCGAGAAAGTCGAAATTGCCGCGCACCGCGTCCACGCTGCCCGTGATGTCCGGGTCCGAGGGGGGCCCGGTGATGAGCAGATTGGCCTTCCACAGGCTCGTGAGCCCGCGCCCCTCCACCACAAAGCGCGGCAGCATGATGATGCGGATATTAAGGTTGCCCTGCGGCGCGGCGGCGGGCTTCGCCCTGGTCGCGGCCGCCTGCCCCGCCGGGGTCTTGCCGCCTGAGCCCTTGCCGCCCTTCTTTCCCGTTTCCGGCGGCGGCGCTGTGCTGATAGGCAAGGTGGTGATGCTGCCGCCCATCTCGATATTGTTGAGGAGTACCTCGCCCTGGTTGACGATGATCTCCCCGGCCACGTCCGGCGCGGTGGCGCTGCCCGTGACCGTGGCCTTGCCCGAGAGCATGATGTGCACGTCGCGGCGGCGCAACGGCCGGAGGCGCTCGATGCTCGCCCTGATGTTGAGGTCGTCGCCGTTGAGCGCGCCCGAGCCCGCGATGGTCGCCTTGCCGCCCCGGCCGTCGGAAGCGGAAAGGTCGAGCCGCATGGAGCCGGGGAGGCCCCCGTGGCCGCCGCCCCCCTTGTCCTCGAGGTCAAGGCGCACGGTGATGTCCGTGAGTAAAACGCCGAGCAGCAGGTCCTCGAAGCGGCCCTGATTGATGGCAACGCCGCCGCGGATGCGCGGGGCCTTGAGCGTGCCGGAGGCGTCGGCATTGAGCGCGATACGGCCGTTGAGGCGGCGGTCCGCCATGGGCACGAGGCTCCAGAGCGGGCCGAGGGCACCGTCCCAGCGCACCCTGGCTGAGAGCTTGCCGGCCATGTCCGGTTTGGGGATGCCGTCCGGACCGAAAAGCAGGGGCACGCGCGCGGCCACCTGCGCCGCGTCCCCGCCCAGGGCCTTGAGCGTGGCCGGGGGCACTTCCAGCCGCGCGCTGAGGATGCCGCCGCCTGCCGTGGGCTCGATGCCGCCCGCAAGCGCGAGGGAGAGCGGCGCGAGCGGGCTGCCGGGAATCTTGAGCCCGGCAACGCCCACGCGGAAGCGCCCGCCCGGGCGCGCCGGGCTGCCGTTGAGCTTCGCCGTGATGTCCACGGCCCCCTCGGGGAGCGCGGGCACGAGGACGATCCAGGGCTTGAGCGTGAGCGCGGAGAGGCCGAGGTCAAGGTCGAGCCTGTCGGGCGCGAGGCCCCCCCTGGCGCGGAGCCGCCCCGAGGGTGTGAGCGCGAGGTCGAGATGGTCCACCCCGATGCCGCCGTCGCCGTAGCGGAGCCGCGCGGGCCCCTGCAGCCGCGCCCCCAGCGTGGCGGCCTTGCCCCCGGTGAGGGAAGCGGGCAGGTTGGTGCGGGCATTGAGCACGCGCAAGAGCACCTCGCCGGGTTGCCAGGCCACGTCAAGCTGCGTCGCCACATCTCCGGTGCTCGTCAATTTGGCGTTGAGCGGCCCGGCAAGCGGGCCGTCCGCCCTGAGCTTCGCGCCGAGGCGCAGNCCNGCGGCCCGGGCTTCCNCAAGGTCCAGCCGCGCGGCAAGGGAGGCCTGCTTAAAAAGGTCCGTGAGCGTGGCCTCGCCCGTGAGGGCCTGCACCCTGGCCACTTCTTTGCCGCCGGTCTCTTTCACGTTGAGGCGCGGNATGCGCCAGGCAAGGCGCGCATCCTGCGAGACGGCGCNGGCNTCGCNGNNTNNNTCNTGNGCCGGGGCCACGGNGTTGAGCGCCAGCTCCACATGGGCGTCGCCCGTGAGCGCCATGCCGGGNACNAGGGCNGANAGCGCGGCCCANTCNTCCACATTGAGGCNCAGGCCGCCGTCCAGCGCAGGCNNNCCNCCGTGCGGCANAAGGGCCGNGAGGGCGCCCTCGCCGCCGATGCCNGCGGCGTGGAGGATAAGGTCGCGNACGCCCGCGCGCAGGTCGCGGGGNTCNCCGGGCGGGGCGTCTTCCGCGGCGGCGTAGAAAAATTGCCCGCGGGTGGTGAGGGCGTGGCCGTCNAGGCTCGCCGCCACGTCAAGGTCGATGGCCGTTTCCNNCGTGGGGGGGAAGGCGGCGNCNAGCGGCAGGGCCAAATCCTTGCCGCTGANGGCAAGNGCGAGGTCTTTCAGNNTATGCCCGCCTGTTGCCAGCTCGGCGCAACTGAGCCGAAGGNCGAGGTCCGGCGCGGGCAAGGNGCCCCCAGCCTTGAGCGTGAGCCGGAGCGGCGCGCGGAACATGGCGAGCGGGTCCCGCGCCTCGCCCTCGTCTGCTGCCGTTGCCGCTTCGCCGTCACCGGGAGCCAGCGCGACACCGAGNTCCANGTCCAGCGGGCCGTCGATNTCNCCGTGGCTCCAGCCGTTGTCTGCTTTCCATGTTCCCTGCCCGTGCAGGCTCACGCGCCCGGCGGCGAGATTGGGCCCGAGCAGGCTGATGGCCGGGCTGCTTTCGGCGTCGCCNAGNCCCNTGGCGTCCAGCGCGAGATGGAGCGTGGCCGAGGAGCCCAAAAGGTCNGGNGGNAGGTCGGCCACGGNAAGCAGGGGNGCNGNGAGCTGCCCCTCCACNTTNGCCGTGNCCGCAAGGCCCGGCGTGGCCGCGTCCGCTNTNGCCGTGACGCTCGGCCTTGAGCGTGGCTTCCTCAAGCCCGAGGACGGCGANGCGCACCTCCTCACCCTCCGCCCCGGCCAGTTGGGCCTGCGCGCTGAGCGTGAGGCCGCTCTTTTTCTGCAAGGTGAGGCCCACATCCGCATTGGCGCGCAGCTCGGCGGCTGGGACGTCTGCTGCGGGTGGNGGCCCTTCGGCGGTTCCCGTCTCCGTCCCTTCCGCCGCAGCGGGGGCCTTTTCCTGCCCGCCGAGCAGGGNCGCCGGNAAGCGCGCGTCCTCCAGCGTGGCGGCAAGAAAGACTTCCGGCAGCCAGAAGGGCGGNTCGCCGAGGATGTGGGCCACCTTCCCCAGCAGGGCCTGCACATCNTTGAGCGTCATGGGNTGCGCCTGCGGCTCTGGCTNGGGCGCGGGCGGCANNTCNGGCAGGCGGNTGAGCACGGGCCTGANCAGCGCCACTTTTTCGATGCGCACCGCGCCGGGGAGNGCGCGCCAGTTCCANANCACNCGGTTNTCCGGCGCNGTNAGCCAGATGCCGTGGCTGTCCGCCGCTTCGAGGCCGAAGGCGAAATCAAAGGGCAGCGAGCCCGTGAGCTTTGTCAGCCGCAAGCTGAGGCCGCCNTCCTTGCTTTCNAGCGCGGCNTTGGCGGTTTTCATGAGCCAGGCCTGGCCGCCCTCCGTCTGGCANATCCAGTAGAGGCCGCCGAATGCCGCGGCAANNGTGATGAACACCAGCGCGAGCAGTCCCAGAAGGCAGCGGCGCAGCCAGCGCCAGAGCCGCCGGGAGGCCGGCTTCGGCGGCGNCNCGTCCGTGGGNGCCGNAGCTGCGGCCGCNGACGCCGCGGCGTTCTTTTTTCTCCNCCAGGCCATCAGAAGGACTGCCCTATGCTGATATANACCTGCACCGGCGGGTCGCCNNNGATGCGGTGNANNGGNGTNGCCACGTCGAGGCGCACNGGCCCGATGGGCGTGTAATAGCGGAAGCCGAGGCCCGTGCCCCAGTCCATGTCGCCGATGATGCGCGGAAATTCGTCCTTGTAGACCATGCCGCCGTCAAGAAAGGGCACGATGCCCACATTTTCGGCCACCATGAAGCGCGCCTCGAGGTTCACCACCTGGTAGGAGCGGCCGCCCAGGGGGTCGCCCTCCTTGTCGCGCGGGCCGATGGCCTGGTAGGCGTAGCCGCGCACCGAGCCCGCGCCGCCCGTGAAATAGCGCAGACTCGCCGGGATACTTTTCAGAGAGGACGCCCCTGGCATGGCGCCGCCTTCCACGCGCCCGGCGAGCACGAGGCGGTCGTCGATTTTGCCGTCCGGCTTTTTGCCATAGGGCGCGTAATAGCCCGCCACGGAGAGGGTGGTGGCGAAAGCGCCGAAAAATTCCTCATAAAAGCCGCTGAAAGGCAGGAGCTTGAGCTCCGCCTCCATGCCGCTTGACGGGTTGAGCTTGTTGTTGCGGCTGTCGTGCCTGAGCCCCGCCTTGGGCTCGATGACGCCGTAGGGGCGCTTTTCGTGCTCGTTGTCCTTGAGCCAGCCGCCCTCCGCGCCGAGGTGAATGCCCCCCCACCACTGCCGCGCGAGGCGGCGGTCGATGCCGACCTCGCCCTTGAGCGATTCCTGCTGGTAGGCGTCGGTATTTTCCCACATGGCCGCGCCGTTGGCGAGCAGGCGCTGGCCGCGCTGAAGAAAGGCCGGCTTCTCGAAGGCCGCCTTGAGGCCGATTTCCTGCTGCGAAACGGGCGCGTCAAGGGTGAGGCGCTCCCCGTTGTGGAAGAGGTTGCGGTGCTCCCAGGTGCCCTCCACGCCGAAGCCCGTGTCCGTGTCGTAGCGGGCGCTGGCGCTCACCGAGCGCGGCGGCCCCTCGGCCACGGTGATGCCCGCGGGAACCACGGCCACGTCGCCCTCCGCGCCGTCCGGCCCGAGCACGCGGTGCTCGAGCCGCATGTCCTCGGTCACCGGCGCGGCCTCCACCGAGCGG
>JAAUYX010000088.1 GCA_014804905.1 Desulfovibrio sp. | reverse complement strand
GTCCGGCGTGCAGCCCTGAAAGCCCGCCACCACGAGGACGTCATAGTGCTGGAAAAGCTCGCGCAACTGCTCGCTGTCGATGGCGATGATGCGCGCGCGCCCGAAATCGTCGTCGGTGGTGACGGGAATCTGCCAGCCAAGGAGGGAACGGGCGCTCACGCCCGCATCCTTGAGCAGCATGGTGAACAGGCTCACGGAAACCTGCTCCCCGGTGGAGACAAGCACGTCGCATTCCGCCCGGTCCGGCGCGGGCGACCATTCGTCGGCAAGCGCCAGAAGGCGGTTGGTCTCCCCGGCGCGGGCCGAAAGCACGGCGATAACCTTATAGCCGCGCGCGAGGCCGTCCATGACCTTGCCGCGCACCATCTTCATGCTTTCCAGCGTCGCCACTGAAGTGCCGCCGAATTTTTGCACCAGAATCTTCATGCCCAACTCCGGTTAGCCGTTGCGCGGTACCGTTGCCGCCTGCGGGCGCGCGGGGTCGCGCTCCAGTGCCCCGGCAAGCGCCGCGGCGAGGGCCTCCCCTCTGGGGCCCGCCCCCTGCAGGAGCAGCAGTCGGCCATCATCCTCCATCTTCAGGGAGATGTCCAGAAAATCCTCCGGCAGCTCCGCGGGGTCGAGGCTGTCCGCCCATTCCACCACCGCAAGGGCGTCTCCGGCGTCGAGCGCGTCCAGAAGCTCCTCGGGCGCGTGTCCCGGCGCGCGGTAGAGGTCGCAGTGCACCAGCGGCGGCTGGGTGGGGTAGATGTTGCAGAGCGTGAAGGAGGGACTTGCGACTTCGGCCTCGGCCCCGCCGGGAAGCGCCTGCACCAGCGCCGCGGTGAGCGTGGTCTTGCCGCTGCCGAGGCCCCCGCGCAAAAGGACGGCGCGCACGCCGGAAGCGGGTAAAAGCCGCGCGAGCTGGGCCCCGAAGTTTCGGGTGGCCTCGAGAGTGGGGAGCTTCAGCATGGCCACGGCACGCGGCGCTCCCAGACGCCTTTTTCCGCTTCACCCAGGGTGGCGGCCACGTGGGAGAGCGCGTCCGCGAGTTCCGAGGCTACGCAGCCCCGCCGGGGAAAGCGCAACCCGAGGCTGCGCCCGGCGAGCGCATGAAGGGCCACGCCCGTGGCAGCGGCGGAGAGGCCCGCGCCCTCCTGCCCGCGGCTTTGCGCGAGGAGCGCCGCGATACAGCCCGCGAGCACGTCCCCGGAACCGCCCATGGCCAGCGCCGGGACGGCATAGGGGGAGATGAATACCGGCGCCTCCGCCTGCCCCACGAGTGTGCCCGCCCCCTTGAGGACCACGGCCGCGCGTGAGAGCGCACAGAGCGCGGCCAGCGCCGCCGGGCGGTCTGTCTGGATGTGCGCGCCGTCCGTGCCGAGCAGGGCCGCGGCTTCGCCGGGATGCGGCGTGAGCACGTCATCGGGGCCGAGCCTTGCGAGAAGCTTCCGCCTGCGGGCAAGCAGCACGAGCGCGTCCGCGTCCATGACGGCAGGGGGCCGTTCCGGAAGCTCCAGCAGGGCCGCGAGGAAGGCGGCGGCATCCTCGCCCCGGCCCATGCCCGGCCCCACGGCCAGCGCCGTGGCGCGGCGCAGGCGCTCGCGCAAGGCGTCCGGGATTTCCGCGGGCCACTCTGTCGCGCCGGGCGACCCCAGGGGCACGGTCATGATTTCGGGCCAGCCGCACTGGATGGACGCAAGCGCGCTTTCCGGCGCTGCCGCGCTCACGAGGCCCGCGCCCGCGCGCAGGGCGCCCGCGCAGGCGAGATGCCCCGCGCCGGTGAGGCCGGGCGCGCCGCCGAGCACGAGCACATGGCCGAAACTGTTCTTGTAGCTTTCCGGCGCAGGAGCCGGCAGGGCGGTGAGGGCNNGNCCGTCCANNAGNTANTGGCGCACCGGNCGNCGCACCGGNGCCGGCATNCCGATGTCGCCCANNTGGAGCGCGCCNACCCAGGGCGCNGCNTCNGGNAGCACNAGGCCCGGCTTGGCNGCGGCNAGGCTCACCGTGGCGTGGGCGCGCACGGCCACGGGGGAAGGCTTGCCGGTGGTGGCGTCGAGCCCCGAGGGGATNTCCACGGCGAGCACGAAACACTCGGGGAGGCGCCCCGAAAGGGCGTTGANCTGCTCGATGACGGCCTGCGCGTCCGGCCTGAGCGTGCCGGAAAAGCCCGTACCGAGGAGCCCGTCCACAATGACGTGCGGCGGCCCGCTGTCGCTGCCCGGACAGGCGGAAACAGCGGCGGCAAGTTCCGCGAGCGGCGCCACGCGCACGCCATTGGCGCGGGCGAGGGCGAGATGGGTTNCGCTCGCTCCGGTGGCCGCTTCCGGCGGCCGCGTTGTGAAGAGCAGGGGCCTTGCTCCGCGGTCCGCCAGAAGGCGCGCGATGCAGGCAGCGTCGCCGCCATTGTTGCCGCTGCCCATGATGAGCCACACGGCCTTGCCCGCCACCTCCGGGACATAGCGCAAGAGCACGTCCAGAGCCACATGCCCGGCATTTTCCATGAGCATGGCCGGNGACAGGCCCAGCGCCGCGGCGTCGGCGTCCCATTGCCGCATTTCTTCCGGCAGCGGCAGCGGGGAAAGGCGGGCGCAAAATTCCGCANGGGTCTCCATTATGCCTCCAGCACCACCACGGCCACGGCGTGGCTGCGTTCATGGCTGATGGANAGGTGCACCGCGCGCGCNCCCAGGCTGGCCGCCNGCTGCGCCGCCGCCCCGTGAAAGACGAGGGAGGGCGCGCCCGCGGGCGCGACCACCACTTCCATCTGGCTGGGGCCGATACCTCCGGCAAAGCCCGTGCCCAGGGCCTTGGCGGCGGCCTCCTTGGCGGCGAACCTGCCTGCAAGAAAGGAAGGGNGCGGCTCCTGGGGGAGGGCCGCCAGTTCGCCGGGGGCGAGAAATTTTTCAAGGAAGCGGCGGCCGAAGCGCGCATGGACTTTNCTGATGCGCTCAAGNTCCGTCANGTCGATGCCCAGCCCGACGATCATTCCCAGCTCCCTCCGGCCGCGNCCGATAACGCCAGCGCGCCCGCTTGCCCGGCGAAAAAAAATTGCCTATGTATGGTGGCTACGGCCACGCATTTTGGCGTCATCCGGGCCGCGCCGTCAAGTCGCGCGGGGCCGGGGCAGCGCGGGCCGNACGCCATCAAGCAGAGCGCAGAGCGCGGGGAGAGCGAAAAAATATGAAGTTGTGCATCGTGGGCACGGGTTATGTGGGCCTTGTCAGCGCCGCCTGTTTTGCGGAAATGGGCAATACCGTCACCTGCGTGGACGTGAATCCGGCCGTGGTGGAAAAACTCAATTCCGGCTCNGTGCATATCTATGAGCCGGGGCTGGAGCCCATGGTGCGCCGNAGCCGCGCCGACGGGCGNCTCACCTTCACCACCAGCCTTGAAGAGGGCATCGCCGACGCGGACTGCGTTTTCATCTGCGTGGGCACGCCGCCGCTGCCCGACGGCTCCTGCGACCTGAGCTATGTGCGCCAGGTGGCGCGNGACATCGGCCGCACCATGCAGAAGGACCTCGTGGTGGTGGACAANTCCACCGTGCCCGTGGGCACGGCCGACATGGTGGCGGCCANCATCGGCGAGGAGCTCGCCAAACGCGGCGTCTCCCTCAAGGCCGAGGTGGTCTCCAATCCCGAATTTNTNAAGGAAGGCGACGCCATNGCCGACTTCATGAAGCCNGACCGNGTGGTCATCGGCACCTCGTCGCCCGCGGCGGCCGCGCTCATGCGCGAGCTCTATGCGCCCTTTGCGCGCACCCGCGACAAGATCATCGTCATGGCCGTGCGGAGCGCCGAGATGACCAAGTATGCCGCCAACTGCATGTTGGCGACCAAGATTTCCTTCATCAACGAAATCGCCACCATCTGCGAGCATGTGGGCGCGGANGTGCGGGACGTGCGCGTGGGCATCGGCTCGGATTCGCGCATCGGCTATCAGTTCATCTATCCGGGCGTGGGCTATGGCGGTTCCTGCTTTCCCAAGGACGTGAAGGCGCTCATCCAGACCGCCGAGGAGTCCGGCGTGGAGCCCATGCTCCTCAATGCCGTGGAAGCGGTGAACGCCCGCCAGAAGGCGCACATGGCNCNCCGCATCGAGGAATATTTCGCGCCGCAGGGGGGCGTTGCGGGCAAGACCNTGGCCCTCTGGGGCCTGGCCTTCAAGGCCAATACGGACGACATGCGCGAGGCAGCGGCCATCAGCATCGTCAATGCGCTCACCGACGCTGGCATGAAGGTGCGGGCCTTTGACCCCGTGGCCGCGGACAATGCGCGCCGCATCTTCGCCGACAACCCGCTGGTGGAAATTGTGGACGACCAGTACGCGGCNTGCGAGGGCGCGCAGGCCCTGCTCGTGGTGACGGAGTGGAACCAGTTCCGCAACCCGGATTTTGCGCGCATCANGTCNCTNTTGACCGCGCCCATCCTCTTTGACGGCCGCAACCTCTATTCGCCGCAGGCCATGGCCGACCGCGGTTTCGCCTATTTCTGCATCGGGCGCGCGCCCGAGGCGTAGAGCTGTCAGAGGCGGCCGAAGGCGAGCCGCCAGGCCACCACAGGCAGCAGGATGGCCAGCGTTNCCCACAGCCATTGGGGCAGCGTTGGCCATTTCCGTTTTTGGCAGAGCCCCTCCCACATGCCGAGCGCAAGCCCGGCCACAAGCCCCGCCACATGCGCGAGATAGTCGGTGCGTTCGCCCTCCGTGCCCAGCATGGCGAGCANGCCCGCGCCCGCGGCCACGGGCAGGAGCATCTCGCGCCGTCCCGCGCCGCGCAGGGCCATGAGCCCGGAGAGCGCGCCCACGCAGGCGAAGAGCGCGGTGGAAAAGCCGATGCTTTCCACGGGCTCACGCCGCAAGAGCACGGCCAGCGCATTGCCGAGGCTCCCACCCAGCAGCGTCAGCCAGAGGGCACGGCCCAGCCCCGCGCCGCGCGCGAGCAGCGCCAGAAACAGCGCCCCGAAGGCGATATTGCCGCACAGATGCGCCGCGTCGGCATGAAGGGTGAGGGCGGTGACGGCGCGATACCACTCGTGGTGCAGGCGCACCGCCAGCGTATCAAGGGCGCCTGCGGCAAGCCAGAGCCGCGGGGGCGGAAGCTGCTCCGGTGCGGGCCACCAGCCCACGCGCATCCCGTGCCAGACAAGAAGCGGCAAAAGAAAACACCCGACGAGACGCCAGTGCGGATAGCTTGCGGGGAGCGGCGCGGGCGCCCTTTTGCGCTCGGCGTCAAAGCCCGTGAGCTCCTTGAGGGCCGCTCCTTCGAGCAGCGGCGGCACATAGAGGTATTCGCGGCCGTTGAACTGCGCGAGCCTGTGCGGGATGCCGCAGGCGGAGAGCACCAGACGCCAGTCGCGCCGCTGCCGGTAGCTCGTGAAGCCGTGAGCGCCCGTGATGTTGCGCCAGGATGCGGGTATGAAGGCCGGGCGGACGCGCCAGTGGCGCCTTGCGGGGCGGCCCGGCGCCGCGGAAGGGTCGCTTTGCGGCATGGGGAAAAGCGGAAAAGAGCCCCGGCATTGCTGCCAGGGCTCAAGAAATCGTGCGGAGAAAAGCGGCTAGTCCTGCTTGCGGGCCGCGGGCTTGGACACGAGGCCCGAGCGCAGGCAGCGGGTGCAGACCGTGAGCGTGCGCACGCTGCCGTCGGGGAACTGGTGGCGCACGCGCTGGAGATTGGGGTTGAAGCGCCGCTTGGTCTTGATGTTGGAGTGGCTCACGAGGTTGCCCACCTGGGGCTTCTTGCCGCAGAAATCACATTCCTTGCTCATGCTTTCCTCC
>JAAUYX010000087.1:24431-26980 GCA_014804905.1 Desulfovibrio sp. | reverse complement strand
GCCGTGCATGACCGCAATTTCGCCATCGTCAGCGTGCTCGCCAAGAGCAAGGACGATGCGGCCGAGGAAGGCGAGGGCGAAGCGGCCGCCGAGTAGGCTTTCCGGCGGGGCGAGTCACGGCCCGCGCCATGAGTGGTCCGCGGCCCGCGTACAGCATCAGTCGACAGAATGGGGCCGGCCCCTTGCGGGTCGGCCCTTTTGCATCACGGAAGGCAATGTCCTCTGCCCGCGCCCGGTTTCAGCGCCTTGAGCGGAACAGCCACAGCTTCACGCTGGAGCTGTGGCCCAATCCCGGTGCGGGGAGCGTGCTTTTCTACCCCGGCACCATGCTCTCGCCCCGGCACTACCGCACCCTGCTTGCGGCCCTGCGGCGGTCTGGGCTTGCCGTGGCGGGACTGCATCTTGCGGGGCACGGCGTCAATCCGCACAAGGGCGGCTTCACCTTTGCTTCGCTTCTGGAGGACGGGCTTTTCGCCGAGCGCTGGCTGCACGAGGCCGGGCTCGGGCCCGTGGCCGTCTGCGGTCACAGCCAGGGCGGCATCCTCACCGTGGCCCATGCCGCCCGCTCGACCACGCTCACGGCGGCCTTCGCCATCTGCGCCATTTTACCGCACATGCCCCGCGCCATCGAGCTCACGCGCTTCGCGCGTTTCGCCCGTGAGCGGGACAGGCTTGAGCGCGCCATCGTGCGCCTCGGGCGCGCGCTCCCCTGGCTGCCCGTTCCCCTTGCCGCCTATCTTTCCCTAGGGCGGGTGCTTGCCGGGCACGGCGAACTCGCCATGCCGAGGGGCGGCAGTCGCTACACCTATCCCCTCGGCTTTCTGGCAAGCCTGTTCAGCGCCCGCATCGGAACGGAGCTTACCTGTCCCTTCAGGCTCTACAATGCCCGCGACGACGCCCTGTTCACGCCATCCCTCGCGCGCGAGTTTTTCAACGCAATCCATGCACCGGAAAAAACGCTGGTCTGGCTTCCCGACGGGGGGCACCTTGCGCCCATGATGCCGCCGAGGGCGGCCTTTATGGCGCGGGACATGGCCGCAGTGTGCGCGGGTCTGGGCATGGAGCTGCATCTTGAAGCGGCCGGCCCCACTAAAAAACAAGCACGGAGACACTTTTATGGACTATAGAGGCGCGCTCGTGGGCCTGGGCAATCCCGGCAACAGATATGCGGGAACCCGGCATAACTGTGGCTTCGCCTTTGTGGATTTTGTGCTCGAGAGGGCGCAGGAGGAGGGGCAGGCCGAGGCGCTTGGCGGCGCGAAATTCCAGTGCGAGCTCTGGCGTTTCAGGATGCCGGGCCTCGAGGGTCACTGGCTCGCCGCCAAGCCGCTGACCATGATGAACGCCAGCGGCCGCTCGGTGCAGCCGCTGCTCGCGTGGCACAGGATCGAGCCAAAGCACCTCATCGTGGCCCATGACGAGCTCGATATCCCGGCAGGGGAACTGCGCTACAAGGTGGGCGGCGGCAATGCCGGCCACAATGGCCTTGCCTCCATCTGCGAGCAGCTCGGCAACGGGGATTTCGGGCGCCTGCGCATCGGTATCGGGAAGCCCCCGCACAAGGGCGACGTCATCAACTGGGTCCTGGGGCGTCCGGATGCGGAGGACGCCGCGCGCATTGCCGACGTCATGCCCGCTGCGCTCGAGGTGTTCCTGCCCGCGGCCGCGGGGGATACGGCAGGGGCGACGCGCCTGGCGCGCGCGGCAAGGCCCGACGCCGCCTGAGAAAAAGAAAAAAACGCCCTCCCCGCTGGACACTCATGCCCGAATGGTCTATAGGTTAACCACAGTCGTATTTTGGCCCCTTTGCGCAACCCTGTTCTTGTCCCTGCCTCCCCCCTACGGGAATCGGCCAGCCGGGCGCAGCCGGAATGCCGTCCGCAGTGATGGACCAAATTCACAATCTGCGTAGTTGCGCCCAAAAGCGCATGGAAGGCATATGTTCGCACCGGACAAGCTCGTGGTGTATCCGGCCCAGGGCGTGGGCAGGATAGAGCGCATCGACCACAAGGACATCGGCGGCGTTGCCTGCGAATTTTACATCGTGCGCATCCGGGCCAACAATATCACCCTCATGGTTCCGGTGCACAATGCCATCAATGTGGGCCTTCGGCCGCTCATCACGCGCAAGGAGGCGAGCCGTATCCTCGACATGCTCCGCACTGACCGCGAGCGCACTGTCTTTACCGGGCAGAACTGGAACCGCCGTTTTCGCGAATATTCCGAGCGCCTGAAAAGCCCGGAGCTTGCCGTGGTGGCGGATGTGCTGCGCGAGCTCTTGCTCATCGGACGCACCAAGGAGCTCTCCTTCGGGGAGCGCCGCCTTCTCGAGCAGGCCATGAGCCTTGTGGGCGGGGAGCTCGCCGAGGTGCTCGGCCTCGCCACCGACGACCTGCGCGAGGAGCTTTTCGCCCTCTATGCGGCGCAGCCCGCGGCCGACGCGGAGGTCAAGAGCGCCTGAGACNGCCCCCCCACGCCGGGCCTTTCCGCAGCGCCGCTCCGGTCCTTTGCGCTGTTTTTGCGTTNCNCCCGACANNNCGGCGAAAGCG
>JAAUYX010000087.1:0-24426 GCA_014804905.1 Desulfovibrio sp. | reverse complement strand
CNNTCNGNNGCGANNCCGGAACGGCGCGGCTTCGTTCAGCTTTTGGCGAAATAGTTGCTTTTTTTCTTGCCATTTGTGCAGGAATCCCCTAGTCTTGCTGCCGCACGTCGCTTGCAGAAATCCATCCCGCCCTCTCGCCCTTTCGGGCNTCCGTCCGGCATGAAAATCTCATGCCTTCACCNTTGTTTGAAACCCTAACTACCTGTATGCGCAAGAAAAAAACCACNCCCNCCCTNATCACNGACAATGGCCTGAGCCTCACCGACCTGAAAACCCGCAGTATGCAAGAGCTCATGGAGCTCGCCGAGCAATATGAGATCGAAAATGCCAGTTCCATGCGCAAGCAGGAGCTCATTTTCGCGCTCCTTTCCACCTGCGCCTCGCAGAACGGGGCCATATACGGCGACGGCGTGCTGGAGATCCTTCCGGACGGCTTCGGTTTCCTNCGCTCGCCGCTATACAGCTTCATGCCGGGGCCCGATGACATCTATGTTTCCCCCTCCCANATACGGCGGTTTTCGCTGCGCAAGGGCGATGTGGTCTCCGGCCAGATTCGGCCGCCCAAGGAGGGCGAGCGCTATTTCGCCCTTTTGAAAGTGACGGAAATCGGCTTTGAACNGCCAGAAAACGCCAAGAATCTCGTCCTCTTCGACAACCTCACGCCCATCTATCCCGACCGCCAGCTCGTCATGGAAAATGGCGAGAAAAATCTTTCCAACCGCGTCATCGACCTCATGGCCCCGGTGGGCTGCGGCCAGCGCGGCCTCATCGTGGCGCCCCCGCGNACGGGCAAGACCATCCTGCTCCAGTCGCTCGCCAATGCCATTATCGCCAATAATCCCGACGTCTACCTCATCATCCTGCTCATTGACGAGCGCCCNGAGGAAGTGACGGACATGGAGCGCACGGTGCAGAAGGCGGAAGTCATCAGCTCCACCTTNGACGAGCCGCCGCAGCGNCATGTGCAGGTNTGCGAAATGGTGCTNGAAAAGGCCAAGCGCCTTGTGGAGCGCAAGCGGGACGTGGTCATCCTGCTCGATTCCATCACGAGGCTCGGGCGCGCCTACAACGCGGTGACGCCCTCCTCCGGCCGGGTGCTTTCCGGCGGCCTGGACGCCAACGCCCTGCAGCGGCCCAAGCGCTTCTTCGGCGCNGCCCGCAATATCGAGGAAGGCGGCAGCCTGACCATCATCGCCACGGCGCTTATCGACACGGGCTCNCGCATGGACGAGGTCATCTTCGAGGAGTTCAAGGGCACGGGCAACATGGAAATCTATCTCGACCGCCACCTCTCCGAAAAGCGCGTTTTCCCGGCCATCGACATCAACCGTACGGGCACGCGCAAGGAGGACCTGCTCCTGCCCGACGATGTNCTCAACCGCGTCTGGCTCCTGCGCAAGATTCTCGCGCCCATGGCGCCGCTCGACAGCATGGAGTTCCTGCTCGACAAGATGCGCGGCACGCCCTCCAACAAGGATTTTCTCAACGCCATGGGCAAGTAGGGCAAGCTCCCGCGCCTGCCTTTTGCCGCGNANTCGGCCTTGATGCAGCCCATCGACACAGCACCCGCCACGGACGCCGAGCCGCCGCTCCGGCTCCCTTGGCCCACTCTGTGTGAAGGCCGCCAGATCCAGGTGCTTGCCTCGGCACCCGGCGGTCGCGGTCAGAGCCTCGGGCGCTTTCTGGGCGCGGCATTCCTCGGCTTCGGGCTGCTCCTCCTGCTCGTGGGGACGCAGCAAAGCCTGCCCCCGGCNCTGGCGGGGGGCGGGGCCTGCATCATCGCGGGCGTCGCGCTTCTGGCAGTTGTGCGCAGGGGGCGAGCGCCGCTCCTCATCCTCGATGGGGAACGCGGCCAGGCCGTCCTCTGTCGCCGCCGGCTGGGANGCCGGGCCTTCCGGCTTTTTCTCCTGACAAATCTGGAAATCACCGNAGCCGNNGACGGCAGGGCAGTTCANGNGCGCCCCACGGAAAATGGCGACGCAGGCCGGGAAATTCCGGGCCTTGCTTCGCGCATTTCCGACAGAGAATGGCGGCAGGGAATGCTGTTGCCAGTTCCTGCCGGCGAGGCCGCAGAAGCGGCGGATGTGCTGGATGGCTGGCGGCGTCTTGCCGCTGTCGGTGAGCCGCCGGAGCTAACGGATGCCTGTGATGCGGCGGAATTTACGGCGCTTCTGGGCAAAGGCCTGCCTTGCGCCCTGCTTCAGGAACTTTCCGGCGAGAGCNGNCCGGCTTTTTCNCCCGAGCCCGATGTGGACGACATGGAGGAGCCGCGCGNGCGTCCGCTCCGCGCGCCTTCTGCACCNCACCCGGAAATCCGGCGCGCCCCGGACCTGCGCGATGCCCGCGGAAACCGGGACAAGAGGGACTGAGGCAGGAAGGACAAGCCCAGAACAAGCTCAGGTGAGCGCCGCGCGCAGGAGCTCGGCCCGCTCGAGGACGGTTTGCCAGGCAGCCTTGGAATGATCCCCGTTCTGCAAGGTCATCTGCGCGTGCCCGGCAAAAATTCGCAAAAGCGGCGGCTGGGCTGCCCAGAAGTCCTCGGGGAGCGGTCGGCCGCCCTGACGGGCCCACGCAGCAAGCAATCGACCCAACGACGTGGCGAGCCTCCCGGCAAGTACAGGTTGGTTCGCCAGCAGCGTGGCGGCACGCTGCTTCAACAGCGTGGCCAGGTCCGGCGTGGAAAACGCAAGAAAGGCCCCCTGCCAGAAATCTTCCAAAAGGCCCCCCACTGAGGGGTCCTTCCCCACCGGGGCGAGGCTGTGCAGCCCCAGTTCATCCCGTCCGGTGCGCAATAACTCGAGGCCGGGCCACGCGGAGTTTCCGTCAATCTCCTCCGGATGCTCCAGCACGGCATGGACGGCCCGGGCCACGCCCTCGGGGCTGAACGCCGCCTTGCAGCGCAGGCGCGTCTGCTGGCAGCTCCAGCAGCCCACGCAACTGATGGCAGCGCGGAGCACGAATTGCCCCGGCGAGACCGGCCCTGTTTCGCGCGCATGGACATTGCCCATGGAGAGGTTGAGCACGGGAACGCCCAGCCAGTCCGCCAGGTGCATGGGCCCGGTGTCGGGCGTGATGCAGAGGTCCAGCCCCTGCATGACATGGGCGACCTCCCGCAGGGACAGGCGTCCGCACAGGTTGGCCTGAGGCAGCCGGGCAAGGCGCCCCACCTCCTCCCCCAGCTCGCGCTCCGCGGGACCTCCCAGCAGGACGGGCGTCAGGCCGCTCCGTACCAGCCGCCCGGCAAGCCGG
Source organism: Desulfovibrio sp. (assembly GCA_014804905.1). Taxonomy (GTDB): domain Bacteria; phylum Desulfobacterota; class Desulfovibrionia; order Desulfovibrionales; family Desulfovibrionaceae; genus Desulfovibrio. Next base: position 21,177 of record JAAUYX010000087.1, on the reverse strand, counting down.
CCCCAGAACAGGGCGTCGGGCCGCTTGGCTGGGTCGCTGGCCCCGAGCACAAGGCCCACGCGCCCGGTGCGCGGCCGTGCCGGGCGCGGCGTCGGCGCGGGCCACACAGGCCCCGGCGGCAGGATGTCAAGGCGGTGCAAGTCCGCCCAGTGAAAGGCGTTGTGCCTGTTGTTGCGCGTGAGCGCCGCCCGGTAGAGCTGCCAGTAGCCTTCGATATGCAGCCCCGAGGCCCCGGCAACGGGCCCGAGCTTGAGGGGCGCCTCCAGAGCGGCCATGCAGGCCGCGGCATCCGCCCGGCTGTCAAGATTGATGGCCGCGGCATAGCTGCGCTTGGCGAGCGCGGGCAAATGTTCCGGAGGGAAAAAGACGGCCTGCGGCGCCAGGGGCACGAGCTCCTGAAAAAAACGCGGCTCTGCCGCCACCCAGAGGGGATGCCCGGCATAACGCCGCGTAAGGGCCAGCAGGAGGGGGAAGGTAAGAATCAGGTCCCCCATGCGCCGCAGCTGGAGGACGAGGACAGGGTCCGCGCTCATTCGGCAGCTCTGGGAGCCCCGGCCGCCGGAGTACCATATATGGCGCGCATTTCCTCGAGCATGGTCTGGAGGCGATGGGCCCAGGTGTGGCAGGCGAGCACCCGGCGACGCGCCGCGGTGACGAGCTTCCCGCGCTCGTCGGGGTGCGCGAGGTAGTAGCGCACGAGTTCCGGAATCTCGTCCGGCTCATGGTAGCAGGCCATTTCCTGCGGGGTGAAGAGCTGTTCCATCTGCGGGCGCCAGTCCGTGAGCACAAAGGCCCCGGCGGCGGGCACGTCAAAGACGCGCTGGTTGACCGCGCCCTTCATCTGCTTGCTCGTGCTGTTGAAATTGATGTCCGAATGGCCGTAAAAAGCGGGAAGCTGGGAATAGTAGCTGAGCTCGCCGAGATAGCGCGGCTGAGGCGTGTCATGGCGAAATTCCACCTTCCAGCCGCCGTCGCCCACGATGAGCGGCCTGAACGGGAGGAGGCGGCGCACGCAATCATTGCGGTAGAGCCGCGTGGCCTGCCAGGTGATGGCCGTTTCAAAGGCCAGCCTGGCCTCGTTGTCGGGGAGTTGCAAATAGCCGTCATAGACCTTGGGGAAGCGCTGACAGAGGAAATCCGCCACGCTGCGGAACTCGCTTTCAGCAAAGGCGGCGGAAACCTCCCGAAAGGGCAGGAGCAAGTCACGCGGAAAGCGCCCGTTCTTGAGCCTGCCCCCCACCTTGTAGAGCATGGAATTGCCCACAAATGAGACTCCCGCCTTCCAGGCCTCGGGCACCGCCTTGCGCGTGGGCGAAAAGCGCTCCGGGTCCGTGCCCAGGGGCAGGTAGCGCACATGCTCAAAGCCCGCGGCCTCAAGGCTCGGCACATTGTCCGCGTCCCAGGTGAACAGGGTCGTCCACGGACTCACGCAGCGCGTATACTGGTGGATGATGAGATGCGGATTGTCCACGAACCAGGAGGCCAGCGGCAACTGGAGCCTCGCGAGCAGGTCCATGAGCACGCCTTCCACATCCACGCCCATGTGGTTGAGCGTGATGCAGCAATCCGGCCTGAAGGCAAGCACCGTTTCGAGCAGCTGGCGCACAAAGACATCCTGCGCCACCTCGCCCTCGCCCACGGCCACGAGCTGGTAGTCGATGCCGAGCTTGCGGCAGGCCCCTTCAAGCTCGCCCATGAGAAAATACTTGCTCGTCAGCAGAAGGACGCGGGGCTTTGCGGACTGGAAGCGCGGCTGCACCGCCCGGCTCCAGAAATCAAAGCGCGCGCTGGCGTTGAGGCTCTCGCGCAGGGCCCCGTAATAGGCCTTGTCGAGGCGCTGGTAAAAGGCCAGCGGCAGCGGCACGAGGGGTTTGCCGCCCTCCGCGAGCTGCCAGCGCGTGAGACTGGCCAAGGCATCGGCGCTGTCCGGGCTTTTCACTATCAGGATACGTTCACGGGCATCCGCGGGGAGGTGGGTCAGCGTCCCGGTGAGCGCTTCCAGCTCCTCTTCCTTGTCCACTACGGCCAGGGGACCGTCCCAGCCCTCCAGCAGGCGCCCCAGCGCATGGCCGAGGCCAGCGCCGAGGAGCACGGGAAGCACAGTGGCGGAATCGGCGCCCTTCCCGGCGTGTTCCGCAAGGAAGGCCTCCGCCGTGGTCAATTCCCGGCGCGCGCCGCCGGGCCCCAGCATGGCGAGGCTGCGGCCATTTTCATGGGCAATGATGTCCGCCGGGATGGGTGCGCCGTCCGGTGACGGCACGACCTCATAGCGCGGGGCGCCCTCCCCCCGGCTCACGAGGCCGCCTTGGCGGGCAGCGGCTCCACCACGATGTCGTTGTAGCAGAGCCGGAAGAGGACATTTTCGTAAGGGCGCTCCACCAGCATGAAGGCCCTGCCGATGGAAATCTCCACGCCGGGATGGACCACGCCCGCCACCATGAGGCGGCAGTTTTGCAGGTTGTTCTCATCCTGCGAAAGGTGGGACCAAAGCTCGGTGCGGCGGCGCATGATGACCTCGCGCTGGGCCGTGAGCCGCGCGAGCTTGCGCGAGGCCTCGCTGGCGTCGGGCGGGAGGTGCCCGGCCACGGCCTTCAGGTGGGTGATGGCCTGCGACAGCGTGGCGATCATCTGGTCGATTTTTTCAAGGTGGCGGATATTGAGCGGGTCATAGCCCAGATAGACCTTGGTGGGCACGCCCGCGCGGTTGCCGAGCTGCGCGCCCACATGCACGCTGCCATAGGCATTGACGGTGCTGCCGTACATCTGGCCGCGCACCACCATGTTGGCCCCGGCATAGACCGTGCTGTAGAGGCAATACTTGTCGATGAGCATATTGCCGCGGGCGCGCGCCTCCACCTTTTCCAGGAAGGGCACGAGAAGCTTGCCGCCCGCGTCCAGCAGGCAGTGCTGGCCGGAGCCGCCCCTGGCGCCACCCTCCACCATGAGGTCGCGCCTGGCGCGCACGACGCCCCCCTCCACCATGCCCATGATGCGAAGGTTGTTGGCCTGCACGGAAAAGCCGGAGCGCACCGAGCCATGCACGGCCATGTCGCCCACAAAGAAAATGTTGCCCGTGTGGAAACTCACGTCCTTGCGGACATTGAGCAGGCTTTTGACCGTGATCTTGCCTTCATTGTAAAAAACATAGCCCTTGGACGCCGCCAAGAGATAGCGGGGATAGGCCGGGTCAACGCGGGTGTTGGCACCGGCGGGAAATTCCGGCGCCTGGAGGATGAAGCGCGGGTCGGGCTTTTCGTCGAGCTCGTCGAGGGGGACGATCTCCGCGAGGATTTGCCCGGCGATGACGTTCTGGACATAGCCGAGGCTGTAAAGGTCCGCGCTGTCGTCCGTGCCCACGCCGCCGCCGGGCTTGGCGCTCAGGTGGTCAAAATCGGGATTGAAGTAATGTCTCAGGTAGTAACGCACAGATACCGTCCATGAATGGGCGTGGGGGCATGCGCCGCGTCAGCCGGTGAGATGCGCGGCATCACACGGCCGGGGCGCAGGCCTCGGGGATGAAGTTCCTGAGTTCTTCCTCGCTTTCGCAGGTGGGGAAAAAGCCCTCGATCTCGGCCTTCTGGAGGAGTGCCGTCACATGCGGGGCGGGCCCCAGGAGCACCAGCCTGCGCCCGTAGCGCTGCATGGAGGTGTTGAGGCTCACGAGCACCCCGAGGCCCGCGACCTCCATGCGCCCGGTCGCGCCAAGGTCCAGCACCAGCTGGCTGATGCCGGGGGTCTTGCTGTGCTCGCGCATGACCTTGTTGAAGGAGGCCACATCCTCCATGAGCACGTCGCCCGTGAGGCGCACCGTGAGCGTCGTCCCGTGATTCAGCACTTCCAGAGCGTACATTTTGCCCTCAGTCGGCCTTGTGCGGTTCTTCCGCGCCCGCGCGCCCGAAGCAGGCCTGCACGTTCTGCACGCCCTTGCCGAGCGAGTTTTTGGCCTCGTCGAATTCCCGCTGGAGCGAGTCCATGAGCTCGCGCACGGAAACGATGGAATTCACCCGCGAGACGTTCTCGCCGCAAAAGGCGAAGCCGCGCTCAAGGTTGCCGCGCATGGCGCTGATGAGGGCCTGCGCAATGCAATAGGGCGTCTTTTCCTGCTCGCAGGTGCTCACGCAGTGGAAGATGCACTTGAAGGGCTTTTTCAGGCCCTCGCGCGCCGCCTCGATAAAGCCGTTGTTGAGCGCGCGCCCCGGCATCCCCACCGGGCTGCTGATAATGGTGACGTCCTCCTCGCGCGCGTTGAGATAGCTCTGCTTGAAGCGATCGTCGGCGTCACATTCGTGCGTGGCCACAAAGCGGGTGCCCATCTGTACCCCGGCGGCGCCGAGGTCGAGGAATTTCTTGATGTCCGCCCCGGTATAGATGCCCCCGGCGGCAATAACGGGCACGGCGCGGCCGTGGGCGTCCTCCAGGGGCTTCACGGCCTCCACCACCTCGGGCACGAGCACTTCGAGCGCGTGGCCGGGGTCGTCAATATCCTCCCGCTTGAAGCCAAGATGTCCGCCCGCTTTCGGGCCCTCCACCACAAAGGCGTCCGGCAGATAGCCGAAGCGGGAGAGCCACTTCTTGGCGATGACCGTGGCCGCCCGGCCCGAGGAGACGATGGGCACGAGCTTGGTCTTGAATTCCTCTTTCTTTTCCTCACAGAGCTCGCGCAGGTGGCGAGGCATGTCGAGGGGGAGGCCGGCCCCGGAAAAGATGATGTCCACCTTGCTTTCGATGGCCTCGCGCACCATCTGGCTGAAGGTGGTGAGCGCCACCATGATGTTGACGCCGATGATGCCGTTTGAAAGCTCGCGGGCCTTGCGGATCTCGTTGCGCAGCGCGCGCACGTTGGCCTCGATGGGGTTTTTCGCCACATCGGGCTCCCTCATGCCGATCATGGCGCCGGCGATGACGCCGATGCCCCCCTGGTTGGCAACGGCCGAGGCCAGGCCGGAAAGGGAAATGCCCACGCCCATGCCGCCCTGGACCACGGGGACCCTGGCCACGAGGTCGCCAAGCCGCAAAACTGGAAATGCCATATGTTGAACCTCCCGGAACTGCTGGCCGCCGGGCCTTATTCCGGCGCAAATCATTGGAGGGGTTTCATCCCGAGTGCTTCTTGAATATAGGGCCATGCCACCAAAGACGCAAGGCAAATGGCTCACCGCAGGGGCATTTCCCCAGGGCGCGCCCCTTTTCTTTTTTGCCGCATACCTGTATGCTTGGCCTGAATCAGGTGAGCGGCCCCCATTTTTCTGCATACCCGTTATTTTTAAGGGAGAAGACCATGCCAAGCCCTTTGGAAACCCAACGCACTTACGCGCTCGTCGGCACCGGCGGATGCGGCAAAACATCCCTGGCCGAAATGCTCCTCTTCAATGCCGGCGCCATCACGCGCATGGGGGCCATCGAGGACGGCACCACCAGCCTTGACTACGAACCCGAGGAAGTGCGCCGCCGCGGCTCCATCCAGCCTGCCGTGGCGACCTTTCTCTGGAACAAGAACCGCCATTTCTTCGTGGACGTGCCCGGCGACGGCAACTTCACGGGCGACATGGAATATCTGCTCAAGGGCGTGGACAGCGTGCTCTTCGTGCTGGACGCCGTGGACGGCGTGCGCCCGCTGACCAAGAAATTCTGGAGCCTCGTGCGCGCCGAGAACCTGCCCGCCATCGCCGTCATCAACAAGCTCGACCGCGACCGCGCGGACTTCCACATGGCCTTTGACGGCCTGGCGGCGCTCGGCATCAAGCCCGTGGCCCTGCAACTCCCTATCATGGAAGGCGACGTCTATGCCGGCGTGGCGGATGTGCTTTCCGGCAAGGCCTGGCGCTTCGGGCCCGACGGCAAGCTCACCGAAATGGAAATGCCCGCGGCGCTTGCCGATGACATGGCGCTTCTGCGCGACGTGACGGTGGAAAATATCGCCGAGAGCGACGAAGTGCTCATGGAAAAATACCTTGAGGAAGGCAGCCTCTCGCTGGAGGACCTCCAGGCGGGCCTGCGCACGGGCGTGCGCAACGGCGAGCTCGTGCCCGTGCTCACCTGCTCGGCCCTTGAGAACAAAGGCGGCAAGGGCATCCTCGACGCGGTGGAGGCCCTGCTCCCCTCCCCGCTCGACCGTCCGCCCTTCGTGGGCGTGGACGGCTCGGAGCGCAGCGCCGACCCGGAAGGCCCGGTGGCCTGCTTCGTGTTCAAGACCCTGGCCGACCCCTTCGCGGGCCAGCTTTCCCTCCTGCGCATCCTCTCCGGCACCATCAACGGGGACGCCTCGCTCAAGAACATGCGCAGTGACGAGACCGAGCGCCTCGGCAACCTCCTCTATCTCGTGGGCAAAAACCAGACCCCCTGCAAGGAGCCCGTGGGCCCCGGCGCGCTGGTGGCCGTTGCCAAGCTCAAGAACACGCGCACGGGCGACACCCTTTGTGATGAAAAGGCACCCTTCGCGCTGGCCGTGCCGGAGCTGCCGCCGCAGCTCATCACCTATGCACTCGCCCCCAAGGAAAAGGGCGAGGAGGACAAAGTCTATGCGGCCATGCAGCGCCTGCTCGACGAGGACATCACCCTCAAGCTCGGGCGCGACGAGGAGACGGGCGACATCCTCCTCTCCGGCATGGGCCAGCTCCACATCGAGCTTTCCGTGGAAAAGGCCAAGCGCCGCTTCAAGACCGACATCGTGCTGAAAACGCCCAAGGTGCCCTACCGCGAGACCGTGCGCGGCAAGTGCCAGGTGCAGGGACGCCACAAGAAGCAGTCCGGCGGCCGCGGCCAGTTCGGCGACTGCTGGATAGAGATGGAGGGGCTGCCGCGGGGCTCCGGCTATGTCTTTGAGGACGCCATCGTGGGCGGCGTCATCCCGCGCCAGTATATCCCGGCCATCGACAAGGGCATTCAGGAGGCCGCGGGCCGGGGCTTCCTCGCGGGCTGCCAGGTGGTGGACTTCCGCGTCAAGGTCTATGACGGCAGCTACCACACGGTGGACTCCTCCGAAATGGCCTTCAAGGTGGCGGGCTCCCTGGCTTTCAAGAAGGCTATGGAAACGCTCAAGCCCGTGCTGCTCGAGCCCATCGTGCTGCTCACCGTGTCCATCCCCGACGAGAGCATGGGCGACGTCATCGGCGACCTCTCCTCCCGGCGCGGCAAGGTACTTGGCTCCGACTCGCAGGGCGGACTCACCGAAATCAAGGCCCATGTGCCCATGAGCGAGGTGCTCCGCTATGCGCCGGACCTCCGCTCCATGACGGGCGGCCAGGGCTTCTTCACCATGGAATTCGACCATTATGAGGAAGCGCCGCAGCCCGTGGCCGAAAAGGTCATCGCCGAGCACGAGGCCGCGCGCGCCGCGGAATAAAGCCCAGCTACTCCAAAGATACAAAAAGGACGCCTTCGGGCGTCCTTTTTTCTGGCATGTTTTCCGCCGGGGGAACGGCTCCCCCAAGAACGGGCGAATGGTTCGGGCCGCGCGCTTCAGGCAAACATGCCCAGTTGCTGCAACAGGGGCAGAAAATCGGGCTGCGCGTATTCGCGCACAAGTTTGTCGTTGTTAAACGTATAGATATTCATGGCAGGCCAGGAAACTTTTTTGTGGGTCGGGGCGATACCGAAGAACACGCCCTCATGCGTTCCTCTGGCGGTAAAATGGCAGGCCGCGCTGTCCCCTTCGGCGACCATCTCCTCCAATTCCCACTGCACATCGGGAAAACTGCTTCTGATATGGATGATCAGTTCCCGGTAGCCTTCGGGGCCGCAATAGGGCTCCCTGCGCATGGGTGTCTGCAACCGGATATCGGGCGAGATGAGCGCATGGGCGAGCTTTTCGTCATTGGTGTTGATGAAACCAATGAAGCGTTGCACCAGCTCGCGGGTGTGGCTTGTTGACATGGGTGAGGCTCGAGTGGTGGGATTTCGGACCGGAGAGACCGTGCCCGGATGTTCACGCAAAATTCCCGCAAATTTGGGGATCACATTCCGTCGGGCACGCCGCACCCGGCGCTGCGCTCGATGAGGCTCACGGCGCGGGCGATTTGCCGCCCGAGACGCGACTCTTTGGCGAGTTCGCGCTCAACGGCCGTGATGCTGCGAAGCACGGTGGAATGGCGGCGGTTGAAGGCGCTGCCGATGTCCTCCAGCGAAAGCTCGGTATGCTTGCGCGCGAGGTAGAACACGGTATTGCGGCCCTGCACGCATTCCTGGCGGCGCGAGCGGGAGCGCAACTGCGCCTCGCTCAGGCCATAGCTTTCGCAGACAAGGCGGATGATGGCCTCCATGTCGAGGCCCTGCGCCTCGCCCGTATATTGCCCCACCACTTCCATGGCGAGGTCCACGTTGAGGCCGCAGTTGAGCAGGCGTGCCTTGAAGATGAGGCTGTTGAGGCAGGATTCCAGCTGGCGCACATCGCCATGCAGGCGCGAGGCGAGAAGGTCGCGCACCTCGTCCGGCAAAAGCACCTGGAAACTCCTCGCCTTGTGGGTCAGGATGCGGCTGCGCATCTCCCTGTCCGGGCGCCCGATGCTCGTGAGGATGCCGGAGCAGAAATAGGACACGAGCTGCGAATCCATGTCCCGAAGTTCGCGCGGCGCAAAGGAGGAAGTGAGGATGACGCGGCCGCCGCGGTCCTGCAGGCTCTTGATGACGGTGAGCGCCAGCTCCTGCATGGCCTTTTTGCGCTGGAAAAAGTGCACATCCTCAAGGAGGAGCACATCAAGCTCCCTGAGACGGCTCTTGAAGCCCTCGATGTCCTTGCTCTTGAGGGCCTGCACGAAGCGCGAGGCGAATTCCTCGGCAGTCAGGTAGGCGATGCGCTGGTTTGCGCCCGCGCCGCTGATGGCCTGCCCGGCAGATTGTGTGAGATGCGTCTTGCCGAGGCCCGAGCCCCCGGTGACAAAGAGCGTGCGCACCTGACCGCCCTTTTGGCAAATATCCCGCGCGGCAGCCACGGCCATGCTGTTGCTGGGGCCAATGATGAAGTCCTCAAAGCTGTGCCGCCAGCGGCCGAGGGGGCGCTCCGCCGCGTCCAGCAGCAACGCCCCGGATTGCGGGAGGGACTGCGGGCCGGACTCCGGCAGGGGCAGGTGCACATGGGAAGCCGCATGGGCGCGGCGCCCGAGGCCGGGCAAAAGGTCCGCCACGATGTCGCCCGCACTGGAAGATGCGGCTACTGCCTGCCCGTCATGTGCGTCCCCGGCTACGACAAGGCGCACCTCGACGGCATCGGGGGCGAGCCCCAGCACCGGGGCCGCGGCCTCGCGAATCTTTTTGAGCAGGTGCCGCTCCAGCCAGTCGGCCATGAAGGCGCTGGGCACGGTCAGGCACAGTTCCGCGCCCATGACGGAGGCGCGCAACGGTGCGATCCAGACCCTGAAAATGCCGGAATCCAGCATTTTCTTGAGATTTGCAGAAATTTCCGCCCATTTGCCTTGCATGGCCAAGCATATAGTCCCTGGCGGCGGCGGAGGCAAAGGAGAGGAAGCCGCCTTCGCAGGCTTGCGGGCCTTTCGCTATCCCCAAAGAATAAAAGTCATAACATTATGAAATAAAATATTATTTTTCTAAGGCTTGGACTTGGGAGCCCCCGGTGAAACGCTTGCCCGGCAACGGTTTCCCCCTTGGCAAGAAGGATATGAACAGATTTTAAAATAATTTTTCCACAAACATGATTCCATTTATCTCGATGAATCGCATGATTTCTTCGATTTTTTTCAGCTTTTGCCGGCGCCCGTTCATGGCACCCCGAAAGAAATCCCCCGTTTCCGGTGGCTACGGCCGCTCTTCCCCCGACACGACAAGGGGCGACGCCTTCCCTGGCATCGCCCCTTGCAGGCGCCCGGCGCACGGCCGTGGCGTCCGTTCATGTGCGCCTAGAAGGCGAACCGCAGGCCCACCATGAATTCGTTGTTGTAGGGATCGCTTCCGATCTCGTACTTCTGGCCATTGTAGTGGGTGCTCACCTCGTTGTAGCCGAGGCCCACGAAGCGATAGGAAGCGTCCACGGCGAGGGTGTCGTTGAAGCTGTAGGAAACGCCCGCGCCCGCGTTCCACGCGAAATTGGTGAAACGGTCGTCCATGGAAATCTTGTCGCCGTTGTTGGTGGTGATGTCAAAGCCCGTATAGTTGAAGGCCACGCCGAGGCCCGCGCCGATATAGGGGGTGAAGCCCGTGTCGTTGTGGAAGTCCCAGAACAGGTTGGCGAACAGGGTGGAATTGTTCCAGGTGCCCTTGACATTGTTCACGCGCAGGCCCTGGTCGCTCCAGGTTTTTTCGCTGTTGCCGCGCAGGGAGAACTCCACCTCGAAGCGCAGCGGGATCATCTGCTGCACCCAGAAGTCATAGCCCGCAGCCAAGGCCCCGCCGAGGGTGAACTGGCTGTAATCGTCCACACCGGAGCCGGCAAGGGCGCTGGAGCGCGAAACCGTGCCCGTATCCTGGATGGACATGAGAAATTTCGGCGCAAGATACATGCCCGTGCCTTCGGCGGCCACAAGCCCGGGCAGGGCCAGGCTGAGCGCCAGCGCTGCAATGACAAGAATCCGTTTCATGACATCCTCCTCGCGGTCCCCCACTCTGAGGGGAAGCGGAATGTTGGACAATTTCTGGAAATTGTCAACAAAGTTTCTCAAAAACCTGGCCCCACCGGACGGGCGCGCCCGTCGCCAACCTGTGGCGTTCCCGTTCACTGTTCGCTGTTTCGGCAGGGAGGAGGAAATACTTTATGGCACGGACACCGCTCCGCCGCAAATAACGCGCGCGGGAACACGGGGCCGGAAGGTCGGGCGGAATGGGCGCGGGAAGCCCCCCCGCCCCATACCATCAGAAGGAATAGCCCACGGAGAACATATAGATGTTGGCGACCACGTTCTTGGAATGGGCATTGGTGATCCGGGAGGGGGAGTCGGGCCCGGCGAGGAGGCCGGCCGCGTCGGTCTGCCCGTAGTCCATGGAATTGATCCAGAGGTGGGCGTAGGCGAAATCCAGAGTGAGGTCGTTCCACTTCACGCCGGTGCCGAGTCCGAGGGTGGTGCGCCCATAGGTGGGCATGAGAAAGTCGGCGTGCTTTTCATTGAGCACCGGCGTCTCGTAGGAGACGCCCGCGCGGAGCGCCCACCAGGGAAGCGGCCAGTATTCCACGCTGGCATTGAGGTTGATGCCGTCGCGCGCAGTCTTGTCGTTGAGGGAGGCGTAGCCGTTGTCCATATAGATATTGAGCGCGTTATAGGTGGACCAGCGCGTCCACACCGCGCCCACCTCGAAGCTCAGCTCGTCCAGCGGCTTGTACGCAAGGCCCAGGGCGAGGGAATCGGGGAGCTGCACCGTGGCGTTGGCCCCGCAGTTGCGCGCCTCCGGCACGCGCCCCATGGTCGCGAGCAAATTGCGCTCGCCCTCGCGGCCGAAGTCCACATCGCCGTTGATGTTCAATGTCACCTGGCTCTTGTAGGCGAGGCCGAGCGACCACTGCTCATTGAAGCGCACATGCGCGCCGAACTGCGCGCCCACGCCCCAGCCGTCGCCCTGCAACTGCAAATCATTGTCCGGGCCCTGCCTTGGGCCGGCAGCAGTGAGCTGCATAGTGGGGATCTTGTTGCCCATGTAAAACCCGGCGTAGAGCACTTCCACCCCGGCGGACACGGAAAACATCTCGTTGATCTTCCAGGCGATGGTGGGCACAAAGGAGATGGTCTGAAGCCCCACGTCATACACATTGTAGCGGCCCACCCAGTCCTGCGCGTAACTGTTGCCCACGCCAAAGCGCGAGAACACCCCGAGCCCCAGCCAGAAATCGTCATTGAGCTGGTAGCTCGCAAAACCGTGCGGCGCGAGGAAGGTCGCGGGCTTGGTGGTGGTATCGTGCTTGCGGCCGCCGATGAGGTCCGCGTCAATGCTGCCCATGGGGGCGATAAAGGCGAGGCCCGCCATCAGGTGCGTGCCGGGGAGCTGGGTGATGCCCGCGGCATTGTAGGCCAGCGCAGAAACATCATCCGCCCGGCCCACCAGGCCCCCGGCCAGCGAGACACCCCTGGCGCTCCATTCATTGAGGGCAAAGCCCTCGGCCCGTGCCGTGGCACAAAAAATCAGCAAAAGCGCGCACGCACAGCACAGGTCCCTAAACAGCCTCATGATCCCTCCTTGAAAGATGTGGCGAAAAAGCCCCGCAAAAATCGTGAGCCCGGCATCACAGCATATTAACGGGATCGAGGTCAAGGGAAAGGCGCAAAAAAGCGGGATTGCGGCTTTTGGCAAAAAAATAGAGCTCGCGGATGGGCGGCCACGCATCCGCCTTGAGCAGGCACTGGAAGCGCTTGCGCCCGCGCAAAAGGCCCAGCGGGGCAGGCGCAGGCCCGAGCAGGACGACGCCGAGCCCTGCAGCCTGGGCGCGCAGGGCGGCGGCCAGTTCCCCCAGGGCCTCGCTGCCGCGGGCCTCGTCGGCCGCGTAGGAGAGGCGCAAAAGGCCGAGGCGCACGAAGGGCGGGTAGCGGCGCTTCTCCCGCAGGGCGAGCTCCGCCGCATAAAAGCCTTCATAATCGGCGCTTTGCACATATTGCCAGCAATAGTGGTTCGTGGCGCGCGTCTGGATGAGGACGCGGCCGGGCTTCTCCCCGCGCCCGGCGCGGCCGGCAGATTGCACGAGAAGCTGAAAGGTGCGCTCGGCCGCCCGGTAATCGGGCAGGTTAAGGCCGAGGTCCCCGTCGGCCACGATGGCGAGCGTCACCTGCGGAAAATGGTGCCCCTTGGAGAGCATCTGCGTGCCCACGAGAATGGGCGACTCACGCCGGGCGAAAGCCTCCAGTATCTCCTCCATGCGGCCGGGGCGGCGCGTGCTGTCCCTGTCCAGCCGGAGCACCGGCTGTCCGGCAATGACCGACAGCCGCTCGGCCAGGCGCTCGGTCCCCTCCCCCAGCGGCAGGAATTCCATGCCGCGGCACTGGTCGCAGGGCGAGGGGAAGGGGCGCGAATAGCCGCAATAGTGGCAGACGAGCCGCTCCAGCCCCTTGTGGTAGGTGAGGCCGATGTCGCAGTGCGGGCAGCGTTGCGTCTTGCCACAGGAGAGGCAATACATGAGCGGCGCATAGCCGCGCCGGTTGAGGAGCACCACGGCCTGCTCCCCCCGCGCCAGCGTCTCGCTGAGCGCCGCCTCGCATTGGGGGGCGAGGATGCCTCCGGCGGCGGCGCCGTCCTGCTCCGGGAAGAGGCGCGGGCTTGCGCTGATGTCCACCAGTTCCACGGGCGGCAGGGGGCGGCCGCCCACGCGCGCGGGCAGCCGTAGCACGGGGAGGCGCCCCCCGCTTGCCGCATGAAAGGTCTTGAGGTCCGGCGTGGCCGAACCGAGGACCAGGAGGCCGCGGGCCCCGCGCATCCGAAACCACGCCACTTCGCGGGCCTGGTAGGAGAGGCCGTCCTCCTGCTTGAAGGAGGCGTCATGCTCCTCATCAAGGATGATGCAGCCAAGCCGCGGCACGGGCAGGAAGAGCGCCGAGCGCGTGCCCACGACGAGGCAGGGCCTTGTGCTTTCCGCGAGAGCGCGAAAAGCGGCCTCGCGCCGACCGGGTGACTGGTAGCCATGATAGAGGATGAGGGGCGCATCCGGGAGGGCACGGGCCGCATCCCGGCGCAGCTTGAGGGCCAGCGCCACTTCCGGCGCGAGCAGAAGGACGCTGCGCCCACGGGCGAGGGCGCGTTCCGCAAGCTCCAGATAGACGGCCGTCTTGCCGCTGCCGGTCACGCCGTAGAGCAGGCGGTTTTGCGCGCTTTCCGCGTCCAGCGCGGCGGTGAGCGCAGCCAGGGCCGCCTCCTGGTCGGCATTGAGGCGCACGCGCTCGGGCGCGGGCGCAAGCAGGGAAGCCCCCGGCTCCACCGCTTCCATATCCTCATGGACGAGAGCCACATGGCCCGCGCGCAAAAGGGCGCCCAAGGCCGGGCCTATGTCTTTCAGCTCGCGCAGCAGGCGGCGTCGGCTGACAGGCCCCTGTGCATGGAGAAATTCCAGCACCGCCACCTGCCGCGTGGCCGCCGGGCGCACGGGCCAGGGCGGCTCCACGCGCAAATGGCAATATTCCTCGCTGGCGGCGTCGGCGCTCCGCGCGAGGAGGCGCGCCGCCCCGGCCAGCAACTCCGTCGCGAGCTCGGCGAGTCTTTCCCTGCCCGCGTGACGGAGATCGCGCAGGGCCAGCGTTTCGGCGCGAGCGCCAAGGCGGCGCAGGCGCACGCCCGTACTGCGCAGGCCCTGCGGCAGCACATGGCCGAGCACATGGCCCGGTTCCACTCCCTGCCGCAAGGCAAGGTCGGAAACGAGGTGAAGCAGGTCCGGCGGCAGGAGGGGCTCAGTTTCCAGCGGCCAGAAGAGTTCCTTGCACTCCACCCCGGCGGGCACATCCGCAGTTTCCTGGAGATCGAGCAGGACCGCTGCACGGAGCGCCGAACCCTTCCCCCTGCCGAGCGGAACGGCCACGCGGAGACCGGGACGCCAGAACTTCGCAGGGAAATACCCGGGCAGGCTGTAGGTCAGCGTGGCGTAGGGGGGGCTCAGCAGGGCAACGCGGGCGTAGGGCATGGGGGGACGGAAAAGGGGGCAGCAAAACCAAGAGGGCGCGTCTGACGATTTTTCCCAGCGTCAGGCGCAGGCAGCACGAAGCGGCGCGGGGGCGGCATGGCCCCCGCGCGCTCCGCGGATGTTTCAGACAGCCGGGGCCGGCCTACTGGAACTGGACGAAGTTCTTGAGCAGGCCCAGAAGCTCGTAGCGCAGCTCCTCATCCTGCAGGGCGAAATAGATGTTGGCGGTGAGGTATTCCGCCCAGTCGCCAGCGTCAAAGCGCATACCCGCCATGCGTACGGCCATCATGCCGCGGTCCTTGGCGAGCATCTGGAGGGCATCGGTGAGCTGGATCTCGCCGCCCTGGCCCGGCTTCACCTTTTCCAGATAGTCAAAAATGTCGGGCGTGAGCACATAGCGGCCCACGATGGCGAGCCTCGACGGCGCGTCCTCGCGCTTGGGCTTTTCCACCATGTCGCGCACGCGGTAGACGCCGGGGGCCACTTCCTCGCCGTCGATGATGCCGTACTTGTGCACCTTTTCCCACGGCACTTCCATGACGCCCACCACGGGCATCTTTTCGGCCATGGCCACCTCGATGAGCTGGCCGATGCCGGGAACGCCGCCGAACATGAGATCATCGCCCACCATGATGGCAAAGGGGTCGCCGCGAACCAGCTCGCGCGCGCACATGATGGCATGGCCGAGGCCGAGCTGCTTTTTCTGGCGCACGGACATGATGTTGACCATCTCGGCCACTTCGCGCACGGCCTTGAGCTTGTCCAGCTTGCCCGCGCGCTCGAGCACGCCCTCCAGCTGGAGGTTGTAGTCGAAGTGGTCCTCAATGACGCTCTTGTCACGGTTGGTCACGAAGATGACGTCCCGGATGTTGGCGCGGATAGCCTCCTCCACCACATACTGGATGACGGGCTTGTTGTAGATGGGGAGCATTTCCTTGGGGATGTTCTTGGTTGCCGGGAGTGAACGGGTGCCCCAGCCGGCCACGGGAATGATCACCTTGCGAATCTCTTTCATGGCTGTCTCCCTCTCTGGAATGACGAAACTATCGGCCGCGGAAGGACGCCGGCCCCCGGCACGCATGGCCGGACGAAGGATGGCATCCTTAGAGAAAACAACAAGCGGACTGCACCAGCCGGCACGCGCCCGGCACAGCAGAATCTGCGTTCATCATCGGCCAAAACAGCGCCGAGGGCAAGAGAAAAAAAGCGCATTTGCAGGGGCTGCTCCCTCCTTTATGTATGACTATGTATGACAGGACTGGCCGGCCGCCCCGCGCTTGACAGGCCGCGCCTTGCCCGGGATACTCCCAGGCCGGGACGCGCCGCGCGGATGTGAGTGGGCGCCCGCAGCACCGAAAACGCCAGCCATCGAGGAAGCCATGCCCGATATTCGCTCAACCTATACCGACAGCCTCCGCTTTTACGGCAACAGCACGCCGCGCGAGCTTGCCGACCGTTTCGGCACGCCGCTCTATGTTTACAGCGAGGCCATCCTGCGCGAGCGCTGCCGCGACCTCATGGGCCTTTCGGCATGGGACGGCTTCGGCGTCAATTATTCCGTCAAGGCCAATGCCAACCCCACCCTGCTCCAGATCATCCGCTCCGAGGGCCTCGTCGCCGACGCCATGAGCCCCGGCGAGCTCGCCATGGATGCCCTCGGCGGCTTCACTTCCGAGGAGATACTTTATATTTCCAACAACAACACCCCGGAGGAAATGCTTGAGGCGCTCTCCCACGGGGTGCTCATCAGCGTGGACTCGCTTTCGCAGCTCGACATGCTGGGCGGCCTCAACCGGGGCGGCGGCGTCATGGCGCGCTTCAATCCGGGCATCGGCGCGGGGCATCACGCCAAGGTCATCACCGCGGGCAAGGCCACCAAGTTCGGCATTTCGCCGGACAGGCTGGACGAGGTGTTCGCGCTCCTGAAAAAACACGAGCTGACGCTCGCGGGCATCAACCAGCACATCGGCTCGCTCTTCATGGAGCCGCAGGGCTATCTCGAGGCAGCGAAAGTGTTGCTCAGGCTCGCCGCCGGCCTCCCCCCCGAGGTGCTGAAAAACCTGAAAATCATTGATTTCGGCGGCGGTTTCGGCATTCCCTACCATAAATATGAGGACGAACCCCGCCTGGACCTGGCGGCCCTGGGGCGGGGCCTGCACGAACTCATCAGCGGCTGGGCGACCGAGACGGGCTACCAGGGCCGCTTCCTCGTGGAGCCGGGCCGCTATGTGGTGGCGGAGTGCGGCATCCTGCTCGGGCGCGTCACCGCGGTCAAGGAAAACGGGGGCACGCGCTATGTGGGCACGGACATCGGCTTCAATGTGCTCATGCGCCCCGCCATGTACGACTCCTTCCATGACCTCGAGGCCTATCGCGGCGACGGGGCCGATGCGGGCGAGCCCGTCCTCCAGACGGTGGTGGGCAATATCTGCGAGAGCGGCGACATCCTGGCCAAGGACCGCCTGCTGCCTCCCCTGCGCGTGGGCGACGTGGTGGGCGTGCTCGACGCCGGGGCCTATGGCTTCAGCATGGCCTCCAACTACAACCAGCGCTATCTCCCCGCCGAAGTGCTCATCGGGGCGGGCGGCGCGCCGCGCCTTATCCGGCGCAGGGAAACGGCGGAGGACCTCACCCGCTGCCTCGATGGCCTTGTCCGCAAGGCGGACGCATAACCACAGCGGAAGGGGCGGAGGTCCTGACTATTAGGACGCTCCGCCTCTTTTAAGCACACCACAGTCATTGGACGTTCCCGCAAGGAGCGACGCTCCCCATGCCCACCCCCCAGCTCGGCACATCACCCCGCGCCATCTGGAGCCTGACCTGGCCCCAGTTGCTCATGATGTACATTGCGTTCTTCATGGGCCTCGCCAGCGTGTGGGTGGGCGGCCAGATCAGCGCCAATGTGCAGGCCGCCCTGGGCATGGTGACGCAGTGCTCGCTCTTTCTCATGGTGGTCATCATGGCGCTCTCGAGCGGCGCCACGGCGGCCATCAGCCAGTCTCTGGGCGCCTTCCGCGTGCGCCGCGCCGAGCGCTATGTGGCCACCACCGTTCTGGGCAGCCTCGGGCTCGGCGTCGTCATGGCCGCCTTCGGCTGGTGCTTCGGCGAGGGCATCCTGCGCCTTATCATGGTGCCTGAGCCCATCCGGCCGCTTGCCAATGAACTCTGGCGCGTCTTTATGCTCATGCTGCCCGCGCAGTATGTGTATTCCGCCACGGGCGTGGTCTTTCGCGCCACGCGGCTCGTGCTGCCGCCGCTCTGGGTGGCCGCCATCGTCTGCGCGGCCAACCTCTTCGGCTGCCTGGGATTCGGTCTCGGCTGGTTCGGCCTGCCGGACTGCGGCTATATGGGCCTTGCGTGGAGCAATTTCGGCGCCCAGTGCCTGGGTGCCCTCTGCAATACACTCCTGCTCGTGCGCACGGGCTATCTCCGGCGGCGCGCCATCCCCTCCCTGCGCTGGCTCCGGGTGGGGCTCCCCTATCTCATCCGCGTGGCGCTCCCAGCGGCGGCGGCGCAAATCGTCTGGCAATCCGGCTATCTCACCCTTTTTGTGCTCGTGGCCTCCCTCCCGAACGACAGCGTGCACGCCCTGGCCGGGCTCACCGCCGGCCTCCGGGCCGAGGCCCTGCTCTTCCTGCCGGGCATGGCCTTCAACATGACCGTGGCCGTGCTCGTGGGCAACAGCCTTGGCGAGGGGCGCCCGGCGCAAGCCAAACGCGTTGCCCTGCCACTGGTGGGGCTGGCCGCGGCCGCCATGAGCGTGGTGGCACTCATCATCTGGCCGTTCAGGGCGGACATCGCCGCGCTGCTCTCGCAGGAGGCAGCCACGCAGGTCCAAATCGTCAGCTATCTTTCCTATAATCTGGTGTCCACGCCCTTTTCCATCGCAAGCACCGTCATGGGCGGCATCATGGTGGGCGCGGGCGCGACCCAGTACAACCTGATGGTCTATGGCGGGACTTTCTGGGTGGTGCGCCTGCCGCTGGGCTGGCTCCTCGGGCACCGCCTCTGGGGAACGGCCTCGGGCGTCTTTGCCGCCATGCTCGTTTCCCAGTGCCTCCAGGCCCTTATCATGCTCTATGTGGTACTTCGCTGCGATTGGGCGCGCTTCGCCATGAACCGGATGCGCCGCCCGCGCTGAAACCGTTCACCGGACATCCCGAGCGGCCCCGCCGCTGCCCGGCGGATGCCTTAAGGAGCTTAAGGAGAATGATTATGGACGCGAACTTCATGCCGGTGAGCCTCACTGAGGCCGATGCCTATTATGCCCTCTGGGAGGCGACGCCGCGCCGCTCGCTGGACTATACCCTGGCGAATCTCTGGGGCTGGCAGGAATATTACGGACTTGAGTGGCAGTTTGCAGGACCCCTCTGCTGGATACGCCAGACAAAGCCTGCCCTGCGCTGCTGGGCCCCCCTCGGGGACTGGAACGCCGTGGACTGGCCCGCGCTGCTCCCCACAGTGTCGGGCGCGACCGGGCGCGACTTCATCCGCGTGCCCGAGGAGCTGATGCAGCTCTGGCAAAAGGCTTCCCCGCAACTGGTGGAAGCGGGCGAGGAGCGCGGCCAGTGGGAATATCTCTACAAGCAGGAGGAACTGGCAAACCTGCCGGGCAATCGCTTCCACAAAAAGCGCAATCACTACAACAGTTTCGTGAAGGCCTATGGCGAGCCGGACTATCGCGGCGTCACGGACGACATGGTGGAGGATGTGCTCGGCGTGCAGGACGACTGGTGCCAGTGGCACGAATGTGAGGGCTCACCTTCCCTGCTCGCGGAAAACGAGGCCATCAACCGCGTGCTTACCCACTGGGACAGCTTCCGGGGGCTCACCGGCGGTTCCCTCTATGTGGACGGGCGCATGATCGCCTTCAGCGTGGGCGAGAAGCTGGACGACGAGACCCTGGGCGTCCACTTCGAGAAGGGGCTCAACGGCTACAAGGGCGTCTACCAGGTCATGAACTGCGAATTTGCGCGCCACGCGGGCGCGGGCCTGCGCTGGATAAACCGCGCGCAGGACCTGGACGAGGAAGGCCTGCGCCAGGCCAAGATGACCTATTTGCCCGCGGATTTCCTGCGTAAGTACACGGTGCGCCTCCGCCCGGCCTAGGCCCGCGCCGGGTCCGCCGGGGACAGCCACTAGGCTTTGTTATGCTTTTGAGTGGGTGGTGCGCCTGTGCCTTGAACCCCGGCGAATGCGAAGCCTGCGCCTCAGCGGTATTCGCGTCCGGACCAGAGCACGCGCCCGATGACGCGGAACTGGTCCGCGCCGTCGCCGCGCAAGTCGAGGCTCAGGGGCGGATAGGCCGGATTGGCGCTGTGGAGGATGATCTTGCCGGGCAGCTTGTCCACCCGCTTGATATAGATGGCATCCTCGAAGCCCACGGCATAGAGCCGCCCCGGCGTGATTTCCTTCTGGCCCTGGTCGAGCAGGACCACATCATTATCATAGATTTCCGGCACCATGCTGTCGCCGGATACGCGCATGAGCACCATGCGCCGGGGATTGCCCTTGCGGCGCAGAAAATCGCTGCGAAAGGCGTAGCCGCCCTCCCGCGCGTCGCTCACCTCAAGGCTGCCTGTGCCGGCGGAGAGCCGCGCCTCGGCAAGGGGGATGGTGACAAGCTCGCTCTCGCAGTCCGCAGGGAAGCTCGGGAGCTCGTCGGCCCCGGCTTCCGGTAGGCGCGCGGGCCCGCGCCCGAAAAAGAGCCAGTGCGCATTGACGCCCGTCTGCGCGGCGCAGGCCTGGACCCAGGCGGGGGGCACCTCGCGCCGTTTGCGTGCGCCATTGACGGATTGGGGGGTGATGCCGAGGGCCCGTGCGAGTTCGGCATCCGTGGTGACCTCAAGCGCGCGCATGAGTCGGCTGAGGCACTCTGCGGCATCCTCGCCGGACATGCGGGGAGAAGTGGGCAGCGGGACCATGAAATCCTCCCGGTGGGGACAGCCTCACATGTTTTGCGGCCCGGGCGCGGGGTGCCCGGGCCTTGTGCGGACAGCCAAGTGCAACCTGGAACCCGGAAACAACCTAACAGGAAAAATTATCAACTACAAGTTGTTTTTTCGTCTGTAGCTGATTTTTTTCGCTTCTTCCTGATGCTGTTCACTTTTTTCCCCACCCCCTGTTGAAAAGGGCTTCCCGCAAGGGAAGCCCTTTTCCTGTCCGGCAAAAGCGCGCCACTTCAGGCGGCGGCGGTCGTTCCGCCCTTTCCGCCTTGCACGAGAGGCTGTCCGGGCCCGGCCTTGAACACGCGCTGGAGCACATACACCCCGGCCATGAGGCTGAGGCCGATGATGTCGGTCTTGAGGCCGGGCGTGATGAGCGTGATGGCCGCGCCCACGAGGATAAGGCGCTCCCAGAAGTAGAGATTGCGCAGCCAGTAGCCCACGCTCGCGAAGGAGAGCGCCGCGATGCCCACGGCCGCCGTGCAGACGATAAAGACGATTTCCCAGGTATCCGCGCCAATCATGAGCAGGGCCGGGTTGTAGCAGAAGATATAGGGAATGAGGAAGCCCGCGAAGGCCAGCTTCACGGCCATGAAGCCCGTGGCGTTGGGCTCCGCCCGCGCGATGCCCGCGGCCGCATAGGCGGCGAGCGCCACCGGGGGCGTCAGGTCGGCGAGGATGCCGAAATACATGATGAAG
>JAAUYX010000086.1 GCA_014804905.1 Desulfovibrio sp. | reverse complement strand
TCGAGTACTTAAGTACACTCCCTTCGGAAATTATTTTTCTTCCTTGCCGGAACCTAAAAATCTTATTTTTTAGGATTCTTCCGGCACCAGCACCCGTCTTCCGCTTCGCTCCAGACGGAATGAAGGAATATCCATCCCCACTATAACGGTACAGCCTGACACAAAAAATCTAGCGCGCTTCCTCCGGCAGGGCCGCGTTAACAGCGGCGAGGCCGTTGAGCGTGCGCGGGAAGCCGATGAGCGGCAGCATCACCGCGAGCGCGTCCACGAGGTTCTGCTTCGTATTGCCCACGTTCACATTGGCCCCGGCGTGCGCCTTGGCCTGCGGGTCACAGCCGCCCAGGGCCACGATGGCGCTGAAGGTAATAAGCTCGCGCATCCTGAGGTCGAGCACCTTGCGCGTATAGAGGTCGCCGAAGCAATACGCACTGAGGTAATTGGCGACAATGGCCTTCTGCCCGACCGGCGCGTTCTCGCGCATGGCGTCGATGCCCTTGGCTCCGAATATCTGGCGCTGCACGGCAAGGCCCTCGGCGAGCCGCGTCCCTTCGTTGACCGTGGCCTCGGAGGGCAGGGGGAGCGAAGCCCCGTGCTTTTTCAGCACCGGATTCACCACGCGCAACGCCGCCTCCACCCGCGGAAAGCCCACATAGGCCGCGCACTGGTAGAGCGCCTCGCGGATGTCGGCAGCATCCGCGCCCACGCGCAAGGCCGCCTCTGCCTGCGCCGCGAGCGCCTCAAGGCCCTGGCTCGCCGTGAGCGCGGCCAGCGTCACCAGAGCCGCCTGGCGGTCGGTGAGCGTGCCCTCGTTGAGGATTTCGCCATAGACGAGGCGGTCGCGCATGGCCGCGAGCTCCGGGTCCGTGTCAGCCAGCGGGGAGGGGCCTTCGCCCAGCCATTTCACGCGGTTCTTTTCCGTTGCCGCCACCCTGTCCATGGATTTTCCTCCCGTATCTTTCGCCGCCGCTGCCGCGCCCGCCATGCCGAGCCACAAAAGCGCGGCCAGCGCCAGCGCCACGCCCGGCCGCAGCAGGTTTTCCGCCTTCCTGTACATGCCTTTCATCAGCGTCCCTCCTCGAGGTCCAGGTGCTTCAGCCAGTCGGCGAGCTCGCGCTCCGTGACGCCGGCGTTGAGGCGCCTGCCCGCGAGCCAGCGGCTGCCGGGGCAGAGCTTCGCCAGAATGGCCCCGCTCTCGCCGAGGGGGCTGCCGCCCGAAGTGGCGAAGGGGATCAGGGTCTTGCCGCTGAAGTCGGCCCCCTGCACAAAGGTTTCGATGATGCGCGGCGCCTGATACCACCAGATGGGAAAGCCGACGAAGATGACGTCATAGGCCGCCATATCCGGCAGTTCCCCGGCGATGGCCGGGCGCGAGGCCGCGTCGGCCATTTCGAGGCTCGAGCGGCTCTTCTTGTCGTGCCAGTTGAGATCTGCCGCCGTGTAGGGCACGGCCGGGGTGATTGCGTAGAGGTCCGCGCCCGCGGCTTCGGCCAGTGCGTGGGCCACGCGCGCGGTGGTGCCGGTGGCGGAAAAATAGGCGACGAGTCTTTTGTTCAACTCAGGCTCCTTTGCAAAAAACCGTGCGAAAAAACCACTTACTTTCCGGGCTTCAGCCCCGGCGCGAAGGCCGGAGCCGTGAAAATCGCGGCGTCCGGGCTGGCGCTCTCCGCCGGATTGCTCGTGACGATGCGCACTTCCTTTTTCTCCGGGTGAATGGCGAGGCTCGTGGAGAGCAGGTTTTTGCCCTCGTCCCGGCCGGGCAACAGAATCTGCCCGATGGGGAAGCCGTTGGGATTGAAGATGAGCACCCGGCCCTGCGACATCATGGCCACATAGACATTGCCGTCCGCGTCCACGCGCATGGAGTCGGGCCCGCGGCCCGTGAACCTGTAAGGAATGTGCGAGCGGAAGGGCACGAGCTTTGTGGAATCGCGCACCGTGGTCTTGTGGAGCTGCTCGCGGGCGTATTCCGTGGCCCAGATGACGGCATCGTCAGGGGAGAGGGCCACGCCGTTGGCCTGCGCCATGTCCGGGATGACCGTGGTGACCGTGCCGTCCGGCGCGACGTAAACAATGCCGCCGCCCGTGACCGTGCTCGAGCCCTTGCAGTCGCTGAAATAGAAGCCGCCCTTGCCGTCAAAGACGAGATCATTGGGGAGATGCCCCTTGTCCGCGCCCACGACGACCTCCGGGCGGCCCCCCTCCCCGGCCACGGCGAGGATGGAGCCCGCCGTGCCCTCGGGATTCTTCACCGCCATGAAGAGCCTGCCGTCGGGCCCGAAGGCCAGCCCGCAGGGGGCGAGGCCGTCCAGCACCACATAATCGGAAAGCTCGTTATCCGGCGTGAGCTTCTGCACCTTGCCGCCCGTGACATCGCAGAAATAGAGGTTGCCCGCGCTGTCGAACACCGCGCCCTCGAGGATGTGGCGCTCGCTGTTCACCACCTTGAGGGGCTCGGCCTCCACGGTTTGCAGGCCCTGCTCGGAGAGCGGGATGGGCGCGGGCGTCGCCGCGCGGCCTTCGTAGCTGAAGGCGTCCGCGGCGCGGGCCGGCGCGGCTAGGGCGAGCAGGACGAGACAGGAAAATGCGGCCAAGAAGAGCTTCATCGGTCCCCCCGAGGGTGCAGTTGTGGATATATCAGCATGGGGCCACGCCCCGGCAAGGGCCAAAACGTGCAATCAATGGCCCTTTTCGTTCAAAAGACGGGCCGCCCCTCAGCGGCGGCGGCCGCCCTGAAGCGGCAGGACGCAGCGGCCGCGCCCCAAAAGGCGCATACAGCCGCGCAGGAGCAGAAAGAACGCGAAGAGCAGGGCGCAGGCGAGATGCCCGAGCTTGCAGACCGCGTAGGTCGCGCCGTAGAGCGACACATCCTCCAGATTATGGAGGATGAGCAAAAGCCCGCTCACCGCGAGCAGTGTCACGAGCACCACGCGCAGGCGCCCCCAGCGGCTCAGCCGGAAGCGGCCCCCGCTCTCCCCGAACCAGATAACCCCGGCATAGGCCGCCAGAAGCAGCATGGCCGCGGCAGACCAGTAATGGATGACCGTGGGCGAGGTATCCCAGGTGTCGATGAGGCCGTAGCGGTAGGCCACGGGCAAATGGGCGAGCCCGCTCACGAGGGCCGTCAGCACGGCCGCGTCCCACACGAGGAGGATGAAGGAGGAAAAGAGCGGCCCGCGGTCCTTCATGGGCGGCGTCCTTTCTGGCTGTCGCGCCAGAGGCGCAGGCTCGCGAGTACGCCCCCGGCGAGCGGCGCGGCCAGCACCCAGCCGAGCAGGTCATTTTCCTTGGTCATGGTCGCGCCGGGCGGCCTGAGGCTGGGGCGCCCCTGGCCCACCTGGTCCTGCCTGAGCAGTTCCACCTCGATGTCCCGGAAGGTGAGCTCCGACACATAGAGGGTGTTGGTGCCGCCATTGATGGTGCGACCATAGACATCGCCCTGGCGCTCGGCGGCCAGCTTTTCGGCCAGCGCGAACATCTCTTCCCGTGGGCCGAAATGCTGGGCCTTCCTCGGGCAGGCGCTGACGCAGGCGGGCGGCAGCCCCTCGGCGAGCAGGTCCACGCAGTAGTCGCACTTGAACACCTGGCCATTGCCGAGATAGCGCGGCGCAAGATCGAGATAGACGCCCACGCCCGACTGGCGGCTCGGGATGTTCCACGGGCAGAAGCGGATGCAGCGGCCGTCGCCCAGACAGAAATTTTCGTCGATATAGACTGCCCCGGTGGAGCGCTGGCGCGCGGCGCCGGCCGGGCAGAGGTTGACGCAGGGCGGATTGACGCACTGCATGCAGCGCCTGGGCAGAAAGACCCGGCGCGTGGCCCCGCCCGTACGGATGCTGCAGGACTGGATATAGAGCCAGTTATAGGGGGTGAGGCGGTCGGTGACGTCGCGCCTGTCCGACCAGTCCTGGATGCGTACGCCCGGCGGATAGGGCTGGGGGATGGGATGCACGGGCAGCGGCACGCGGGCGAGATTGCGCGCCCGGCAGGCGTTGACGCAGGCCCCGCAGCCGTTGCAGGCGTCCACGTCGATGACTGTGGTCATGGTGGCCCGCCCTGCGGCCGCGCGGGCCGGAGCCGGGGCCAGCGCCGTCACGGCGAAGGCGGCCGCCCCCTCGAGGAAACGACGCCGCTGGGGCTTGAAGTGGCAATCCATGGCCCGAGCCTAGCTGCTGCGGCCTTCAGCGTCAATGCCGGGGCCCGCGCCGGTATCCTGCTCCAGTTCGTGGGCCGTCTCGAAGGGCGGCGGAGGGCGCCAGCGCCAGAAAAGCGCGAGCAGCGGCAGAAGGCCCGCCAGTTCCGCGAGCTCCCGCGGGAGGAAGAGCCCCAGGCCCCACCACAGGCCAACGCTGAGTGCCGNGCAGGCGCCCATGAGCAGCCACTGGGCGACGGTCATGGGCCNGGCCGCCCACTGGAAATAGCTCACCGTGAGCACGGCCACCCAGACCTTGGTGATGGTGAGCGANAGCGCCGCGCCNACNAGCGGGCTCGCGGGAATGAGGGTGCAGCAGCAGACGATGTTGACCACGAGCCCGCTCAGGTAGAAGCCGAAGAGCAGCTTGTGCCGCCNCATGCCAATCATGGCNTAGGCCGCGAGATTGTGGAGGAAGGCCGTGGCGAGGCAGGGCGTGAGCAGTTGCTGCGCGGTCACGGCGCTGGCGTAGTCCGGCCCGTAGATNAAGGTGAGNATNCGGTCGCTCTCCANGCAGATGATGAAGATGATGGGCAGCGACGCGGCCCAGAGGGAGCGNGCCGTCTGNCCGGCGAGGCGGCGGAAGGCCGCCCGGCTCTCCTGCCAGAGCTTCGCCAGGAGCGGAAAGATGACCTTGCCGAGCAGGGCGCTTGAGACGAGCACGGAAAGNCCCTCNACNGTCTCCCAGGCCACGCCGTAGCCGCCCACATCCGCATTGCCNCCNTAATTCTTGAGAAAGATGACGTTGATCTTGTTGTAGAACATGGCGCAGGCGGCCATGCCCGTGAAGATGAGGCCGTGGCGCATCTCGCGCGCGAGGTGCAGCATCCCGGCAAAGCCCACGCCCGCAAGGGGATTGCGCCGAAGCGCCAGCAGCGAGAAGCCGATGGCGAGCAGGGCCTCGATGGGCTTGAAAAGCGCGATGGCGAGCGGCGGCGCGCCCGCAAGCACGCAGACGATGCCGTAGCCGATGCCGACGAGCGCCGAGGGCACGCGGATGCGCATTTCCACGTCCTGCCTGCCCCNGCGCCTGACAGAGATTGAAAAAGGAATCGGCCACCGCGTCCAGCCCCAGGCCCGTGGCAATGGCGAGCACCACGAGCCTGAGCTCCGGGGTGTAGTCCTGCCAGCCGGTGACNAGCCAGGTGACGCAAAGCGCCACCACGAGCACGGCGAGCTTGAGCCAGCTCACCTCGCCGAGGAGCGCCCGGGGGTGGCCCTCGCGCCTGGCGAAGGTGGAGAGGAGNAAGTCATTGAGGCCCACGTCGGCCACGGTCTTGACGAGGTAGCCGAAGGTGAGCGCGAGCACGATTTGCCCGAGGATGTCCGGGCTGCGCCTGGCCAGCAGNATGGTGAAGGCCGTCCAGGCGAGGTCCCGCGTCCACTGCGCGCCNAGGATATAGCCGAGGCGNCGCGGTATGCTCTTGAGCTTCATTGGGCCGCCGCTTTTCCGCCTCCGCCGAAGCGCACCACGGCNTTGAAGCCCGGCTTGAGCACCAGGTCCGGGTTGGGCACGGTGAGCTCCACCGTGTAGTAGGAGGGGTTCGCCACGTTCATGTCCGTGGAGAGCCAGGAAATCTCGCTCACGAGGCCCGTGAACTTGCGGTCGCCGAGGGAGGGGATCTCCACCTGNGCCTTGTCGCCCACCTTGATGGTGTTCACGTCCGCCTCNTAGACGGGCACCTGGATGAGCACCGGGTTGAGCTGCCCCACCTGCACGGGCGCGGAATTGGCGGCCATGAGGTTGCCGGGGTCGAGGTNGGNGGNAAGCGACAGCACATAGCCCTTGATGGGCGAGGTGAGCACAAGGGTGGNGGGCANTTCCTCGCCNTCCTTGATGGGCTGCCCGAAATAGCCGGAAAGCTCCTTGAGGCGCGCCGCNAAATTGCTCTCGTTCTTGCGGATGGTGGTCTGCANNAGCGCAATGCGCTTTTGCAGCGAGGCCACGNTNGNCTCGAGGCGCGAAAGCGCCTGTTTGGAGCCGAGGCCCGAGGNAACGAGCTGCCGCGCCTTGTTGCGCTCGGCCGTGGTCTGGTTGAGCTGGCGCTCNAGGTCGAGCACCTGGCCGTTCAGGCCCTCGATGCCCGCTCCGTTCGTCACCTCNCGCTGGAGGATGCGCTCGGCCTCGTCCTGGAGGTGGTAGCGCACGAGGGGCGAACCGTCCTCCACGGCCTCGCCGGGCTTGACGAGCACCTCGTCCACCACGGAATTGAAGGGNACGGGCACGGCCCGCGTGACCGTGGTCACCACCTTGCCCGTGAGGATGATGGNCTCGGCCGCGCGNGCCGCTTCGGCGAGCCCGAGCGAGGCCGCACACACGAGGGCGGCGAGCGCGCAGAGGANNCCGCGCGGAAGGAACTTTGCTGACAACATCAGATGATCTCCTTGGCGGGCGGTCCGAGATAGCGCTCCTGCAGCAGGTTGGCGCGCTGCATCCATTGCAGCCGGGCGAGATTGTATTCCAGTTCGGCCCTGATGTAGTTGATGCGCGCGTTGACGGCCGCCTCCTCGCGCTCCACCAGCTGGGGCAGCTCGGCCGTGCCCTCGTCAAAGGCGATGCGCGCCTCCTTGTACTTCATGTCCGCGGTCTCGAGGCGTATCTGCTGCACCTTGAGGTCGGTCTCGGCAAGGGACACGCGCTGCTCGGCCTGAAGCCAGTTGTAGGAATACTCGGTGCGCCTGCGCGCGATGTCGTGGAAGGCCTGGGCCTTCTTCATGCGCGCGGTCTGCACGTCCCGGTAGCGGCGTCCCCAGTCGATGAGCGGGAAGGTGAAGGTCACATGCAGGAAGTAGTCATCCTGCCCTCCCGGCGGCTGGTACTGGCCCGCAGGCGGCGAGTCGTTGAGATAGAGGTTGATGTTGGGCACATACTGCGCCCAGGCCAGCATGATGTTGTAGTCGCTGAGCTTGAGCTGGGCGCGCAGCAAAAGCTCGTCCTCGGTCATGGGCCAGCGGTCCTCCCACTTGAGGGCGTGGCCGTCAAAGTCCTTGAGGATGGCGTCGGCGCCCTCGGTGTCCACCTTGAGGCGCTGCTCGGGCTCCACCCCGGCGATGAGCTTGATGCGCGTGCGCTCGATGGTTTCCTCCTGGGTGCTCTTTTCCACATTGAGCTCGCGCTCGCGCTGGCTCTGGCGCGCCACGTCCAGGGACGTGCCCTGGCGACCGTCCACCGCCTCCACCTGCTGCCAGTACTGCACAAGGCTCGTGCCCAGGGGCAAAAGCTCCTTCTGCGCCGCGAGTATCCTGCGCCGCGCCTCCAGCTTGAGGTAGCTCTGCGCCATTTCGTAGATGACGTCGCCCACGGCCTTGCGGTGCGTGGAAATGGCCACGTTCACAAGGCCCTGCTGCACCTTGTTCTCATAGTAGGTNGCNACNGGGTTGGGGAAGGGNGCATGGAAGGTGGCGCGCATCCTGGGCCGCCCGTAATCGGACGGCGTGTTCTTCATGTCCATGTTGTAGCGCGTCAGGTTGTTGGACACCGTGAGCGTCATGCGCGGCTCGGGCAGGTATTTCCAGCCCGCATTGGTGCGCGCGAGGCGGTTGATNTCCAGGTCCACCGCGCTGTTCACGAGCAGGGGCGACTGCTGGATGGTGAGGAACACCAGTTCCTCGAAGCTGAACTGCTTGTCCGGGTCATAGAGGTTGGGGACAACNGCCTCCAGCTTCTCCTTGTTCTCCACGGGCACGCCGGGGGCGTCCTCCAGCCAGTGCCGCCGCGGCAGCTCNGGCGACTTCATNCCCGCCTTGTTGGAGGAGCACGCCGCCACCAGAAAGAGGAGCAGGGCCACCAGGCAGAGGCCGCTTAGGCGCAGTTTGGGGCGCAGGCCGGGGCCGTGCGCCGCCTCCGCGGGCAGGGCTTTCGCACGGGAAAACCGGGAAAATGGAATCATGGGCAAAAACCTTGGCGCAGTTGTATTTTTAAGGAGTCGTGGAGGAAGGCTGTCCCTGTTCTGTCCGTGCCCGGCGCCCCCGCACGGGCCTTAGCCCGCGGCGGCCTGGCGCTCAAATTCCAGATGGTGCACCGTGAGGAGCACCTCGCCGCCGGGCGCCGCGACCTCGGCGTCAAAACGCACGCGCCTGCCGTCATCCCAGGTGCGCCGAAGCTCCAGCGCCTCCGGGCGCCCGGTGGCCGCGGGGCCTTGTGCGGCGAGCGCCCCGAAGCGCAGATAGCCCACGCCCTCGCAGCGCCAGTGCGTGGCCCCGGCCTCCTCATCCTCTGCGGACGCGGCCTCGTGCGCGAGCACCAGCGAGGCGCTTTCCATGACGGCGGCTGTGAGGCGCAATGCGTAAGCATAGCCCCAATCCGCCCGCGGGGCAATGGCCGGTGCGTCGCCATCCTGTGCGCCCCGGCCCACGCCCTCCGGGGCGAGCGTGCCCCGATGCACGGCGAGCACGTCCCCCGCCTGGCGCCGCAGCACGGGCACAAGCCGGGAAAGAAGCCGCCAGTCCGGCCCGAAGCCGAGGCGGGCATAGAGCTGCTGGAGCGGCAGGGGCTCGGGCGCAGGCAGGGGCTCGTCAGGGCCCGGAGGGAGCGCCCCCAGAGGGGGCGCGTCGCGCGGGCCCGAGGCCAGAAGGGCCATGCCCTCGGCGAGCGGCGAAAAGGTATCGGTATGGCGGCCATTGGCCGTGAGGCCCCGCATGTCGAGGCGCGTGCGGCACATGCGGGTCATGGCCCCGTCGTGCATGATCCACGGGCGGCCGCGCGCTGTCACGCGGCCCTCGCGGGTGATGCCGGGAAAGATTTCCGGCTGCGCGAAAAAGCGCACATCGGAAATGCCCGTCACCGTGAGCCAGGGCAAAAGCAGCCGCGCCCCCTGCAAAAGGGCAAGGATGGCACGCGCAAAGGGCAGGCGCGCCACGGCCCCGGCGCCCGCGTTTTCGGCCGCGGACCGCCAGCCGCCATGCTGAAGGAGAGCCGGGTCCGCATAGGCGGAAAACTGGAAGCCGCCCTGAAAGAGGCCGCTTTCCGGCGCAAGCTCGGGCCGGTAGACGGACCAGGGCTCGGGAAAGACCGGGGCGAACACTTGGGGCCTGTCGAGCAACTGGGGCGCGTCGGTAGCCCCGCCGCCCTGAGCCCAAAGGACGGCCGCGCCCCCGCCGCGGAAGAGCTCAGCCGCGAACCTGTCCCCCAGGGCGTCCCGGCCCAGCGGGCGGCCGTCATCCAGCAGGGCGAGCGCGGGCGCGGCCCCGCAGGCCGCGAGCGCCCGCACATCCTCGGCC
>JAAUYX010000085.1 GCA_014804905.1 Desulfovibrio sp. | reverse complement strand
GAGTTCGCCTGCTACAACACGCAGGACATGTGCTACCAGCTCACCATGGACTACCAGGACGAGCTGCACCGCCCGGCCTTCCCCTACAAGTTCAAGTTCAAGTTCGACGGCTGCCCCAATGGCTGCGTGTGCGCCATGGCCCGCTCCGACTTCGCCGTCATCGGCACCTGGAAGGACGACATCAAGATCGACCAGGAAAAGGTCAAGGCCTATGTGGCCGGCGAGATCAAGCCCAACGCGGGCGCCCATGCCGGTCGTGACTGGGGTCCGTTCAACATCGAGAAGGAAGTCATCGCCCGCTGCCCCAGCCAGTGCATGAAATGGGACGGCAGCAAGCTCTCCATCAAGACCGCCGACTGCGTGCGCTGCATGCACTGCATCAACACCATGCCCCAGGCCCTGCACATCGGCGACGAGCGCGGCGCCTGCATCCTCGTGGGCGCCAAGGCCCCGGTCGTGGACGGCGCGCAGATGGGCTCGGTGCTCATTCCCTTCATCTCCTGTGAAGAGCCCTACGANGACATCAAGGAAGTCATCGAAAANATCTGGGACTGGTGGATGGAAGAAGGCAAGAACCGCGAGCGCGTGGGCGANACCATGAAGCGCCTCTCCTTCCAGAAGCTGCTCGANGCCACCGAGACCCCGGCCATGCCCTGCCAGGTCAAGAATCCGCGCACCAACCCCTTCATCTTCTTCAAGGAGAGCGAAGTGCCCGGTGGCTGGACGCACGACCTCAAGGCCTACCGTCAACGTCATCAGCGCTAGCCAAAGGGGGACACAGATATGGCATTCATCTCTACGGGGTACGATCCCAAGAAACCCATGGAAGGCCGNATCNCNGANATCGGCCCNCACAAATACAACCAGTACTTCCCGCCGGTCATCGCCAAGAACTTCGGCAAGTGGGTCTANCATGAGNTCCTCGANCCCGGCGTNCTCCTCCATGTGGCCGANAGCGGCGACAAGGTNTANACCGTGCGCTGCGGCGGCTCGCGCACCATGTCCATCACCCANATCCGCGAAATCTGCGACATCGCCGACAANTACTGNGACGGCTATGTGCGCTGGACCACNCGNAACAACATNGAATTCATGGTGAAGGACGAAGCCACCATGAAGGCCCTGCGCGACGACCTCAACTCGCGCAAGTTCGCGGGCGGCTCGCAGAAGTTCCCNGTGGGCGGCACGGGCGCCTGTATCTGCAACATGATCCACACCCAGGGCTGGATCCACTGCCACACCCCGGCCACNGACGCCTCCGGCCCGGTGAAGGCCGTCATGGACGCCCTCTTCGACGGCTTCATCCACATGCGTATGCCCGCCCCGGTGCGCGTGGCNCTCGCCTGCTGCATCAACATGTGCGGCGCCGTGCACTGCTCGGACATCGGCCTTGTGGGCATCCACCGCAAGCCGCCGATGATCGACACCGCCTGGGTCGACCAGCTCTGCGAAATCCCGCTGGCCGTGGCCGCCTGCCCCACNGCCGCCGTGCGCCCCACCAAGGTGGAGTTTGACGGCAACAAGGTGAACTCCGTGGCCATCAAGGAAGACCGCTGCATGTACTGCGGCAACTGCTACACCATGTGCCCGGCCCTTCCCATCGCCGACGGCGAGAGCGACGGCATCGCCATCATGGTGGGCGGCAAGGTCTCCAACCGCATCACCTGGCCCAAGTTCTCCAAGGTCGTCGTGGCCTTCATCCCCAACGAGCCGCCGCGCTGGCCCACCCTCACCAAGACGGTGCGCCACATCATCGACGTCTATTCGGCCAATGCCGAAAAGTACGAGCGCCTGGGCGACTGGGCGGAGCGCATCGGCTGGGAGGAGTTCTTCAGGCTGACGGGCCTCGAGTTCACCGAGCACCTCATCGACGACTTCCGCGAATCCGCCTACTACAGCTGGCGCCAGAGCACCCAGTTCAAGTTCTAGGCATTACCTGCGGCCCGGCCCCCCAAGGCCGGGCCGCGTTTCCTTCAGGAGAGAGAAAATGGCCGACGTTACGGATCAGCAAAAAGCGGTCGTCGTGGACTTCCTCAAGGGCAAGTCTGCCGCCAAGTCCAAGTTCTACTTCAATGACTTCGTGGCCCTCTTCCCGGACATGAAGCCCCGCGAAGTGAAGAAAATCCTCACCGCCCTCGTCAACGACCAGGTGCTGGAGTTCTGGTCCTCGGGCTCCACCACCATGTATGGCCTCAAGGGCGCGGGCAAGCAGGGCCACGCCGAAGGCGAAGACTAGTCATCACGCCTGCCGCGCCGTGGAGGCGCAGGCAAGTTCAAGAGGTGCCGCAACCCCTGGTTGTGGCATTTCTTGTTTATGGCAATCCGCACGACGGTTGCTGCGGGCTTGCGGTGTTNCACAGGGNGNGCAGGCGANGCGCGATTGAGGAGCTTGCAGGGGAAAGNGGGAACTATCCCCGGCCGCAAGCNGACCGGAGCTTCGTGCGCCCATAAGGTGGGAAGGGCGGGTGTANCCTTTTC
Organism: Desulfovibrio sp.; assembly: GCA_014804905.1. GTDB lineage: Bacteria > Desulfobacterota > Desulfovibrionia > Desulfovibrionales > Desulfovibrionaceae > Desulfovibrio. Next base: position 7,212 of record JAAUYX010000085.1, on the reverse strand, counting down.
CCTGCCGGGCTTGAGGCGTGCGGGAGCAAGAGAGNGCGGATAAAGAGNGGAANCGCAATGCCAGGCCGTGCCCGCCGCCGTCTNCACGGGCGGCGCGNACATTGCAATCAGGGGGCAAGATGGCAGTATCCTTCAATCTTGATGAAAAAGAGCGGNCCTGGCTTTCCCGGCTGGCGCGGCAGTCNATTGCGCTGGCCGTGGGCGCGGAGCCGGTGATGCCNNANGTNACGAGNCTCTCCGAGGCACTGAAAAGCCCGGATGCGCCNGGCCGCGAGNAGCATCCGGTGCTCGGGCGGCCGCTCGGCGCTTTTGTGACCATCACGCTCGCNGGCAATCTNCGCGGCTGCATCGGCAGCATCGTGGGCCGCGAGCCGCTGGAGGAAAATGTCTGGCGCATGGCGCGGGCCGCTGCGCTGGAAGACCCGCGTTTCCCGCCGCTGACGGCGNGGGAATGGGCGCAGGCGGACCTTGAAATCTCCGTGCTGGACGAACTCACGCCCTGCCCGGAGCCTGNGCGTATCGAGGTGGGCAGGCACGGCCTCGCCTTGCAATATGGCGGCCGCACNGGCGTCTTTTTGCCGCAGGTCCCGGTGGANCAGGGCTGGGACCGGGAAGCCTATCTGGAAAATCTCTGCCGCAAGGCGGGCGTTCCGCAAGGCACATGGCGGCTGCCGCAGGCACGGCTCTTCTGGTACGAGGCGCAGGTCTTTCCGGCCTGACAGGCGGGACGCCGGGCCAGCTTGCGGATGCTGTTGCGGAAAGGGCGACTAGATTTCCGCGGCGGCGCGGGAATCGTCGGCCGCATGGGCGTCGTCGATGTCGTCAAGCGGCGTTGCNGNGGGCNGCGGCGCCTTGCGGGGCGCTGTTGCGGTCGCNGTTGCGGAAGCCTGCCAGGGACGGCTGCAGCGCGCAAGCGGGATGGCGAGGGGNGCCCNGGCCCTTGCGCGGCGGTGTTGCACGGCCAGCGAGGGCATGGCNAGGGGCGGCCGTGAGGCTGCGGGGCGCCGCGTCATGAGCAGCCCCGGCTCCGGGTCCGGGGCCGCGGCAAGATAGTCGCTNACCGTGACGAANCGGCGGCAGCCCCCGGCGAGCAGGTTGGCGATGATGCGCGGCAGGTCNTCNACGGTGCTCTTGTGCGTATCGTGAAAGAGGAAGATGCCGCGCAAATCCCCGCTCTCATACTGNGTGCCGCGGGTGGAGCGCAGCTTGGCATAGTCCTGCGGCAGGCTTTTCCAGTCATGGCTGTCCATGGACCAGAGGATGACGTCCACGCCGAGATTGTGCGCTATTTCCAGGGTATGCGCGTCGAAGTTGCCATAGGGGGGCCTCAGGTAGGAGGGGCTTGCGCCGAGCGCGCGCAAGAGGGTGTCGGTNGCGCCGATTTCCTGCTCCTGCGCCTCGGCCGCGAGAGTGCGCAGGTTGGGGTGCGACCAGGAGTGGTTNCCCACTTCGTGGCCTTCCTCGACGATGCGNCGCACCATGGCGGGATTGCGCTCGGCATTNNCGCCCAGCAGGAAGAAAGTGGCCGGGATGCCGTAGTCGCGGAGCATGTCGAGCAGATGTCCGGTATAGCGCGAGGGGCCGTCATCAAAGGTGATGGCGCAGAGGTTCTCGCTCATGCGCTGGTCCATGATGCGGTTGCCGTCGATGACCGCCGCCCGTGCGGCGTCAGGAAGAAGGGGAAGAAAGGCAAGGGCCAGCAAAAGGCCCCAGGCGCGCGTGCTCGTCATTTCCTGTCCTTGCATCCGTGTGGCGCAAGAACTAACACCGCTTGCGCTGAACGGCAAGACGCGCGGGCGGTCTTTCCCTACTCGCAAAAAATTTTTCGTGCAATTCCGGATGCTTTAAAAAATTTTTCCGTAAAAATTTTTTTACGGAACTTTTGCCTTGACGCAAGGCCCCAAGTGGAATAATGAAATTGCTCCGGGAGGGCAGTTAGCTCAGTTGGTAGAGCACCGCCTTCACACGGCGGGGGCCACAGGTTCAAGTCCTGTACTGCCCACCACCANNNGCCCGGCCCGGCGCCAACCCCGCANTGCGGGGCGGGCCATTACGGAGCGGTAGTTAAGACGGTTATAACGCCGGCCTGTCACGCCGGAGGCCGAGGGTTCGAGTCCCTTCCGCTCCGCCAGCCTCCACCTCCCTTCGGGGAGAACCATATTCGCCCCTGGTTCCCTGCGGAACCGGGGGCGTTTTGNNCTGCGAGGNGAGGGAGAGCCAANGCNGCTCANCCCTCTGCTGCCCNGGCCAGGTCCTGGCCTNCNTAGATGCCCTCCTCNGCCATCTGGAGCAGCTCTTCCGCAATGCCGCCCCCCTGCATGGGATGCCCGAAAAGCGCCACGCGCTGNTGCGCGAGCCCCTTGCTGTCCACNGCGTCGGGCAGCGTGGGCGCAAGCATCTCGGAAAGGCGNCTCGCCATAAGCCAGGACTCGGCCCCCTCCGCAAAGAGCGGCAAAAGCGCCTTCAGGCGCGGGCCGATGGCCTGCCCGAAGGCATCGAGCCTGTGGCGGGCGGCGTTCTGTGCAGCGTTTGCGGCATCCCTGCGCGCCAGCGCCTCCAGTTCCGCAAAGGCGGCCGCAAGATTGTTGAGCGCCATGCCGGGGAGGCCTGAGCGCCAGCCCCANAGCCAGGAGGTGCGCCTGAAGAACAGGCGCTGCTCACCGCCAAGCGCGAGCAGGGCGAGCAGGCGCTCGCGGGCGCGGCGNAGGCTTGCCATGGCCCCCGAAGCCGGGCCTGCGGGAGGAGGGGATGCGGGCGCATCGGCGTCCAGCCGCCACGCGGGCACTGCGGTCGCAGCCGGAACCGCAATGCCGAAGCCCTGCAGGATGCGGGCAAGCCAGGCATTGGCCGCAGGGCTTTCCGGCGTTTCGAGGTGGGAATAGCTGAGGAGGTAGCGGCCTTCNCCGAAAGTGCCGCTCACNACCAGNGGNTGCCCGGCGAGAAAGTCCGGCGAAAGGTCCACGCCNTAGCACACCCGCCAGGTNTCCAGCATNCGGGGCGACACGCCCGAGAGCGGNAGGTCCGCGAGCCAGAGGTCGGCGTCCGGCGCCATGCCGGTGGCGAGAATGCTCACCTCTGCNCCGGTCTCCTGNGGGGCGAAGCGTCCGGGCCACCANACGGGGAGGGAAATGGTCGCCGCAAGACCGTCCGGGGCCTTGCCCGGCGCATCCGGCGCGTGGGCGAGCACATGGCCNGANACGAGGTGCTGGAAGCGCTGGGCATAGGGNGCGCGGGTCCACGGGCAAAGGCCNAGGCCCTGGTCCTCCCGCGCATGGGAGAGGGCAAGGCCNGCGCCGCCGCAAAAGCCGAGGTAGGCGCCGCCCTGGCGCACAAAGTCGCGCACGGCCTCGCGCCCNNCANGNCCGAGCNNNCGCGCCTTGCGCCCGGCGCTGCCCCCCGGCACCAGGAGGAGGCGGGCGCGCCCGTCCCGTCCCGGCTTGCCAGAAAGCGCGCCTTCGGCTATTTCTTTAGCCTTGACCAGCCGCGAGGGCACGCCCAGGGCGCGCAGGGCGCGCCAGGCCATGAGGCCCCAGATGTGGGAGGCATCCCACAGGATGTGGACGCTGCTTTCGCGCTGCATGGCGCNCTATTGCCGCCTTTTCACGGAGAATGCAAGATGGCGGAGACCCTCCCCAAGGGCTACGAGCCCCAGGANGTGGAACGCCGGTGGCGCGACCACTGGGAAAAANGCGGGACCTTCACCCCNANCCCGGACGCNCCGGGCGAGCCGTATTCCATCGTCATCCCGCCGCCCAACGTNACGGGCGCGCTGCACATCGGCCACGCCCTCAACCTCACGCTCATCGACGTGCTCTGCCGCCACGCGCGCCAGAAGGGCAAGAATGTGCTCTGGATACCGGGCACTGACCATGCGGGCATCTCCACACAGAACGTGGTGGAGCGCGCGCTCGCCAAGGAAGGCAAGAGCCGCAAGGACCTCGGCCGCGAGGCCTTTGTGGAGCGCGTCTGGCAGTGGCGCGCCGACTACGGCCACCGCATCCTCNAGCANATNGCGGCGCTGGGCTGCTCGGTNGACTGGTCGCGCCTGCGCTTCACGCTGGATGACGGCCTTTCCGCGGCCGTGCGCAAGGTTTTTGTGCAGCTCTACAACGAGGGGCTCATCTANCGCGGCGACTATATCATCAACTGGTGCTCGCGCTGCCACACCGCGCTCGCCGACGACGAGGTGGAGCACGAGGACCAGCCCGGCCGCCTCTGGAAGGTNGCCTACAAGCTCGCCGACGGCGACGGCGAGATCGTCATCGCNACGACCAGGCCNGAGACCATCCCNGGCGACACTGCCGTCTGCGTNCATCCCGAGGACGAGCGCTATGCGGGCCTCGTGGGCCGGCGCGTGGTGGTCCCGGTGCTCGGCCGCGAGATTCCGATCATCGCGGACAATTATGTGGACAGGGAATTCGGCACGGGCGCGCTCAAGGTAACGCCCTCGCACGACCACAACGACTGGTTGCTCGGCCAGCGCCACGGGCTGGAATTTCTCCAGGTCATCGACGAGGACGGCCGCATGAAGCNGGAGTCGGGCCCCTATGTGGGGCTGACCAAGGAGGAGGCCCGCAAGCGCATTGTGGAAGACATTGCGGAAGCAGGCCTCGCCCGCGGCGAGGAGGAGCTGAACCACGCCGTGGGCCGCTGCTACCGCTGCCACACGGTGGTGGAGCCGCACGTCTCGCGCCAGTGGTTCGTGGCCACCACCAGGATGGCCCCTGCCGCGCGCGCCGCCGTGCCCGAGCTCACGCGCCTTTTCCCCGAGACCTGGCTCAAGACCTATTATCACTGGCTGGACACCATCCGCGACTGGTGCATCAGCCGCCAAATCTGGTGGGGCCACCGCATACCGGCGTGGACCTGCCAGCAGTGCGGCGAGCTCATTGTGGCCGAAACCGCGCCCGAAACCTGCCCGCGCTGCGGAAGCCACGACCTCGTGCAGGACGAGGACGTGCTGGACACCTGGTTCTCGTCCGCGCTGTGGCCTTTCTCCACCCTGGGCTGGCCCGAAATGACGCCCGAGCTCAGGCGCTGGTATCCCACAAGCGTGCTCGTGACCGGCTTTGACATCCTCTTTTTCTGGGTGGCCCGCATGATGATGATGGGCCAGCACTTCCTCGGGGAGCCGCCTTTCCGCGACATATACCTCCATGCGCTCGTGCGCGACGCGCAGGGGCAGAAGATGTCCAAGTCCAAGGGGAACGGCATCGACCCGCTGGCCATGATCGAGAAATACGGTTGCGACGCATTGCGCTTCACGCTCACGGCCTTTGCGGCCATGGGGCGCGACATCCGCCTCTCCGAGGAGCGCATCGAGGGCTACCGCCACTTCGTCAACAAGCTCTGGAACGCGGCGCGCTTCGTGCTCATGAACCTGCCGGAGACGGCGCCCGCGCCCGTGGACCTTTCCGGCCCGGTGAGCCTGCACGAGGCGTGGATACTGGACCGCCTCGAAGCCGTGAAGCTCGACATGGACCAGGCGTTGGAGGACTACCGCTTCAACGACGCGGCGCAATGCGGATACAAGTTTCTCTGGAACGAGTTCTGCGACTGGTATCTGGAGCTCGCGAAGCCGGACATGGCCTCGGACGACCTGGCCGTGCGTGGCCGGGCGCAATATGTACTCTGGTTGACCCTGCGCGAGATATTGCTTCTGCTCCACCCCATCATGCCCTTTGTGACGGCCGAAATCTGGCAGGCCCTGCCCGTGCCCGCGGGCGAGGCGCCCACGGATATCGCGCTGGAGCCGTACCCGCCCGCGCGGCCCGGCTGCGTGCGTCCGGACGAGGCGCGGGCCATGGAATTCGTGCAGGGCGTCATCGTGGCAGTGCGCACCATCAAGGCCGAGCTCGGCATCAGCCCAACGCGCAAGGTGCGGCTTTTGCTGCACCCGGCGGACGAGGCGCAGGCGCGCATCCTTGAGCAAAACCGCGTCTGCATCGAGACGCTGGCGCGCCTGGAGGAGCTGATTATCGACGCCGACATGCCCGCGCCCAAAGCGGCCGCCTCTGCCGTGGCCGGGGGCTGCCAGGTCATCGTGCCGCTCCTCGGCGCCGTGGACCTCGCCGACGAGCTCGCGCGCCTCGACAAGGAGCTCGCCAAGCTGGAAAAGGATATGGTGGAGGTGAACCGCAAGCTGCGCAACGAGAGCTTTGTGAATCGCGCACCTGCGGAAGTGGTGGCGCGCGAGCGCGAGCGCGCCGAAAAAATCACGGACGCGCGCGACAAGCTGGCCGCGCGGCGCGAGCTCTTTACGGAAGCGCTTGCGGAAAGCCCCAAGTCCGGGGACGCCCGGCCGGATTCCACAAACTGACCGCAATGCGTGAATTGCGGGCCGCGCCCCACGGGACGCACCGCTTTTTCTCCAAAATCCAAGCCAAGGGAGGACTCAATGGCGGAAAAGATTCTGATCATCGGCGGCGTTGCGCTGGGGCCCAAGGCGGCCGCCCGCTGCAAGCGCCTTGCGCCGGATGCCGAAGTGACCCTTGTGGACGAGAATACCTTCATCTCCTACGGCGGCTGCGGCATCCCCTACTATGTGTCCGCCGAGGTGCAGAACCTTGACGAGCTGCGCGCCACCAATGCGGGCGTGGTGCGCGACCCGGAATTTTTCCGCGCGCTCAAGGGCGTTAACGTGCTCACGCGCACACGCGCGGTCTCCATCGACCGCAAGCTCAAGACCGTGCTCGTGCAGAAGCTGGACGAGAACCGCGAGGAAGTGCTCCCCTATGACAAGCTCGTGCTCGCCACGGGCGCGACCCCGCGGATGCCCGACGTGGAAGGCGCCAAGCTCGGCCATGTGCTTTCGCTGACCCGCCTGGAGGCGGCCCGCACCATCCGCGAGGCCTGCGAGGCGCGCAAGGTNAACGAGGCCGTCATCGTGGGCGGCGGCTTCATCGGGCTCGAGGCCGCCGTGGCGCTGGCCGACATGTGGGGCGTCAAGGTGAGCGTGGTCGAGATGATGGACCAGATTCTCCCCGGCGCGCTCTCGCATACGCTGGCGCTCATGGCGCAGCACGAGTGCGAGGCCAACAAGGTCTCGGTCTACACNTCNGAGAAGGTCGTGCGCCTCGAGGGCGANAACGGCCTNGTCACCAAGGTCATCACCGACAAGCGCGAACTGCCCGCCCAGCTCGTCATCTTTGCCGCGGGCTTCATTCCCAACGGGCAGCTTGCAAAAGACGCGGGCCTCGAGGTCGCCCCCTT
>JAAUYX010000084.1 GCA_014804905.1 Desulfovibrio sp. | reverse complement strand
TCCGAAATCGTGGACCTCGTCATCTCGGATATCGAAATGCCCGAAATGGACGGCCACGCCCTCACCACCAAGATTCGCGAGAACCCGGCCCTGCACAAGCTGCCCGTGGTGCTCTTCTCCTCGCTCATCACGGACGCGCTCAGGGCCAAGGGCATCAAGGTGGGCGCGGACAGGCAGGTCTCCAAGCCGGACCTCGCGGGCCTCGACAAGATTGTCAAGGAAATCATGGAAGAACGCCTGCACAAATAGGCGCGGGCCTGGGTTACGGACGTGACCCGGCAGGTCCGGGCCTCAGCGCCGCCCGGCATGGCAGCCGAATTGCATAGCAAGCCGCATGGACATCTTCAGTTACGATCCCACCGCTGTGCTGAGCTTTTTGCTCACCATCATGCGCGTGAGCATCGTCATGTTCATGCTGCCCATCTTTTCCACCAACAATATCCCGGTGTCGGTCAAGGCCGCCGTGACCATGGTCTTTACCGTGGCCGTGTGGCCGCATCTCTCGCTGTCGGGCTCGCTCATGCCGGAGCACCCCTTCGACCTCGCCATCATGGCGCTGGGCGAGGTGTTCATGGGCCTCGTGCTCGGCATGGCCGTCAATTTTCTGTTCATGGGCATCCAGTCCGGCGGCGAGCTTTTGGGCTTCCAGATGGGCTTCACCATGATCAACTTCGCGGACCCCATCACCGGCAACCAGACCGGCGCCACGGCCTTCTTTCTCTGGATGGTGAGCCTGCTCACCTTTCTCGCCCTCGACGGGCACCTCTACATGATCAAGGGCTTCGCCCAGTCCTTCGCCATCGTGCCGCCGGGCGCGCTCTTCATCGGCGAGAACCTGCTCTGGGAGGTGCTGGAGCTCTCAAGCCAGGTCTTCGTGCTGGCGCTGCAAATCGCCGCGCCCGTCATGGTGGCGCTCTTTCTGGTGGAAGTGGCACTGGGGCTCGTGGCGCGCACCTCGCCGCAAATCCATATCATGGAGTTCGGCTTCCCCATCAAGATCGGCGTGGGCTTCTTCTTCGTGGGCCTTTTGCTGGTGGTCATGGCCAACAAAATCGAGGAGTTCATCACCGGCATGGACGGGCTTTTCGCCAACCTTTTGCGCGGCATGAGCACGCTGTTCCAGTAGGGACTTCTCCGAAAAACTTCGCGGGGCCTCCGACCACGCGGGCACGAATCGTCTACTGCCCTTCAGCAGGAGAGGAGCGGCGCGGTATGGGGAATTTTTCCCGGACCCTTGTTTTGATCCAGTGCTTATTGTTCCAGTCGCGGCTTCTTGTAAACCATTCCGCTGCTTCTTCTCCGTAATATTTTTTGAAAAAAGTATGGTAAATATGAAACTGGGGCGCATCAAGCAGATATGCCCAAGGCATATAGAGCGCAGAAAAAATATTTACAACGTGTTTATATGTTTCATCCGTTATTTGAAATGCAGAGAGATTTGCATCGTTTTGTGTCAGCTGTGGGGGAATAATTTTCTTTCCGACCGAGGCGTCATAAAGAACACGTGTCGCCAGCGCGTCTTTGACCTGATAATAGAGTGAAGTATCATGCATCGCCATGATGCTGCCTTCGGGCATAAATGGCAACACAACAAGGTAATCAAGGAGTTCACCCGGCAACGCATGAACTGTATCCAGAAAGCAAAAATCAAATTCAAGATTCAACTCTTCTATAATTTCAGGAAGAAACTTTCCCGTATAGAGTCGCCAGTTTTTCTTTTCCGGATAGAGTTTCTTAGCAGCCCAGCCGGTGGCGAAGGCTGCATCCTTGTTCCAGCGCTCACTCAAATCAACGGACACCACTTCGCTTTCCATGTCCAGCCTGTCAAGAACATGCAACAGCAGGGCGGACGAACCTCCTGCCGAGACACCAACTTCGAGCAGCGTTTTTGGGCGGTAGCGCCGGAGAAGTCCTCCCAGGAACATGGCATTTTCTCCAGAAAGCTCCATGGCGGATTCTTTGAAGGGAAAGCCATCCAGAGCAGAACTATCATAGATGTTGGGATCGATAAGTTGAAGATGCATGGGAAAGTGCCGGGTCATCTCAGTTCCTCATCAAGGCAAGGGGGCAGCATTCAAACTTCCCACAATTATAAATAAAGAAGCGAATAATTCGCTTCATCCACAGGACATCATTGAGCTTTTTCATATGGTAAAATTGTCTAGTCCGTAATTTTACTGTTTAATAGTCTTTCGGAAGGACTTGATAAAATGGGTAGTATTCCACTCTGCCACCTTTGCAAACCAACTCTGCTGAATCCCGTCCATAATACTGCAGGAAAAATTCCCGGTATATCCGCAACTGCCTGCGATCGAGAAGGTAGCCCTAAGGCATACAAAGCACAGAGAACACATTGCCAACATACTTATACGTATCTGCCGTTATCTCGAAAGCGCCCAGGTTGGCATCTTTTTCTGAAAGCCTGGGAGGTGTGACCTTCTTCCCCACAGCGGTATCAAGAAGAAGCCGGGTGGCAAAAGCCTTGTAATGAATGGTCATTGAAAAAATACAGTGCGGTATCATGGAGCGCGACGACGCCGCCTTCACGCATAAAGGGGAGCACCACCAGATAATCCAGAATCTCCCCCGGGACCGCATGGGCGGTATCCAGAAAGCAAAAATCAAATTCGAGATTTAAATCTTCAATAATTTCGGGAAGAAACTTTCCCGTATAGAGACGCCAGTTCTTTTTGTCGGGATGAAGCTTCTTTGCCGCCCAGCCAGTGGGGTATTTGGGGTTATGGAACCAGCGATCCTGCAGGTCAACCGACACCAGTTCACTTTCAAACCCCAGTTTTTCTAGCACATGGAGCATGAGGGCGGAAGAGCCCCCGGCAGAAACGCCCACTTCGAGCAATGTCCTTGGCCGGGAACGCTTGATCAGGCCCGCAAGGAACATACAGTTTTCATCAAAAAGTTCTATGGAAGCCTCTTCGCGGGGAAAACTCTCTAGAATCGAGGAATCATAGATGTCATCCGGGTCAAACATATCAAGCGTAATGGGGAATCGGTCATTCATTTTCACTGTTCTCCTTCAATTCCTCGATGATACCAACCATTTGAATGTATAGGAGCGGGGAGAATGGTAGAGTTTCACCACTCAGGAATATGCTCCATCAGGAGTTTTCTCCCTGGTTTTCCGGATGCTGCATTATTTCCTCGCATTCCGCAACAACTCCAGCAAGAGATGTAACAGTATTTTTATAGCAAAAACATAAAATATAACAAATTACCCATCAGGGCAAGCACTTTTCCTCTCCTGACGGGCGCCAGAAAGCCTTTGAAACTTCGGCGGAAACACCGTATTCTCCTCCCCGGAGGCCTGCCATGAGACGTAAACTCTTCCTCATCGTCATGAGCATCATCGCCCTGCTCGTCATCTTCCTCTGCTTCCGCATGGACGCGCTCTTTGTGGACGGCGCGCTGGAAGTCTTTCTGGTGGGCGTGGGCGTGGGCCTGGTGCTTGGCATCATCCTCACCGTCTGGATCGCCCGCAAGGTGGATGAGCCCGAGGACAGGCCGAAAGCCAGTGCCTGAAGCGCCCCGGCGGGCGTGGCGTTTGTCCGGGCGGTCCCATGCCGCCCTGTGGGCCCGCTTCCGGCAAGGATAGCCTGATGCCAGCAGAAGTCAGCGTGCGCAAGCCCGGCCCGGCCTGGGCCGAGGGGCTCAGGCGCGCGCTTCCCATCACCCTCGGCTATGTGCCGGTAGGCTTCGCCTTTGGCGTGCTGGCCGTGAAAAACGGCATCCCCGCCGGGCTCGCCGTGGCCATGGCCGTGCTGATGTTTTCCGGCTCCGGGCAATTCGTGTTCGCGAGCCTGTGGGGAGGGGGCGCGGGCATCCTTTCCACGGCCGCGGCCGTGGGCATCGTCAATTTGCGTTACCTGCTCATGTCCGCCGCGGAATCACCGTGGCTTTCGCGCCTTTCACGCATAAAACGCTTCCTCCTCGGGCTCGGCCTCACGGACGAGACCTTCGCCGTGCACATCACCGCCCTGCAGGAGGGCTGGCCGCTCAATGCCGCCACCATGTATGTCTGCAATTCCACCACCCACATCTCCTGGGTGGCGGGCTGCACCATCGGGGCCTTTTGCGGCAACCTCGTCAACGACGTGCGACCGCTGGGGCTCGATTACGCCATCACCGCCATGTTCCTCGCCCTGCTCGTGCCCCAGTGCGCAAGCCGCCTGCATGTGCTGGTGGCCGTGTTCACCGGCGCGCTCTCCGGGGCGCTCAAGGCGAACGGCATGAGCCAGTGGAACGTGGCCGTGGCCACGGTGCTGGGCGCGAGCCTGGGCCTGGTGCTCTCCCTGCGCAAGGAGCGCCCCGCGGTGGGAGACGCGGCATGAGCGGCTGGCTTGCATGGACCGGGGAACACGAGGCGCTCTTGCTCTGCGTGGCGGCGGCCACCCTCGTGACCGTGCTCCCCAAGGTACTGCCTGTGACCTTTTTGCGCGGGGATTCCCTGCCGCCGCTCTTGCGCCGCTGGCTGGACTTTGTGCCCGTGGCCGTCATGGCGGCGCTGGTCTGCCCGGACATCTTCATCTACGACGGCCGTTTCGACCTCTCCACGAGCAATCTCTTTCTCATGGTCTCCATCCCCACCTTTCTCGTTGCCTGGAAGACGAAAAACTACTTCGTCACCATCGCCGTGGGCATCGGCCTTGTCATTCTGGCCCGCTGGGCCGCTTGGGCCGTATGACGGCGCGCCCCTGCCCGGAGGCGCCAAGGCACAGCGGCCGCCTGCTCGTGCGGCTGGCTCCGGGGGATGTGGCGCTTTTCCGCTTTCTTCTTGAGGCTTACGAAAACCTTGCCTTCTTCACCACGTTGGAACGGCGCACCGCCCTGCTCAAGGTGATGTACTCCCCACAGCAGGAGTGCGCCGTGCGCGCGGCCCTGGCCGAAATCAACGAAAGCGTGCCGCTGGTGATGGAGGACTGGCCCTTCATTCGACCGAATGCATAAGGGAAAAAGCGTAGAAACCGGCACGGGGAACACCCGAGGTCACGCAATCGCCGCCTGCGCGCCCCCCTCCTCGTGCCCGCGCACCGGCCCGGAAAAGACGGGCTTGACCGCCAGCAGCTTGTCCTTGCTGCCGAAGATATAGACCACGTCGTCCACCTCGAAGCGGAAATGCGGCCCCGGCGCGGCCTCCACCTCGTCATGGCGCAGGATGGCCACCACGGTTACGCCATAGTGCGGCCTCAGGCCGCAATCCTTCAGCTCCTGCCCGCAGAGGGGCGAGTCGGCCCCGATGCGCATGGCCTGCACGCCCATGTCCGGGAGGCGTCCCGCCACGTCGGTGAGCGAATCCACGGTAGTGCTCATGCGCCGGATCATGCGGTAATTGGCCTCGCGCAGATGGGCGGCGAAGGCGTCGATATCCTGCCGGGGCACGAGATATTGGGCGAGCACATGGCTGAAGACCTCGATGGAGGTCTCGAACTCCTCGGCGATGACGTCATTGGCCCCCAGGCTGTGCAGGGGAGTGACTTCGGTCACGAAGCGGGTGCGCGCCACGATGTAGAGGTTGGGGTTCATCTTGCGCGCTTCGATGGTGATGGCGCGCACGGCCGCCGGGTCCGAGATGATGATGGCGAGCACGCGCGCCTTTTCCACGCCGAGATGCTCCAGCACAACGGGCTGGGTGGCGTCGCCCTGGGCAATGGGCTCCTTGTCGCGGTAACGGCGCACGGTCTCGGGATTCATCTCAAGGATGGTGTAGGGGATGCCGGATTCGTGCGCCACATGGGCGAGGTGCTTGCCGCTGATGCCGAATCCCACGATGATCAGGTGATCTTCCAGCTCGCCGTCCTTTTCAGCGTCCGCCTCAGCCACGGCGGGCAGGTTCCGGCCCCTCAGCCGCGCCACAGCATCAGCCACCGAGGGCGCCACGGCGATGAGCCCTGGGGTGAGCATCATGGTGAGCACGCTCACCGCGAGGAAATTCTGGTAGGCGTCCGGGTCGAACAGCCCGGCCGCCAGCCCCTGCGCCGCGAGCACAAAGGAGAATTCGCCCACTTGCGCGAGGGAGAGGCCGGTGATGATGGCCGCGCGCAGCGGATAGCCCTGTACCAGCACAGCGGGCAGGGTGAGCACGCTCTTGATGAGCACAAAGAGCAGCGCGCCCACGATAATGGTGACGAAATGCCCCGCAAAATAGCCCACGTTGAGCATCATGCCCACGGAGATGAAGAACAGGCTCATGAACACATCACGGTAGGGCAGGATGCCGGCGATGACGCTCATGCTGTACTGGGAGCGGGCGAGCAAAAGCCCGGCCAGGAAGGCCCCCAGCGAAAGCGAAAGGCCGAGGTAGCTGGTGAGCAGGGCCATGCCCAGGCAGAGGCCCAGGGTGGTGAGCAGGAGGATCTCGCGGGTGCGCGTGCGCATCACCGCCTCCATGAGGCGGTTGAGACCGAAATGCGCCACAACGAGCACGCCGCCGAGGATGAGCGCCACCCTGAGCACGGAGAGGGCCGCGTCCTTGAGCGAAAGGTCCAGCGTGCCCGCCAGCAGGGGCACACAGAGCAGCATGGGGGCGACCATGATGTCCTGAAAGACGAGGATGGCGAGCGAGAGCCGGCCCGTGGGCGTGCTGCTGGCGCCGCGCTCCTGCAGGATGCGGAGCACGATGGCCGAGGAGGAGAGCGCCACGAGGCAGCCCCAGAAGACGCCCGTCTGCCAGTTGGTGCCATAGGCGAGGGCGAGCCCGGCCACGGCCGCGATGGTGAGCCCGATCTGGAGGCTGCCGCCGAGAAAGACCGGGCGCTTGAGGCGGCTCAGGGCGTCGCCGGAAAGNTCCATGCCGATGGTGAAGAGCAGCATGGCCACGCCCACCTCGGCCACCTGGTCGATGGCCTCGTGGTCGGTGACGAAACCGAAGGCCGAGGGCCCGCAAAGCACGCCCGTGATGAGGAAGCCCACCGTCGCCGGCAGGCGCAGCCGGTTGCAGACAAGGGTGACGCCGATGGAAAGCAGGAAGATGATGACGATTTCGGAAAGAAAGGGAACTTCCATGCGCGCACTCCTCTGCCGCACCGTAGCATTCCCCGCCCCGGCCCGCAAGGGCGCGCGGCCCTTTACTTTCCGCGGGAGGGGCGCATAATCGGGGCGCAACAGGCCGCCGCCGACCGGGCCGCGGCCGTCCACCAAAGGAGCCTGTCATGGATGTGTTCGAAGCCCTCTTCACCCGCCGCAGCATCCGCAAATATACCGANGAAGCCGTGAGCGACGCCGACGTGGAAACCATGCTCAANGCCGCCATGCTGGCCCCCAGCGCCATGAACGAGCGGCCCTGGGCCTTTGTGGTGGTGCGGGATGCGNANANCCGCGCGGCGCTTTCCGANGCCACGCCCTATGTGAAGATGGCCGCGCAGGCGCCGGTGGTCATCGTGGTCTGCGGCGACCCCAACGAGGAAAAGGCCAAGGGCCACTGGGAGCAGGACTGCTCCGCGGCCATCGAGAACCTGCTTCTCGCGGCGCGCGGCCTGAACATCGGGACGGTCTGGTGCGCCGTGCACCCAGAGCCCGAACGTGTGGGCAATGTGCGCCGCATCCTCGGNATCCCGGAGCATGTCATCCCGCTGGGGCTCATCTGCGCCGGGCATCCGGCCCAGCCCTTNGCCGAGGCCAGCCGCTTCATGCCCGAGCGTATCCACCGNGAACGTTGGTAGGGCGGGAGCGCCGGCAGGGCCGGAGCGCCGGGAGGGGCGCGGCCGGCGGGCAAAGNCCCGNCGGTACGCGCTTCAGGCCCGTGTGAGNGCNGCGAACGTCGCGCCGCAGGCCTTGGCCGCGTCCTNNGGCGCGAGCTCGAGCTGCACGCCGCGCAGGCCNGCGCTCAGGAAGATGCGCTCCCACNNNAGCGCGCTTTCATCCATNAAGACGGGATAGGCNTTCTTNNCNCCCAGCGGGGAGCAGCCGCCGCGCACATAGCCCGTGAGCGGGCGCACTTCGGCGAGCGGCACNAGGGCGGCATGGCGNCCNCCGCAGGCCNGCGCCAGCGCCTTGGGCGAGAGCTCGGCCACGGCCGGGATGCAGGCCATGACCACGCCGGGNCCGTCCGCNCGCGCCACCAGCGTCTTGAACACCCGCGCCGCATCCACGCCGAGGCGCGCGGCCACCGTGGCGGCGGAAAGGTCGCTCTCGTCCACCTCCACGCGGTGCAAGGTNTAGGAAATGCCCAGCCTGTCCAAGAGGCGGGCGGCGTTGGTCTTGGCGANNTTGNCNNNGGCCATGCGGCTCAGGGCTCCTGCGCGAGGATGAGCTCCACCTCGTCCACGCTCAGGCCCGCGTTGCGGGCGATCTGNCGGCTGGAGAGNCCCTTGCGGCGCCCGTTGAGGATGATNTCGCGCAAGAATTGCGGCGAGCGCGAAATGCCCTCNGCCTGNTCCAGCAGGCGCCTGAGTTCGGTCACGCGGTCNGAGAGCTTTTCGTCCAGCTCCCGCAATTCCGCCTGGCGCTGGGCGAAGGTGGCGACGATTTCCCGCTCCAGGCGGGCGTTCATCTCGATGCGCGCGAGCAGGCTCTGCTGGTTGTCCTGCAGGGAATTGAGCAGGCTCTCGGAGCGGCGCAGCCGAAGATAAAAGACCACGGCCCCGCCGAGCACGAGGAGTTCCAGCAGGGTGCANNNCCCNATNAAGATGAGGAAAACGAGGTCATTGGGCATGGAAGCCATCCCCTGTTCCGTGGCCGCGCACGAAAACCCTACACCTTGACATTGAGCAGGTTCCCCACCAGCGGCGACGCCGAGGGCCGGGCCTCGTCCGCTTCTTCGGCCTCTTGCGCCATGCGCCGNCCGCGCCAGCGGCGGCTGCCGAACCAGGAGGAGCCGCCATGCCCGTCGGGCTGGATGCCCGGCCCGTCGGTCTTTTCGCTCTTTTCCACCTGCTGGCGCTCCATGCGCGCCTGTTCGGCGGCGAGCACCCGCGACATNGCCACGGCCGCCTGGGGCGCCACGGCCGCGGCGTTGGCCACGGNGGTGGAGAGCCCGCTCTGGGCGTAGAGCACGGCCATGGTGGTGTCGATGCTCATGGGGCCCTCCGCGCGANGGCGNCTACTGGTTCAGGTAGCTCTCGAAGAGGATGTCCTCGATCTTGCCCTGCGCCATGTAGTCGTTGAGCACGCCCAAAAGGTCGGACTTGATTTGCTGGCCGTTGCGCGCGTCCCTGAGAAAGGCGTCGTCCTTGCTGCGCAGGTAGAAATAGATGGCATCGCGCAGGGAGAGCATCCGCTGGTCGATTTCGCGGCTCAGGGCCGGGTCCTTGATGATGGCGGAAAACTTGCAGACAAGGAAGCGCGTGCCNCCCNCCNCCTCNTGNGTGGGGACAACGAAGGGCGCGAATTCCTTGATGATNTCNGGATTGGACTGCGCGGCCGGGGCCGAGGGCACCACCACCACGTCCGGCTTGGGCGGTTCTGGCGGCGGCGGGGGCGGCGTGCGGAACATGAACCACCACACGGCCGCGGCGGCCACGAGCAGGATGACGCCGCCCGCAGCGGCGAGGATGAGGAGCTTCTTCCTGCCCTTCCCCTTGCCGCCTTCGGGCGCGGCGTCGCCGGGCTCGGCCGGGACGGTTTCGCCGCGGGGCGCGGGCGCGGTTTCGGGCTTCTCTTCCTGAAGGAAGGGCGCGTCGTCAAGGTCCAGCTCCACCTTGTTGAGCTGGCCTCCCGAGGCCCCCACCTCCACATCGAGCGGGGCCGCCTGTTTCACCTTGGTCTCTGCCACCACGTCACCCCGGGGGCGGGCGCGTCATGCCGCCCCNCTGTGCTTCNGACGCCTAGGGGAAGATNTTGTCGATCTTCTGCTTGAGCGTGTCCGCCGTGAACGGCTTGACGATATAGTTGGAGACCTTCGCCTGCGCCGCCTCGATGATGTTTTCCTGCTGGGCCTCGGCCGTGACCATGAGGAAGGGCGTGTCNGCGAACTGCTCGCTCGCGCGCACCTTGCGCAGAAGCTCGATGCCCGTCATCTTGGGCATGTTCCAGTCGGAGACGATGAAGTCGATCTTTTCGCGGTTNAGGGTCTCCCAGGCGGTGGTGCCGTCATCGGCCTCCACCACGTTGTTGAAGCCGAGCTGGCGCAGNATGTTGCGCACNATGCGGCGCATGGTGGAAAAATCGTCCACGATGAGGACGCGCATATTGGGATTGTAGGGCATGGCTCTTCTCCCGCGGTTCAGATATCTTCGGATTCGCCGTAGCGGCTGACGAACTCCCGCCGCAGGCGGTTGAGGGCCTGCGTGTGGAGCTGCGAGACGCGGCCTTCGGTGATGCCCATCACCTCGGCGGTCTCCCGCATGTTCAGCTCATCCGTATAGTAGAGCGACAGTACCAACTTTTCCCTTGGCGTCAAGCGCTCGATGAGCGGGGCCACGCGCTCGGCGAGCTCGCGCATGGCGGTGTCGCTGTAAGGCTCGCCGCCGTTTTCCACGGTGTCGCCCGAGACGCTGTCCTGAATGGCGTCCAGCGAGAGCCAGAGCTGGTTCTGCAGGGCCTCCAGGCCCTGGCGCACCTCCCTGAGCTCAAGCCCGGTGATGCGCTGAAGCTCCTCCTCGGTGGCCTGGCGGCCGTGCTCGTGCTCCACCGTGCGCATGGCCTCGTCGAGCACGCGCACGCGCTGGCGCAGCGAGCGCGGGAACCAGTCGAGCCTTCTCAGCTCGTCCAGCATGGCGCCGCGGATGCGGTTTTCCGCATAGGTCTCGAAGCGGATGCCGAGCTGGGGCCGGAACTTGCCGAGCGCCTCCATAAGGCCGAGCGTGCCCGAGCTGATGAGCTCGCCGAGCTCCACGCTCTTGGGCAGCTTGGCCTTGAGCCTGAGCGCAAGGAAGCGGATCTTGGGCGCATAGTGCCGCACGATCTGTTCCTGCTCATGGGGCGAAAAGTCCCCCCATTCCGTCGCGCCCGTTTCCAGCGATTCCCAGGGCTGGACAACTTCGGCGTGCGCAGTGCCGCTTTTCATCGCATCCTTCCCGCGTTGTGCCTCTTCGTCTCCCGGCGGGTGCCACCCGCCTTTGAGGTTGCCGCCCCCCTTCTGCCCGCCCGGCAGGGGAACGGCGGAACGGTCATGCGTCCGGCGCTAGCCGAACAGGAGCTTTTTCCAGAAAAACTTGATATTGCCGTCGGTCTGGCGCGGCGGCTCCCAGCCGGCCACCGTCTGCGCGAGGCGCTCCACGGCCTGCGCCACCGGACGTTGCGCCAGGTCGCCCACGCAGAAGGGCTTTTGGGCCACCACGGCCTCGCGCACCGCCGTATCGCGCGGGATGATGCCCGCAAGGTCCAGCGAGACGCCGCCGAGGAAGTGGTCGCAGGCCTGGTAGAGCCGGGAGAATATCTGCTTGGCGCTCTTCGTGTCCTGCGCCATGTTGACGCAGACCTTGAAGTGCTCCACCCCGTGCGTCTGCTTGAGCACCTTGATGAGCGCGTAGGCGTCGGTGAGCGAGGTGGGCTCCGGCGTGAGCACCACGAGGCGCTCCTGCGCGGCGAGGTTGAAATAGAGCACGTTGTCGCTGATGCCCGCGCCCGTATCCACGAGCAGGCAGTCCACCTCGTCCTCCAGCTCGCCCACGCTTTCCAGGAGCTCGAGCTTCTGGCCCGTGGAAAGGGCCAGCATCTCGCCCACGCCCGAGGAGGCGGGGAGGATGCTGAAGCCGTAGGGCGTTTCAAAGAGCACGTCGCGCAGGGACGCGCCCTCGTGGAAGAGATGGAAAAGGTTCTTCTGCGGGGTGAGCCCGAGCACCACGTCCACATTGGCGAGCCCCAGGTCCGCATCCACGAGGACCACGCGCTTGCCCATGCGGGCGAGGCAGCAGGCTAGGTTGACCGAAAGGTTCGTCTTGCCGACGCCGCCCTTGCCGGAAGTGACGGACATGACCAGGGGTAGCGTGTCGCTCATCTGTCTGCTCCGCGTGCTCGCGTTGTGAACATGCCTAGGCGGTGCGTCCCGCGAGCCTGCCGGGCGCGCGCCCGGCGGCCGGGGCCGCCTTTTCCCTGCGGGTGGCGGGGGCCGCCTGCCCGGGAATCTGCCGCTTGAATACCAGCCGCCAGATGAGCGGCTCCGTGGCCGGGGAAAGGCTCTCCTTGAGCTCCGCGCCGTAGGAAAGCGCGGATACGGGAAGCCTGGCCCCCGCCCCCACATGGACGATGGTCCCGAAGCTCACGGCTTCGTCCAGCTTGGCCCAGACGAGGCTCGCCGGGCCCTCGGCGTGGTAACGCCCGAGAAATTCCTTGGTCTGGAGGGCGTCGCAGAAGGGCGCCATCACCAGATGGCTCGCCGCCTCGTCCGCGGCCACGGCGTCAAGGCCCATGGCCTCCCGCCATTCGGCCAGCGTTTCGCCCGCGGCCATGCCCGGCACGTCGATGAACACGGCATCGGCCCCGGATGTCTGCGTGAGCGCACGGGCCATGCTGTCGCGGTCCGGCGCCTCCAGGTAGGCGAAGCCGGAAAGCTCGGCCCAGTGCCGAAGCACCAGGCGCCCGTTGCCGCGCAGGCAGTCGGCGTTGATGAAGGCCACCGTGAGGCCCGCGTCATGCGCCCTGAGCTGGAGGGCGAAGCGCAGCGCCGTGGTGGTCTTGCCCGCGCCGAAAGGCCCGGTCAAGAGGTGCAGCCGCTGCGGCCAGTCCGCCGCGCCCCACGGGCGCACGGGCACCATGCCGGCGAGGCACTCGAGCACCGAGGCCCCGGGGTCCGCCAAAAGGCGGTTGTAGAGG
>JAAUYX010000083.1 GCA_014804905.1 Desulfovibrio sp. | reverse complement strand
GCCGAAATTATCCGTCAAAAACAGCCTTGCTTCAGCCGTTGCGACGCAGGAAGCTACGGATGAAGACAGCAGCAAGTTACCACAAAGGTCAATCAACGGTGCCGCTGTCGCTATCCGTAAGCAGGCAGAGCCTGCAAACGGCTACCGCTTTGCTGCTTGCTGCGTCAGAGAAAAATTTCCTCGGTCGAGTACTTGAGTACACTCCCTTCGAAAATTTTTATCTTCCTTGCTTCAGCCGTTGCGACGCAGGAAGCTACGGATGAAGACAGCACTTAGTTACCGCGCTGGGTACCCAACGATGCCACTGTCGCTATCCGTAAGGCTCGTGGACTCGCCAACGGCTAGCGCGCAAGCAGCAAAAAATCTTATTTTTTAGGATTCTTCCGGCACTAGCACCCGTCTTCCGCTTCGCTTCAGACGGTAGGCGGAAAACCCTCCCCTCACTTTCCTTCTCTCCTTTCTCACCGAATCGGCAGCAGAAAACCCGATTGTCACCCCGGCGCTTCGGGTTTAGGCTTGCGCCATGAAAAACCGCCTTTTTTATCCCGGAAACCGTTTCCTTATCCTCTATCTCTCCTTCCTGAGCGCCTTCGCCCCCATCTCCACGGACATGTATCTGCCCGCNCTCCCCTCCATCGCGCGCACCTTCGCCACCACCAACGAGCTCGCCAGCGCCACCATCAGCACTTTCATGCTCGTCTTTGCCGTCTCCATGCTCTTCTGGGGCCCGGTNAGCGACAGATATGGCCGCAGGCCCGTGCTGCTGGCGGGTTCCGTGCTCTATATCGTTTCCAGCGTNGCCATCTGCCTCACCGATTCCATCGCCGGCCTGCTCGCCTGGCGCGGCGTGCAGGCCGTGGGCAGCGGCGCGGCCAGCGCCATGTCGCTCGCCATCGTCAAGGATGTGCTNCGCGGCGGCTCCATGGAAAAAGTGGTGACCATCATGCAGGCCACGGTCATCATCGCGCCGCTGACAGCCCCGGTGCTCGGGGGCTGGCTTTTGCTCATGGTGGACTGGCGGGGCATCTTCCTCTGCCTCGCCCTGTGCGGCGGCGTGGCGCTCGTGGGCACGCTCTGGCTCAGGGAGACCAATCCCCGCCGCGGCGGGCTCACCCTCGGCGCGACCTTCCGNCGCATGGGCGTGGCGCTCGGCAACAGGAATTTTCTCTATCCGCTGCTCATCTTTTCNGCCATGTCCATGCCCTTCATGTCCTACCTCGCGGTNTCGGCCTTCATCTTTCAGGACACCTTCGGGGTTTCCGCGCAGGAATACAGCCTGTTTTTCGCGCTCAACGCCGGCGCTTCCCTCCTGGGGCCCTTCCTGCACATGGGCATTTTCCGGCACTGGAACCGGAGCCGCGTGCTCGCCGGGCACCTCTCCGCCATGTGCCTTGCGGGCGTGGCGCTCATCTTCCTCGGCGGGCACGGCCCNTGGACCTTCGCCCTGCTGTTCGCTGCCCTCACCCTGTTCGGGAGCGCCCTGCGCGCGCCCTCGACCGTGCTGATGATGGAGAGCATCGAGGGCGACAACGGCATCGTGTCNTCGCTCATCAACTGCACGGGNCTGCTCTTCGGCGCGCTCTCCATGCTGCTNGCGAGCCTCTCGGTGTGGCCCGGCGCCATCCTTGCCGTGGGCTGCATTTCCACCTTTGTGTCCGGCCTGTGCCTNNCNGCGTGGCTCATNCTCGCGCGGCGGCGCGCNACCGCNTAGGCCTTTGCTGCGCGGGCCTTTTCCGCTACAGTCGGCGCATGGATGCGAGGCCGCGACCCATCGCGCGAGGATGCCGCGAATTTCACGCCAGGGAAGGCCGGGTGGAGCTTTGCCTGCGCCTCATGCCGCAGGGCCGCGATCTCCATGCNTTCCTCCTNGGCGGGGAGGCCCATGTGGGCGCCGTGGCNCTGGCCTCACCCGAAGAAGCCGCCAAGGTGGTGCAGAGGCGCGGCCACCGGGAGGGGGAACTCGCGAGCCGCATGGCGGACCGCCTTGCCGCGGCNCTCNNCTGCGCGGTNAGCGTGAGCAGCGGNATNCANTTTGCGGACATCAGCCGCGCGGAAATCACCACGGTGGAAAGGCTGGCCGAAAAGCTGGTCGACGACTGCCTGCAATCCCTGAACACAAGGAGCGACNAGCCATGCTGAAGCTGGAGGACCTGACGGAGCTGGAGANCTATCTGCGCTCCGGCGAGCTGGAAAAGGATTTTCAGGACGGCTGCGAAAACGACCGCAACTATCTTCTGGNACTTCTGGAAAAGCTCATGGATTTGGGCGAACTGGCCGACGAGGCAGCCACGCGGGTCATCTATCGCGGCCTCAATCCGGCCCTTTTGGGCGGAAGGGCGCCCAAGACGGAAAAAGCCTGACACGACTGCGCCAGGTCAGTCCCGCTGCCGCCAGGCATCCGCTTCCAGCGCGGCCACCACGGCGGCGCAAAGCCGGGCCACGTCCTCNGGCGGCGTGATATAGGGCGGCATGAGGTAGATGAGNCGCCCGAAGGGCCGTATCCACACGCCGCGCTCCACAAAGAAGCGTTGCAGCCGGGGGCCGTTGACGGGNGCTGTNATTTCCACCACGCCGATGGCTCCGAGCGCGCGCACATCGGCCACNTCCGGGAAGTGCCGGCAGGGCGCGAGCCCTTCCGCAAGGCCGCGCTCCAGCGCCGCCACCTGAGCCTGCCAGCGGTTTTCCTCCAGAATGTCCAGCGACGCCGAGGCCACGGCGCAGGCCAGCGGATTGCCCATGAAGGTGGGCCCGTGCATGAAGACGCGGNCGCCGCGACAAATACCTTCCGCCACTTCCGCCGTGCANGCCGTGGCCGCCAGCGTGAGCACGCCCCCGGTGAGGGCCTTGCCGCAGCAGAGGATGTCCGGCGTGACGCCCGCCCACTCTGCGGCGAAAAAGCGCCCCGTGCGNCCGAAGCCCGTGGCGATNTCNTCAAAAATAAGCAGCGCCCCGGCCCGGCGGCAGNGTTCCGCNAGNCCGCGCAGNTACTCGGGGTGGTAGAACCACATGCCGCCCGCGCCCTGCACCACGGGCTCGAGGATGACGGCCGCGACCTCGTCGCCGTGTTCGACGAGGATGCGGCGCGCGTCGTCCAGCGCGGCGGGGTCGAAGGGCGCGTCAAAGCGGCAGGACGGCCGCTCCATGAAGAACTGCTGGGGGAGCATCCCGGCAAAGAGGCTGTGCATCCCCGTCACCGGGTCACACACGGACATGGCCCCGAACGTGTCCCCGTGATAGCCGCCGCGCGGCGCGAGAAAACGGGTGCGCCGGAGCTCTCCCCGACCCTGCTGGCACTGGAGCGCCATCTTGAGGGCCACTTCCACGGCCACGGAGCCGGAATCGGCAAAGAAGATGCGGGCAAGGCCCTCCGGCATGGCGGCGAGGAGGCGCTCGCCCAGGGTCACCGCCGGGGCGTGGGTGAGGCCGCCGAACATCACATGCGGCATGAGGGCGCTCTGGGCGCGCAGGGCACGAAGCAGGCGCGGGTGATTGTAGCCGTGTACCGCCGCCCACCACGAGGACATGCCGTCCACCAGTTCGCGGCCGTCGGCGAGCACGATGCGGTTGTCATGGCTTCGGGCCGCGGTTTCCAGCGGCGGGAGCTGGGTCGCCGAGGCGTAGGGATGCCAGAGAGCGGCGTGGTCCCGGCCTTCCAGGTCCGCTCCGGGACGAGGGTGCCCAGCCCGTGAACCACTTCCCGTCTCAGCTAGAGCCCGCGCCAGCGGCAGCAGGGCCTGCGCCAGGTCCTCCCACGACGCCGGGCCCGAAAGGTCCGCCCACGGGAGGAGGCAGAAAAGGGTCTGCGGCCAGTGCGCCGCAAGATGTTCGCGCAGATAACGGATATTTTCCGCGAGCACGGTTTTCCCCGAAGCCTCGGCCACCGCGCGCGGCGGCTCCGCCAGCACCAGGCCTGCCAGCTCGAGCCCCTGCGCCCGCACTGCCTGGAGGGACAGCAAGGCGTGGTTGAGGGCACCGAGCTCATTGCGCGCGACAAGGATGACCGGGGCCTGCACCTCGGCCATGAGGTCAATCATGCCCTCGCGCGCGTTGAGCGGTGCGAGCAGGCCACCGGCCGCCTCCAGCAGGAGGATTTCGGCACGGGGCGCGAGTCCCTCCCAGTGCTCCCCGATGCTGCGGGCGAGGACAGAGGCCGTGAGCCGGACGCCCTCCCGCGCGGCTGCAAGCTGCGGGGACGCGGAGAGCGAAAAGGCGCGCAGCACGGCCGCGGGCGGCAGGCCGGGCACGGGCGTGAGGTCCTCAACCGCCGCGGCATAGGTGACCGCATCCCCGCAGAGCGTGGCCGCTGCCACGCCGGTCTGCACGGGCTTCACCGCCTGCGCCGCCACGCCGAGCCCGCGCAGCGCCCGCAGCAGGGCGGCGGTCGCCACGGTCTTGCCCACATCCGTGCCCGTTCCGGCCACAAAGACGGCGCGCAAAGGCCGGGAGCCCTCACTCGGCGTCATGCGTGGCGGCCTCCATGCCGCAGCCGGCAATAAGGGCGAGGTCATGCTGGAGGGCCTCGCCGCTGGTGGTCAGGTAGTCGCCGGTCATGAGCGCGTTGGCGCCCGCGGCGAATATTTCGCCCTGCCGCTCGCCCAGCACCAGCGGGCGCCCACCGCAGACGCGAAGCCGCGCCGCTGGCAGGACATGCCGGAAAAGGGCGATGATGCGCAGGGCCTCGCGGACGGAAAGCGGAGCCTGCCCGGAGAGGGGCGTGCCCGCTTGCGGATGGAGAAAGTTCAGCGGCACATGCCCGACGCCCAGTTCGCGCAGGGTAAAGGCGAGGCTCACGCGGTCCTCCCAGGATTCGCCGAGCCCGAAGATGCCGCCGCAGCAGAGGCCGAGGCCCGCTTCAAGCGCGCGCCGGGCCGTGTCCCGGCGCTGCGCCCAGCGCTGGGTGGAACAGATGTGCGGGTAATAACGCTCGGAAGTCTCAAGATTATGGTGATAACGCGTGATACCCGCGGCGAGCAGGCGCGCCATGCGCGCGGCGTCCAGCCGCCCGAACGAGGCGCAGAGGCGGCTTTTGACCGGAGCGGGCAGGTTCGCCACCACGCGAAGCACGCGCTCAAAATCCTCGCCGTCCAGGGACGCGCCGCTGGCCACAAGGCCGATGCGGCGCACCGGGCTCGCCGCCAGCGCGAGGATGCGCCCGCGCAGCTCCGCACCGGCGAGCAGCGGGAACCCCGACTGCGTTGCCGCATTGTGGCGGCTTTGCGCGCAAAAATGGCAATCCATGCCGCACTGGCCGCTGCGGATATTGATGATGGCGCAAAGATGCACCGTGGGCCCGCTGGCCGCGTCGCGCAGGCGCGCGGCGCGGGCAAAGAGCTCTGCATCGGGCAGGGAAAGGAGGTCCAGCGCTTCCGCAGGCGAAGCGACGGGGGCAAGGTCCATGCACTGTCCTGTCAGGTAAGGGGGAAAAATGTATGCCGCGTCCTCTGCGCCGCCGCCGGGGCGCGCCCGGCGCACAAAAAAGCCCGCCGGGGGGCGGGCTTGCCGATGCTTGCTAGCTGGCCTTGCGGCGCTTTTCCCAGAGCTTCATGTCCTTCATCTTCTTGCGGCGTTCGCGCTGGAGCGACTTGCACACAAGCGGCGTATCCTTCTTGAGGCCCCACTTTTCGCGGTAGGAGGCGCTGTCGAGCCCGTGGCTCGCCAGGTGGCGGCGGGTGAGAATCTTGAAGCTCTTGCCGCATTCGAGGCAGGTGACGGACTTTTCCTTGATGGACTTGCGCGCTTCCTGGGCCATTTCGGCGCAATCCATTTCATCCGGGATGACATCTTCAGCAATGGCGCGGATGCCGGCACTCAGTTTCTGGATATAGGCCGTCACTTCCTCTTCGCTCATGACGCGCACGCCGGCCTGGGCCCGCGCGATTTCCAGCGCTTCCTTCAGATAGTCATCCATGATCCCACCTCATGCGTATTAAAAGGATAAAAACAACTTGCGGCAACATGGGCACAAAAAATACAGATGCGTCCGGCAACCGCACTGAAACTTCAGCCACTCAACTGAGCAAGATACTATACAATCTTTTGAGCAGCGTCAATTTTTCCCTGTGAATTATTTGAGAAAATATTCCACGATGCGGGAATCCGGCCCGAGAGGATATCTGGAACGTCCCGGAGGATGCGGGGCTACCGCGTCATGCGGAAGGCTGGCGGACGGCGCCCAGCTGCCCGGACCACAGATTTTCGCTTCCCGACGCGCCAAAATATCAGTCGCGGACTGACGTGCTGCGGAGTTTTGTGCGGCGCTACCGCTGCACCTGAACGGGAAAGAAATCCGAAGCGCATGAATCCTACAGTTTCACGCGGCTGCCCCGCAACGCTTTTGTGCGGCATGACTGTCATATCACGGAAGCTTATACCTGCCTGACTATAATCCCGCCTGTCCCCACTTCCGAAGCCGCCGAAGCGCTGCCGTCATGCTAGGCCACGGCGTTCTCCGGTCCCTCCGCCCAGGCGGCGAGCGCACGGGAAAGCTCGGGCCCGGGCCGCACCCTGAGGGCACTGTCCAGCTTGAGGCGGCACTGGCAGCCATCCAGACAGACGATGGCCTGCGCCTCCACCTCTCCGGGATGGCTTTCAAGGATATGGCGCAGGGCGAGGATATCGGCCTTGCCCAGCCGGTGCGCCGGTATCTCCACCTGGATGGGCATATCGCTCGCAGCACAAACGTCCGCGAGCAGGCGCACCCTTTGCCCGAGCAGCTTGCACTCCGCGCCGGGCGCTTCGGCATCCTCCTCCATTTCGGGATTTTCGCGGTTGTTTTCGCCCTGGCTCTCCAGTTTGGCGGTGAGGCAAAGCGGCTGTTCGCTTTTGATGAGCTCGCGCGCGTCGGCATAATCCCGCGGGAAGAAGGTCACTTCCGCATGGCCCGTGAAATCCTCCACGGCCACGAAAGCCATGCGGTCGCCCCGCTTGGTGACCACCTCGCGCAGGCTCGTCACCAGCACCGCACAGTTGACGCGCGCGCCCGCAAAAAGTTCGTGCAGGGAGTCGAGCGTGGTGAGACCGAGGCGCGGAATCTCGCGGCTGAAGGGTTGCAGCGGGTGACTCGTGAGGAAGAAGCCCAGGGCCTCCTTTTCCGCCTTGAGCTTGAGGTCGTCGGCCATTTCCGGGAGCGCCGCCTCCGGGCAGTCGATGCCGATGCCGGGAAGCGGGGCGCTTTCCTGCGCCGGGGCCATGGCCAGAAGCGAGACCTGGGGCGAGTTTTGCGCCCTGGCCTTCTTCTGGGCGCGCGCCACCACGAGGTCCAGCGCGGCGAGCATGGCCGCCCGCGGCACGCCGAAGCAGTCGCACGCGCCGCCCTTGATGAGCGATTCCAGAACGCGCTTGGTCACCTTGCGCAGGCTTACGCGGCAGGCAAGATCAAAAAGCGAGCCATAGGGGCCCCCCTCGCGGCGCGCCTCGATGATTTCGCGGATGGCCTCGTCGCCCACGTTCTTGATGCCGCCGAGGCCGAAGATGACGCGGCCGCCCCGCGCGGAAAACTCGCGCTCGCTCTCGTTCACCGAGGGCTGGCCCACCTCGATGCCCATGTCCTTGCAGGCGGCCACATACTTGAGCAATTTGTCCTGGTTGCCCATTTCCGAGGTGAGCAGGGCCGCCATGAACTCGACCTTGTGGTGTACCTTGAGATAGGCCGTGAAATAGGAAATGAGCGCATAGGCCGCCGAATGGGACTTGTTGAAGCCGTATTCGGCGAACTTTTCCATGAGGTCGAAGATTTCGTTGGCCTTTTCCGTGGGGATGCCGTTCTTTTCCGCCCCGGCCACAAAGGTCACGCGCTCGCGCGCCATGGCCTCGGGCTTTTTCTTGCCCATGGCCCGGCGCAGCAGGTCCGCGCCGCCCAGCGTGTAGCTCGCGATGATCTGGGCGATCTGCATGACCTGTTCCTGATAGACGATGACGCCGTGCGTATCGCGCAGGCAGTCCTTCAGCGAATCATGCGGAAAGACCACCGGGACCTGGCCGTGCTTGCGCTTGATAAATTCGTCCACCATGCCTGAGCCCAGCGGGCCGGGCCTGTAGAGTGCCAGCATGGCGATGATGTCCTCGAAGCAGGTGGGCCTGAGCATCCGCAGATACTGGCGCATCCCCGAGCTTTCCACCTGGAAGATGCCGTCCGTGTCGCCGCGGGCGTAGAGCTCATAAGTGGGCGCGTCCGTGAGCGGCAGGGTGTCGAGGTCCGGCGGCTCGGCGCCCTGGCGCGCGATATTGTCCAGCGTNTCCTGGATGAGGGTCATGGTCTTGAGGCCGAGGAAGTCGAACTTGACGAGGCCCGCCTTCTCGGTCATGGGGCCGTCGAACTGGGTCACCAGTTCGCCGCGCTTGCCGAGATAGAGCGGCAGATATTCCTCCATGGGCCTGTCCGANACCACGAGGCCCGCGGCGTGGGTNGAGGCGTGGCGCGCGAGGCCCTCCAGCCTCTTGGCCGTGTCGAGGAGGCGGCNCACCTGCTCGTCCTCCTCCTGCAGGCGCCGGAGTTCCGGCTCCTCCTCCAGGGCCTTGTCGATGGTCATCTTCAGGCTTTCGGGCACGAGTTTGGCGATGCGGTCGGTCTCCGCAAAGCTCATGCCCAGCGCCCGGCCCACGTCGCGCACCACGCCGCGCGCCTTCATGGTGCCGAAGGTGGTGATTTGCGCGACCGAACCCTCGCCGTAGGTCTCCACCATGTGCNTGATGACGTCGCCGCGNCGGCGCTCGCAGAAATCCACGTCGATATCGGGGAGCGACACGCGCTCGATATTGAGGAAGCGCTCAAAGAGCAAATTATAGGGCAGCGGGTCGAGGTTGGTGATACGCAGGGCCCAGGCCACCAGCGAGCCCGCGGCCGAGCCGCGNCCNGGNCCCACGGGGATGGCGTGGTTTTTCGCCCAGTTGATGAATTCCTGCACGATGAGGAAGTAGCCGGGNAAGCCCATNTCGAGGATGACCGCNATCTCGTGCTGGAGGCGCTCGCGGTAGCGGNCGGCGTCGATNTGCTCGCGGTCCGGGTGGGCCTCGAGCCGCTTTTCCAGGCCCTCCTCGGCGAGGCGCCGGAATTCGCTCTCCATGCTCGCGCCCTCGGGGAGCGGATAGACCGGGAAATAATGATGCCCGAAATCCAGNTCCACATTGCATGATTCCGCAATGCGCGCCGTATTGGCGAGCGCCTCGGGCACATGGCTGAAGGCGNGCTCCATTTCTTCGGTGGTCTTGTAATAGAGCTCGCGCGTCTCGAAGCGCATCCGCCTCGGGTCGTCCATGGTGGTCTGCGTCTGGATGCAGAGGAGGACCTCGTGGGCGTCCGCGTCCCCGGCCTCGAGATAGTGGCAGTCATTGGTGGCCACCAGCGGCAGGCCCGCGCTTTCGGCGAGCTCCATGAGGCCCGTGTTGACGCGCGCCTGCTCGTCGAGGCCGTTGGACTGGAGCTCGAGATAGAAGCGGCCCGGATAGATGGCCGCGTATTCTTCGGCGAGCGCGCGGGCCTTGTCCATGTCCCTGGCCGAGATGGCGCGCGGTATCTCGCCCGCGAGGCAGGCGGAGAGGCACACGAGCCCCTCGGAATAGCGGCGCAGCTGCGCCTTGTCCACGCGCGGCTTGTAGTAAAAGCCGTCCAGAAAGCCGTGNCTCACCAGCTTGACGAGGTTGTGNTAGCCCGTGTCGTTCTGNGCGAGCAGGATGAGGTGGTTGCGCAGCTTGCCCGTTTCCGGGCTCCTGTCCGTATGGTCGGCGCAGGTATAGACCTCGCANCCGAGAATGGGCTTGAGGCCGAAATCCTTGCAGGCGGAATANAAATAGGCCGCGCCGAACAGGTTGCCGTGNTCGGTGATGGCGCAGGCCGCCATGCCNTTGTCCTTGGCGCGGGCGCACANNTCCTTGATGCGAATGGCCCCGTCGAGAAGGCTGTATTCCGTATGGCAATGGAGATGGACAAAGTCGGACATGGGGGCTCCTGCGCNGCCGCTTGCGGGAACAGGACGCCTATTTGCGGGCGGCTGTTCCCAATCGCTTCCCGGCGCTACTTGAAAAGTTCCCGCTCCTCGATGGTGCGGTCGATGCGGTCCTCCACCTCCACATCNCGNGGCGGAGTNAAGCGNAATTCNGCNGGGGAAATGCGCGCGTCCGGCCTGAAGGACGTGAAGCGCACGTCATTGGCATTGCCGTAAAAATCCACGATGTTCGCCCGGCGGATATAGCCGCTTTCCGGCTCCACCCAGANGGTCGCCTCCACCATTTGCGGTGTGGGCTCATGCGGATAGAGCACCAGCCGCACGAGGTTTCCGTCCTTTCCCGCGGTCTTGACGTCAAAATCTCTGGTCATGGCCGACTGCCCGGTGAGCACCTGGATGATGCTGCGCGAATCCTGCACGAGGTTCGGGGGATAGCGGTAGGCAATCTCCTCGTCCGGCAAATAGTCCCAGATTTCCTTGCCCGTGACCACAAGGGTCTCCTCGTGCGGCTTGGCCGTCTGCCAGCGGATGAGGAGCGGCTTCTGGAAGAGCAGGCGTCCCTTGCGCTTTTCCACCGAGCCGCTCTCCTTGTGGGTGAGGGTCTGCTCNAAGTCCGCGTCAAAGGATTTCAGGGCNTCNTAGCGNGTGCGGATGAGGTCCGCATAGCGGNNNGCATCGTCCGTGGCGCAGTGGGCNGGCACGGCCCAGAGCATGAGCAGCGTGGCAAGAACGGCCCACGCGCACGCCGTCACTGTGGTTCGCATGGCTCACTCCTTTTTGCGGAGGATTTGTGCGTTGCGCAAGCTCCGGACGCAAGCGGGCCCTAGCCCCGGATGATGGGCCGGGGCTTGCTGCCGTTGGCGGGCCCGACCAGCCCCTCGGCCTCGAACTGGTCCATGAGCCTTGTGGCGCGGTTGTAGCCCACCTGGAGGCGCCGCTGGAGCAGCGAGGTGGAAATGGAGGACCGGCCCGACTCCAGCAGGAAGGCGCGCGCCTCCTCATAGAGCGGATCCTGCGAGGCGTCGCCCCCGCCGCCGGGTCCCGCGGCCGCGGCCGCGCTCCACTGCGAGAAATCCACCTCATAGGTAGGGGCGAGCTGGCGCTTCCAGTGGTTGACCACTGCCTGCACCTCCTCGTCGGCGAGGAAGGGCCCGTGCAGACGCTGGAGGCGGCCGCCGCTGGGCTTGAAGAGCATGTCGCCGCGCCCGAGCAGCTGCTCCGCGCCCATCTGGTCGAGGATGGTGCGCGAATCATGCCTCGAGGTCACCTGAAAGGAAATGCGGCAGGGGAAATTGGCCTTGATGAGCCCCGTCACCACGTCCACGCTGGGGCGCTGCGTGGCGAGGATCATGTGGATGCCGGCCGCGCGCGCGAGCTGCGCGAGGCGCACCACGCTCGTCTCCACCTCGCGGGCGGCGGTCATCATCAGATCCGCGAGCTCGTCGATGACGATGACGAGATAGGGCAGCCGCTCGAGGTCAGCGAGGTCCGGCGGCAGGTCGTTCCTGAAGGCCGCGAGCTTCTGGTTGTAGGCCGCAACATTGCGCACGCCGAGGCGCGCCATGGCCCGGTAGCGGTTGTCCATTTCCTGCACGGCCCAGTCCAGGGCGTTCTTGGCGTCCGCCATTTCCGTGACCACGGGATGCACGAGGTGCGGCTCGTCCGCATAGACCGCCATCTCGATACGCTTGGGGTCGATGAGCAAAAGGCGCAGGTCCTGCGGCTGGGTGCGGTAGAGCAGGCTCACCAGAATGGCGTTGAGGCACACGCTCTTGCCCGCGCCCGTGGCCCCGGCCACCAGGAGGTGCGGCATCCGCGTGAGGTCCGCCATGGCCGGGCGCCCGGCAATGTCCTTGCCGAGAATCATGGTCAGCGGGCCGCAGCCGCGCCGGAAGGCGTCCGAGGCGGCGAGCTCGCGGAAATTGACCGTCTCGCGCTGCTCGTTGGGAATCTCGATGCCAACGGTGTCCGAACCGGGGATGGGCGCCTGGATGCGCACGGCCGGGGCCTTGAGCGCGCGGCTCAGGTCGTCGCTCAGGTTGGCGATGCGGTTGACGCGGATGCCGGGCGCGGGCCTGACCTCATACATGGTGACCACCGGGCCCGGCGTGACGCGCACAAGGTCGCCCTGGATGTCGAAATCCTTGAGGCAGCCCATAAGCGCCGCGCCCTTGGCCTCCAGATTCTCGCGGCCGCGCTGCGCCCCGGCCGGGGATGGCGGCGTGAGCAGGTCGAGCCCCGGGAGCGGTATTTTGGCCCGCCGGGAGCGCGCCGTTTCCGCAGGGTGCGCGGCGGGGGCGACGGCCCTCGGCGCGGCCGGCGCGGGCGCCGGGGCCTGCGCGGCACTGTGCGGGGGTTCCTCCTGCGCGGCCGGATTCGCTCGCGACACGGCATCTTCCGCCTGCGCATCGGCGCGGGCAACTTCGGCGTCCGCATCAGCTTCGGGAGCGTTCGCCCCCGCCTCCCCGTCAGCGGGGAAGTCCAGTTCCGGCATCTTCCCGGCAGTCGGGCGGATGCTGCCGAGAACGTCCCTCCACCTCGCAAGGCGCGCCTTCAGGGTCGTCACGTCCGGCAGGGGCAGCCGCGCGCAGAGGCGCTTCCACCACGGCGCCCCCGCGCCGGCGGCCGCGCTTTCGCCGTCCGGTGCCAGAAATGCCGCGGGCGCGTCCGCCTGTTTCCGCTCCTTCCGCTCCTCGAGGCGCGTCACCACCCAGTCCTTCAGGGCCGCGGCCAGCGTGAACCAGGAGAAGTTGCAGGCCAGTTGCAGGCCCACGAGCAGCACGAAACACCAGAGCAGGGTGGAGCCCACGGGGCTCAGGTAGAGGCGCGCGTTACCATAGAGGGCGCTCCCCACCATGCCGCCGCCCGCAAGGTCGCCGATGGAAAGGTCCCACCAGGAGCCCGCCACGAGCAGGCAGAGCGTGAGCAGGAAGAAGCCGCACCAGCGCCACCAGTGCAGGGCATAGCCGGAGGAGACATAGGCCGCCCCCAGCGCCCCGAACACCAAGGGCCACAGGAAGGCGGCCACGCCAAAGACATCGTTGAGAAAGCCCGCGGCATATGCCCCGAACAGACCCGCCTTGTTGTGCACCGGGCCGGGGGAGCTCACCACATGGTTGAAGCTCTGGTCGGCCGCGTCGAAGCTCACAAGGCTCAGGAGGAGCAGCAGGGCCCAGAAGAGCAGGAACAGGCCGAAAAGCTCGCGCAGGAACTTGCGAATATCCGTGGACGTGTCCTCCAGCGGCAAGCGGGGGCGCTTATTCCCGGCCCAGGTATTCCTTGGTGCGGGTATCGACCTTGATCCTGTCGCCGATATTGACAAAGATGGGCACCTGCACCACGAGGCCCGTCTCCAGCGTGGCGGGCTTGGTCACATTGCTCACGGTGTCGCCCTTGGCTCCGGGCTCGGTGTCCGTAATCTCGAGCACGAGGGAAAGCGGGATGTCGATGTCGAGCGGGCGCCCCTGATAGAGGAGCACGCGGCACTGCTGGCCGTCCTTGAGGAAGCCCTCCTTGCCGCCGGTGGTGGCCACGGGCATGGAAAGCTGCTCATAGGTGGTCATGTCCATGAAGATGAGGTCGTCGCCCTCGCGATAGAGGAACTGCATGTCGCGCGTTTCCATGTCCGGCTTGCCCACCTTGTCGCCGGAGCGGAAGGTGATGTCCTGGATGCGGCCGGTGAGGATGTTGCGCAGCTTGGTGCGCACCATGGCGCCGCCCTTGCCGGGCTTGAAATGCTGGAACTCGACGATTTCGTAGGGGGTGCCTTCCACTTCGATCTTGAGGCCCTTGCGAAAATCAGTGGTAGAATACATGCTTCCTCCTGCGGAAGGCGGGCCATCCGCGAAAATTCGTGTCGTGGCGGTTGCAAGGACGGGCGCCGGGGGCTACCTTGGTCCCGCGAATCCGGGCTCACCAGTCTATGCAAAAACGCCCCGCTGTCAAGGCGCGGCCCTGCGGCGCGAGAGCGGCCGCCCCAATCTCACGGAGAACGCACATGGAAAGCACCCTTGAACTGGAAACCACGGCCTATGTGACCGGGCAGCTCCNCAAGGTGGACAGGCCGCAGATCGCCCTCGCCGGGCGCTCCAACGTGGGCAAGTCCTCGCTCATCAACGCGCTCGCNGGCCGCAAGAAGCTCGCCAAGGTAAGCGCGCAGCCCGGCAAGACGCGCTCGGTCAATTTTTACCGCGTCCGGCCGCAGGNTTTCTATATCGTGGATTTGCCGGGCTATGGCTATGCCCGCGCGAGCCATGAGGAGCGCCGCCAGTGGGCCAAGACGCTGGAGGCCTATATCAGCGGCGACCCGCATATCAAGGCGCTGGCGCTCCTGCTCGATTGCCGCCTTCCCCCGCAACAGCTCGACAGGGACCTNGCGGACTTCGCCGCCTCCAAGGGCATCCCGGTGCTTCCCATCCTCACCAAGGCGGACAAGTGCACCCAGCGCGAGCGCGAGGCGCGGCGGCGCGAATGGCGGGACATTCTCGGCGTGGCACCCATCATCACCTCGGCCTCGCACNGGCAGGGCATCGACAAGCTCTGGCGCGCTCTGGACGCGGCGGCCCTGGGACAGGAAAAGGCCGGGGAGCCGGAGGCGGAACAGGCCTGAAGTCAGGGCAGATGCGGACCGATTTTTAACGGCACGGGAGTTAAACGGACAGGAGCCCCCTGCGCATCAGGGGGCTCCTGTCNGGTTTAAGCATCGGGCTCCCTACCCCGCTTTCGCTCCCGTCCCAGCGTCTNCCGGTGTACTTCGTCTGGCCGCAACTTCCGGCGTCTCAGTGCCGTTCCCCCAGCAGTTTCCCGCCGACGCCGATATTTTCCGGGCTGTTCTCCTTGATGAACACAAAGATGGNCTCCGGCGGAAGGCCGGTCGCCCGTGAAGTGCTCTCGGTGACCTCCTTCACGAGTTGCGCCTTTTTCTCTTTTGCGAGCGGGGCCAGTTCCATGATGATCGCGGGCATCGTNNTGCTCCTTTNNNNTTGGGGGCTAATANGGNACGACCATGAAATTGGTTATCTTGTTGTTTTCATTGAGCGGCACCTGGTCNGCNAGCACNAGTTCCCTGACCATTTTTTGCGTGCCCTGCTTGTATTTCTGGAAATGCGGGGAGGCGATGTGCTNNTCATAGGCCTCCTTGCTGGCNTAGGTCNCNAGAATGGTGATAAGGCAGGGATTTTCCTTGTCGGCCACGGCATACATGGTGAGCACGCCCGGCTCGGTACGCAGGGAAATTTCNCCCACTTCGGCGGCGAATTTCTTGTATTCGTCCAGNTATTCNGGNGCCACCTCAATTTTNGAGAGCCGCGTGATGCCGCTCTCCGTCATGGGGAGCTTGNCCCCCATGGNGGGCTTTTGCGTATACTGGCGGCATTTGCCCAGCATCTCGCCCGTGGCGAGGTAGGAATAGGTGGGAAATTCAAACAGCACGGGCTTCAGGACATTGTAGTTCAGCTTGCCCGCTTCATCGAGCACGTCCTTGCGGGCATAGGTGGTGGCGATGGTGCAGATGAAGTTGTCNAAGCCGNCCGCCTTGTAGTTGTCCACCACGTTCAGTTCAATGGACACGGGNGANGCNTCGATGATGGGNGANCCGTTTTCGCCCATATGGTAAGCAAAAACNCCNGACTTNTCCGCATTGGCCCCGCTCACCGTNCCCACATAATCCACCTTGGGCAGCATTTCCCTTTCCACAAGGTTGAGCGACAGCTTGCCGCTCTCGATGATGCCCTGGTTGGTATANTGGGACTCGCTCATGCTCACCATGATCATGTTGTGACCGATGGTTCCCGTATGCGCCACGGTGAGCCAGTTGACCTTGCCCTTGACCTGGGCGCCCACAACGGTGACGACGCTGGGATAGAGCGCCAGTTTTTTCCCGATATTGACTTTTTCCATGGCAGTATCGCCTCCCCGGGCTTGCGCGATTCCCAACGGCATGTTCAATGCGGCCAGACACAGCAAAAGACGCCACCAGTTCTTCANNTGNGCNCTCCNTTTTTTGAATNTATGCGGTTCAGAAAACTTTTCCTGGCATTGCCAGGGGAANTNTCTCCNTAAATNNGNCNGAACATTCCCCGGTANTTCTCANNCNGCGCCCATTCACTCANCCATTACTTCGATGCGTGCCCTGAAATTGCCTTCCATTGCCGCCAGCTTTTCTTTTCCCNATTCGATATTACCCAACACATACAGGTTCGTTCCGTGCCCGAAGCCTTTGTAAAATACGGCAATATTTCCCCAGGGCGCGTAATAGCAGAAGTCACCTTTTTGCGTATCCGCATCGACAGCCCCGGCGAGGGGCAGTTTTTCCTGGAGATAAAAAATCTTCTCCGCGCCGCCAAAGTCGCTGAACTCCACCTCCAGCGGCAGGCGGCGCANNAANGCNTCCGCAAGCGGATTGGCNNAGAGCGCNGCCACGGCNTCGCCGCCCGGAAACACCATTTTCACCTTGCGGCCTTGCNGAAGCGGNCCCTCTTCCGCNCAGAAAGCGAAGCCCGAAGCNAGCACANNNNCCAGGGCCACGATGCCAAGAAGAANNTTNGCACTGCGGGATTTCACGACAAGCTGTCTCCGGTCAGGTTTGCGGGGGGTAAGACACACGATGCTTTCAACATGCAAAAGGAAGAACTCGGATTTTAACTATTCCTTCCCCAAAGCTATGTACAATACTTATTTCTTATGCTAATATATGCAAAAAATGCATGGATATGCAGTATGGAAATAAAGATTTTGCATAACTTCCTCGTGCTTGCGCGTATGGGGAACATGACTGCGGCGGCCGACTTCCTCAACCTCACCCAGCCCACCCTTTCGCGGCAGCTGGCGGCCCTTGAGGAGGAACTGGGGGCGAGGCTCCTCGAGCGCGGCGGAAGAAGGCTGACGCTCACCGCCGCCGGGATGCGCCTCAAAAAACGCGCCGAGGAAATCCTGGAACTGGTGAACAAGACCCAGTGCGAATTCCGGCAGCCGGAAAACGAGCTCAGCGGGGATATTTATCTCGGCAGCGGGGAAAGCTGGGTTTTGGGGATGATTGCGGAAGTGATGAAAAAGCTGCGCGAGCTTTCACCGCGCGTGCGCTTCCATGTGTTCAGCGGCGACGGCGACGAGGTTTCGGAACGCCTGAACAACGGGCTATTGGACTTCGGGCTCTTCATCGAGCCCGCGAAAGTGTCGGCCTATAAATCCATCCGCCTGCCCGGGGTCGATACCTGGGGCGCGCTGATGCGCAAGGAGAGCCCGCTGGCAGCACGGGAAACCATCACGCCCGAGGACCTCTGGCAGGAGCCCATCATCATTTCCAAGCAGTCCTTCATGGAATGGCATATTTCAAAATGGATGCGGCGGGATTTTTCCGAGCTGAATATCGCCGCCACCTATAACCTGCTCTACAATGCCTCGATCATGGTGCGCAAGGGCCTCGGCATCGCCCTTGGCCTCGACAGGCTCATCAATGTGAGCAATGACCCGGAAATCTGCTTTCGCCCCTGCAATCCGGCCTTGCCCGTGGCGCTCTATTTCGCCTGGAGAAAGCAAAACCTCTTTTCCCCTGCGGCCCAGGCCTTCCTGAACATGGTCCTGAACAGGTTTAGCGGCGCACCCGCGCCAGCACTTTTTCAGGCGGAAGCGAGTGGAGATAGCGCACCCTGAGCCAATAGGCCGCGGCGCTGAAGCCGAGCGCCGCCAGGTAGCAAATCCAGAAGCCTTCCGCGCCCATGGCGGGCACTATCCAGTCCGTGCGGGCAAGCGCGTAGCCCAGCGGCAGCCCGATAATCCAGTAGGCCACGAAACAGATGACCGAAATGATGCGCGTGTCGTTGTAGCCGCGCAAAACGCCGATGCCGGACATCTGGAGGCCGTCCACTATCTGGTAGGCGGCGGCGAAGAGCAAAAGGCGCATGGCGAGGCGCGTCACCTCGGGGTCGTCGTTATAGATGTGGACGATGTTCCCGCGGAGGAGGATGGTCCCGCCGCAAATGAGGAGCGCGAAAACCACGCTCAGGGTCATGGCCGTGAGCGCGCAGAGCTTGGCCTGCGCCACCTTGCGCGCTCCGAGGCAATAGCCCACGCGGATGGTGGCCGTCATGCCGATGGCGAGCGGCACCATGAAGATGAGCGCGCTGAAATTCATGGCGATCTGGTTGCCCGCCACCATGACCGTGCCGAGCGGTGCCAGCAGGATGGCGCTCAGCGCGAAGAGCGAGACCTCGAAAAAGAGCGCCATGGCGCTCGGAAAGCCGATGCGCAGGGCCCGGAACATGAGCGGGAAGTCAAAGACCGGGCCCCCGGCCTCGCGGTCCTGCCCCGCTCCTACCGCCGCGGATTCGCGCCGTTTTCTGCGCCACGGCAGCCACGGCGCGAAGAGGGGTCGCAAGTCGCGATATTGCGGGTCGCGCCGCAAAAAGCACATCATGGCGAGGCCCATGAACCAGTAGCACACAGCCGAGGCCACGCCGCAGCCCACGGCCCCCATGGCCGGGAAGCCGCACTTGCCGTAGATGAGCATGTAGTTGCAGGGCACATTGAGCGCAAGGCCCAGAAGGCCGATGATCATGGCGGGCCTGGTGCGCGAAAAGCCCTCGAGGAAGCTGCGCTGGTTCACAAAGAACATGAAGCCCGGCAGGCCCCACAGGAGCGCCCTCAGATAGCCGCCGGCGAGCTCGGCCATCTTCGGCGCGAGGCCGAAGGCCGTGAGGCGCCAGGAAATGACGTAGAAAAAGCTCATGAGCACAAGGGAGAGGCCGAGCGTGAGCCAGATGCCCTGACGCAAAAGGTGCGCGGCGCGCCGCCTTTTGCCGGCGCCCACGAATTGCGCGCTCAAGGGCGGCAGCGCCAGCAGGCAGCCGATGCCGAACACGGCCACGGGCCCCCAGATGGAGCCGGCCACGGCCACGGCCGCCATGTCCTCGGCATTGTACTGCCCGGTCATGGCCGTGTCCGCGAAGTTCATGCCCGTCTGCGAAAGCTGGGCGATGAAGATGGGCAGCCCG
The DNA here is from genome assembly GCA_014804905.1 of Desulfovibrio sp. GTDB lineage: Bacteria > Desulfobacterota > Desulfovibrionia > Desulfovibrionales > Desulfovibrionaceae > Desulfovibrio. The sequence continues at coordinate 10,745 of JAAUYX010000083.1, read as the reverse complement.
ATGACAAAGAAGCGCCGGGCCTCCGCCCAGGAAAAAAAGCTCTTCACCTTCCGCCTCGTGGCCTCTTGAGCCTCATGCCGCCCGCTCCGGCCAGAAGAGCCCCGCGGCGGGGAGTCCCACGCCGAGGCGCGCCGCAGAGCGTTCAACCAGAGTGCTGATGGCCTCCCGGCCTGCCGGGCCCAAATCTTCGCTGAAAGCGGTGACAAAGGTCTCGATATGCGCCCTGGTCACCGCGTCGTCCAGTTCCTGCGCGTGCGCGCGGATGAAGTCGCGCGAAGCCTCGGGATGTGCCCAGGCGTGGCGCAGGCTTTGGGCGATGCCCGCCTGCACGGCCAGCGCCACGGGCAGTGGCAGGCTGCGCTTGCCCGCTATGGCCCCCAGCGGCAGCGGCAGGTGATAGGCCCCCTCCCACCACTGGCCGAGGTCCAGTATCTTGACAAGGCCGTGGCTCGCATAGGTGAAGCGGCCCTCGTGGATGATGACGCCGAGCTCCGTCTCGCCGGCCGCCACGGCATCCATGATGTCGCTGAAAAGGAGCTCCCGGCGCGGCCCGCGAAAACTGCCGTTGAGGTCAAGGAGCAGGTTGGCGGTGGTCATCAGGCCGGGCACGGCCACGCTGCCCGTGGCCTGTTGTTCCGGCGTGAGCGGCTTCGCCGCGACAACGAGCGGCCCGCAGCCCCAGCCCAGCGCCGCTCCGGAGGAAAAGAGCGCATAGGCGTCCATGATGCGCGCCACGACCCCCAGCGAGAGCTTGGTCACATCAAGCCGCCCCTCCACGGCGAGGCTGTTCAGCTCCTCCACGTCGGCAAAATGCGGCGCAAAGCGGATGTGGCCCGTCCAGGGCGCGGGCGCGGGCACGCGCACCAGGCCCTCGAGCAGGGCGTGGAAGATGAAGGTATCGTTGGGGCAGGGCGAAAGCCCCAGCGTAAGCGTAAGCTCCTGCGCAGACATTTTCACCTCACGTTGACAATGCCGCCGCCGCGGCGATAAGCTGGTGGATGCTCCCGAGCGCCGGACGCCCCGGCATCCCCGGCCGCCGGAATCCTCCGGCGTAACGGGCGGGCGCGCGCCCACAAGGACATCCATGCCAGACAAAGCATATTATGCGGCCCTCGGCCTTTCGTCCATCCTTGAAAAAGTGCTTTCCGGCGAGCGCCTCTCCTATGAGGACGGGCTTGCCCTTTTCGCCTGCCCGGACCTCACGGCCGTGGGCGCGCTGGCGGCCGAGGTGCGCTTCCGCCTGCACGGCGACGCGGCCTTCTATGTGGTGAACCGCCAGGTCAATTATACCAATGTCTGCGTCAACGGCTGCCTGTTCTGCGCCTTCAGGCGCGACCACGAGGACGAGGCCGGGGCCTTTGTCCTCGGCAAGGAGGACATCCTCGCACGACTCGAGGCCGCCCAGGGCGGGAGCCTCAGCCTTGACGAAATGCACATGGTGGGCGGCTGCCATCCGACGCTCGGCCTCGCCTGGTTCGAGGACCTTTTGCGCACCGTGGCCGACCGCTGGCCCGGCCTTCCGCTCAAGGCCTTCACCCCGGTGGAGATCGCGCATTTCGCCGCGCTCGAGGGCATCAGCACCCTTGAGGTGCTCCAGCGCCTCAAGGCCTGCGGCCTTCGGATGATGCCCGGCGGCGGCGCGGAGATTTTTGATGCAGAGCTGCGCGCCCGCATCTGCCCGCACAAGGCCGACGCCGAGGCGTGGCTGCGCATCTCGGGCGAGGCGCACAGCCTGGGCATCGCGACCAACTGCACCATGCTCTTCGGGCACCTGGAAAGCCCGGCCATGCGCGTGGAGCATCTGCTCAGGCTGCGTGCGCAGCAGGACAAGAGCGGCGGCTTCACCTGCTTCATCCCCCTGCCCTTCCTGACGGAGAACAGCCGCCTTGAGCTCCCCGAGGAGCGCTCGGGCCCGGTGCGCGGGCTCGACCAGTTGCGCACCGTGGCCGTTTCGCGGCTTTTGCTCGACAATATCCCGCATATCAAGGCCTACTGGATCATGCTCGGGCCCAAGCTCGCGCAGACGGCGCTCTGGTACGGCGCGGACGACCTTGACGGCACCATCGTGGAGGAGCGCATCGGCCACATGGCGGGCGCGGCCTCGGCGCAGGGCATGACCATCGCCGAGCTCGAGGCCATGATTCGCGCTTCGGGCTTCCGCCCGGTGCGCCGCAACGCCGTTTTCGAGGCCGTACCCGGCGCGGATGACGCCGCCTGCAAGGAGACCTGCTGATGGACTTCGCGCCCGCGCACAGCCCCTTTGCCGACTCTGCCCCCGCCTTTGCGGATGTGGCCGCCGCGGCCCGCAAGGCCGAAGCAGGCGAGCGCCTCGAACGCGCAGACGCCGAGGCCCTCTATTTTCGCGCGAGCCTGCTCACCCTGGCGCGGCTCGCCAATGCCATGAGGCTACGCCTGCACCCCGAGCCTGTGGTCACCTATGTGGGCGACAGAAATATCAATTATTCCAATGTCTGCGTCTGCGGCTGCCGCTTCTGCGCCTTTTTCCGGCCACCGGAAAGTCCCGAAGGCTATGTCATCACCCGCGAGGAACTGACGCAGAAAATCGAGGAGACCCTGCGTCTCGGCGGCACGCAAATCCTGCTCCAGGGCGGCCATCATCCCGACCTTCCGCTGGAATGGTACGAGGACCTCTTGCGCTGGATGCGCGCCACCTGGCCCGGCCTGCATATCCACGCCTTTTCCCCGCCGGAAATCTGGTTCTGGTCGGAGAAGTTCGGCCTTCCCGTGGTGGAGGTCCTGCGCAGGCTCAAAGCCGCGGGGCTCGATTCCGTGCCCGGCGGGGGCGCCGAGGTGCTCCAGAACGACGTGCGCCGCCAGGTCTCGCCCAACAAGTGCTCGGCCGACGCGTGGCTTTCCGTCATGGAGGCGGCCCACGGCCTCGGCATGAAGACCACGGCCACCATGATGTTCGGCCATGAGGAGGAGCCGGGCCACAGGCTCGACCATCTCTTCGCCCTGCGCGCCGTGCAGGACCGCACCCACGGTTTCACCGCCTTCATCCCCTGGACCTTCCAGCCAGGGCACACGCGCATCCGCTGCCAGAGCCTGCCCGCGCCCGCCTACCTGCGGCTCCTCGCCATCTCGCGCCTCGTGCTCGACAATATCCCCAATATCCAGGCCTCCTGGGTGACCATGGGCCCGCAAATCGCGCAGCTCGCGCTGTTCTATGGCGCCAATGACTTCGGCTCGCTGATGATTGAGGAGAACGTGGTCGCCGCGGCCGGAGTTTCCTACCGCATGACCCGCAAGGAGATTGAGGCCGTCATCCGCGCCGCGGGCTTCACACCCGTGCAGCGCACCATGGATTACCGCCCCGTCGCCGAGGATGCCGCCCATGCCTGAGACCGTGCTGCGCATGGGACGCATCAGTTATCTCAACGTGCTCCCCATCTATCACCCGCTGGAGGCGGGCATCCTGCCGCACGACTACGAGCTCGTCGCCGGGCCCCCGGCGCTGCTCAACGACATGATGGGCCGGGGCGAGCTGCACGTCTCCTCCTGCTCCTGCTTCGAGTATGCGCGCAGGCCCGAGCGCTACTATGTGGTGGAGGACCTTTCCATCGGCTCGCGCGGCCCGGTGATGAGCGTGCTCCTGCTTTCGCGCGTGCCCGTGGAGGAGCTTGACGGCCGGGAAATCCTCATCAGCGGCGAGAGCCATACTTCCGTGGCGCTTTTGCGCCTGCTCATGCGCGACCGCTACGGCCAGCGCGTCTCGTACCGGACGGGCCAGGTCTCTCCGGCTGTCCGCTCGGCCACGCCGCCCGTGGCCTTTCTCGCCATCGGCGACGAGGCCCTGCGCCTGCGCGACCATCCCGAGTATCCCTACCGCGTGGACCTCGCCGAGGCCTGGCGGGACTGGACGGGGCTGCCCTTCATTTTCGGGCTCTGGGTGGTGAGCCGGGACGCGGCCGAGCGCGGCCTCTTCCACGATGATCCCGGCGCGCTCCTGCGCCGCGGCCGCGACTGGGGCCTCGCGCACATGGACGTCATCCTCGACCTCACGGGCCACGGCTGCCCCCTGAGCCGCGAGGAACTCGCCTTCTACTACCGCGAGGGCCTCGTCTACAGCCTGGGGCAGGAAGAGCTGCGCGGGCTCAAGCTCTTTTATGAAAAGCTCGCGGGCGCCGGGCTCATCAGGGCCGTTCCGCCCTTGCGCTTTTTCTCCCTGTAAGCGGCCGCAACCTCCCGTCCACGCAAAACGGGCGCCCCGGCACCAGCCGGAGCGCCCGTTTTTTGGCGGAATCGCCGGGAAAACCTATTTCAGCGCCTTGAGGATGGCGTCGGCGGAAACCTTGCCGAGCACCTTGCCGTCCACGATGACGGCCGGGAGCTCGCGCACGCCGTAATACTGGCAGAGCTGCGTCGTCTGGTACAGGTTCACATTGCCCGCATTGTAGCAATATTTCGCCACAGTGAGCTCGTCGGCCGCCGGGACCGGGGGCTTCAGCCGCGAAAGATAGGCGTAGTGGATGGGATAATCCGCGGCCGTGGCCGTGGCGTCATATTCGTTCTTGAAGGTCTTGACCGTGCCCGCGCGGCGCTGGGCGGCCTTGACCTCGTTCCAGCGGTCGAGCGCGTAGGTGAGATAGGGCATGGCCTGGCCGGGCCGGGAATGGGCGATCCAGATGGCGAGGCCCATGAGGTCCGTGCCGTAATTTTCCGTGCTGTTGGCGAAAACGGCTATCTTGCATTCTTTGGGCGAAAGCGAGCGGCTCGCCGCGGTCACGGCCTTCCAGACCTCGGCGCTCCTGGGGTTGGCAAAATTGAGCAGCACGAGGATTTCGTGCGGGGCCGTGCGGTCGCCGAACACCACGGGATAGATTTCTTCGCGCCAGTTTTTGCGGTGGGCCGCCTCGCCCTCGATGGTGGGCTGGCCGCCGCCCATGGCCCCGAGCATCTGCTGCCCCTCGCTCGTGAATTCGCGCGTGTTGGGGAGCTTCGCCTGCATGTAGGGATTGAAGGCATTGGCCCCCACGCCCGGCGCGCCGGAAAGGGCCGCCTGCTCGGGGGCGGCGGGCGCCGCCTCACCGGCGCCGCCATTTCCCCCGGCGGCGCAGCCGAAAAGCAGGAGCATCATCACAAGTACAGGCACACATTTCCCGAGCATCTTCCACCTCGTTGCTGAATGGTTCATCACGGGTTACCGGCCCCGGTCTCCGCCGCGGCCCTCTCAAGATGGCGCAGCCAGATTTCGGCTACGCCCGGATATTCCGCAAGGCCCCTGAGCACGGGCAGGCACTCCCGGTCATGACTCTCGATGCGGGAGCGCCAGGACAGGGCGCCCTCCCCGGCCATGTCGCGCAGGGCGTGCTGCCCCACCACGGAAAGCAGGGGCATGAGCCACACCCGCGCGGACGTAAGTCGGGGCAGGATGGATTCCAGCGCCAGGGCGTCGCCCATGGTGCCCACGTGGAGGCGCGGGTCGAGCCTTTGCAGGGCCCCGGCCAAATCCGCGTAACGGGCCCCCCCCGCATGGCGCGCCCCGTGCCCCATGAGCACCACGTCCTCAGAGGGCAGACGCCCGGCGGGAAGATGCCCGGCCAGCGCCCGCGCGGCCTCCTCCACATCCTGCGCCGTGGCGAGGAGCGGCGCGCCCACGCGGCAGCACATGCCCAGGGTCCGCGCCGCTTCGTCCGCGGCCGCGCAGACCTCCTCATGTTCCGCGCCCGCAATGGTTTGCAGGGGCTGGAGCACCACCGTGCCGTAGCGCTCGAAATGGAGCCGCCCGAGCGCCTTGCGCACGGAATCGCTTTTCTGGCGCGCGCGGGCGAGCCGTTCCCGCAACAGGGGCGAGGTAAAGGCCCAGCGCACGGACCAGCCTGCAAAACGGGCGCGCACCATGCCGTCAAAAGCGTGCAGGGCCTGCCGCCCCTGCTGTGTGGCCGCGCCGAAGGCCACCAGAAGAATCGCCCTTCTCATGCCGTTTCTTTGTACGTCACTTGCCCGCGGGCCGCAAGACGCGGGCCGCCGCGCCCGGGCAAGGACGGAGCTGGCCGGGGCAGGCTGTTGACCGTGTTTTTTCTTGGCGCTAGAGTCGCGCCAGACAGCTATGGCGTGAGCAACGCCGCCATGCGAAGGCAGGAGGTCCGGTATGGCGAAAGCATTGGTTCTCGGGGGAGCCACCGGCCTTGTGGGACAGGCGCTCGCGCGGACCCTGGCGGACTCCGGCTGGGAAACGCGCATCTTCAGCCGCACGGATGGCGACCTGCATGACATGCACTTTGTGCGCGGCCTGCTTGAGGACGCCGGGGCAGACGTGGTGTTCAACGCCCTCGGCTGGACGCGCGTGGACGCCGCCGAGGAGCACCCGGAGGAGGCCCTGCTCGCCAACCGCACCCTGCCGGACGCGCTGGCCCGCACGCTGGCCTCACTGGGGCACGGGCATCTCGTCCACTTCAGCACGGATTTTGTCTTTTCCGGGCCGCACGACGGGCCCTGGCGCGAGACCGACACCCCGCATCCCGTGAGCGTCTACGGCCGCACCAAGCTCGCCGGGGAGGAGGCGGTGCTCCGCGCCCTCCCGGAGCGGAGCTGCATCCTGCGCACAGCCTGGCTTTTCGGGCCGGGGCGCTCCAACTTCGTGGATGTCATCCTCAATGCCTGCCGCAAGCGGGACGCCGTGAGCGTGGTCCATGACCAGATCGGCTCGCCCACCTATACGCTGGACCTGGCCCAGTGGGCCGAAAAACTGGCACGGGCCAGGGCCACGGGCATCTGGAACGCGGTGAACAGCGGCGTGGCGAGCTGGTGCGAGCTCGCGAGCGAAGCCATAGCCCTCACCTCCGGGCCCTGCCGGGTGGAGCCCATTCCCGGCTCCGAGTGGCCGCAGGCGGCCGAGCGGCCCGCCAATTCCGCGCTGGACAACAGCAAACTCGCGGAATTTCTGGGCGAAAAGCCCCGGCCCTGGCCGCAGGCGCTCCGGGAATACCTGTTCCGGGAATATACCGCCGCCGAAGCCGGGCGGGGCCACTGATGCGGCGCGCGCCCCTGTACGCGGCCATTCTGCTCACCCTGCTGGCGGCGCTGTTCCTGCTGGGCCGGGGCAGCCCCGAGGCGCGCCCGCAGAATCTGGAGCAGCTCGCCGACATCACCCGCTATCTCGTCGACGTGCCCATGCCGGGCACCATCACCGCGCTCTACCGGCCGCGCTATGATTCCATCGGCGAGGCCGACCTCAAGATGACGCGCAACGAGCCCGCCTTCGTGGTCATGCTGCCGGGCGGCCCCCGCATCTATCCGCAGCGCTACATGGTGTGGCACCAGGTGGTCAACGAGCTTATCGACGACCACGCCTATGCCATCACCTATTGCCCCATCACGGGCACGCTCATGGCCTATGACGCCTCCATGCAGGGGCTGAACCTCATCTTTGACGTGGAAAGCCACAGCGGCACCGGCGGCACGGCCGGCTTTCTCTATGACGGCAACAGCGTGCTCACGGACCGCAATTCCGGCAGCCTCTGGCTGCAGGAAATGGGCATGGCCTTCGAGGGGCCCCTGCTCGGTCGCGGAATGCCCACCGTACCCGTGTTCTGGACCACCTGGGGCGCGGCGAGCAGCGTCTTTCCGGAGGCGCGGGTGCTCGCCAAGCCGCGCGGCCGCCGGCCCTACGGGCGCGACCCCTATGGCAGCTACCTGAAAAAAGACACCTATTACGACAACGACACCCTGGCCTACCAGCCCCGCTGGCTGGACCGCCGCTTCCACCGCAAGGCGCCCATGCTCTGCCTGGAATACGACCACTTTCTCCTCGCGGTCGACATCGCCTATGTGAAAAAAAAGGGCGCGGTGAATTTTTTCCTCGGGCCCGCGCCGCTTTTGGCCGTCCATGACAAACGGCTGGATGTGGTGCGCATCTACAGCCGCCAGGTCTGGGCCGAGCCCTTCCTGTTCGTCATGCAGGACGGCCGCCTCATGGACATCAATACCAAAAGCACCTGGGACACGGCCACGGGCAAGGCCACGGACGGCAATATGCGCGGGGCCGCCATGAAGGAATTTTTCGGGGTCTATTCCATGTGGTTCGCGTGGTACAGCCTCAACCCCGAGACCCTGGTCATCCCCGGCCCCGGCGAGGTGCCGGCGCACCTGCTCTCCACCGACGCGCCGGGCGTGGGCGACACCCCGGAATTGCCCAGGGGCGGCGAGGGCGAGCACGCCCTCCCCGGCGCCCCCCGCTGGGAGCCGGCCCTCTGAGGGTGCCGCGGGTCCCGCAAGTCCCTTGCGCCCGCTTGCCAGCGCGGCGCTTTGCGGCTAAGAAATTTTCCGGATTCGTGAACCGGGGTGCCAAGACGCCCGAGCAAAGGAGCTGACCCAATGAGCTATGTGCAGCGCGTGATGGACAACCTGAAGGAACGCTACAGCTGCGAGCCCGTCTTCCTTCAGGCCGTGCAGGAAGTTTTGCAGAGCCTGACGCCCATTCTGGAAAAGAACGACAAATACGAGAAAAACCGCATCCTTGAGCGCCTCACCGAGCCCGAGCGCATCGTCGCCTTCCGGGTGGACTGGGTGGACGACAAGGGCGAGATTCAGGTCAACCGCGGCTACCGCGTGCAGTACAATTCGGCCATCGGCCCCTACAAGGGCGGCCTCAGGCTGCATCCCAGCGTCAATCTCGGTATCCTCAAGTTCCTCGGTTTCGAGCAGATTTTCAAGAATTCGCTCACCGGCCTTCCCATCGGTGGCGCCAAGGGCGGCTCGGACTTTGACCCCAAGGGCAAGTCGGACATGGAAGTCATGCGCTTCTGCAACGCCTTCATGACCGAGCTCTTCCGCCACATCGGGGCCACCATCGACGTGCCCGCGGGCGACATCGGCGTGGGCGGCCGCGAAATCGGCTTCCTTTTCGGCCAGTTCAAGCGCCTCACCAAGAGCTACGAGGGCGTGCTCACGGGCAAGAACCTGCTCTTCGGCGGCTCGCTCGCGCGCACCGAAGCCACGGGCTACGGCGTGGTCTACTTCGCCCAGGCCATGCTCAAGGCGCGCAACGAAACGCTGGAAGGCAAGGAATGCGCGGTCTCCGGCGCGGGCAACGTGGCCATCTACTGCTGCCAGAAGCTCCAGCAGATCGGCGCCAAGCCCGTCACCGTGTCCGATTCGCGCGGCATGATTTACGACCCCTCGGGCATCCGCGTGGATGTGCTCCAGCAGGTCAAGGAAGTGGAGCGCGCCTCCCTCACCCGCTACAAGGAGCTCGTGCCATCGGCCAAGTACACGGCCGTGGCCGACTATCCCAAGGGCCACAACGGCGTGTGGACGGTGCCCTGCTTCGCGGCCTTCCCCTGCGCCACGCAGAACGAGCTCAACCTCGCCGACGCCGAGACCCTGCTCAAGAATGGCTGCAAGTGCGTGGCCGAAGGCGCCAATATGCCCTCCACGCTGGATGCGGTCCATGCCTTCGTGAAGGCGGGCATCGCCTATGGCCCGGCCAAGGCCGCCAACGCGGGCGGCGTGGCCACGAGCCAGCTCGAGATGGCCCAGAATGCCAGTATGCAGAGCTGGGACTTCGCCACGGTGGACGAAAAGCTGCACCGCATCATGGACAACATCTACAAGAACGCCGCCGACACCGCCAAGGAATTCGGCGAGCCGGGCAACCTCGTCATGGGCGCCAACATTGCGGGCTTCCGCAAGGTGGCCGACGCCATGATCGCCCAAGGGATTTAGGGGCTTTCCGCATCTATCCCCTGACGCAAAAGTCTTACGTCAAATGAAAAGGCTGTCCACCCCGCGAAGGGTGGACAGCCTTTCCTTTTAATCTGCAGCTGTGCGGTCCTACATCACGCTCTTGACCACGGCAAAGACGATGGCCGCGGTCACGGCCCCGAGAATGGGCCCCACGATGGGAATCCAACTGTATTCCCAGTCATTGCTGCCCTTGTCCTTGATGGGCAGCGCCGCGTGCGCGAGGCGCGGGCCCATGTCGCGCGCGGGATTGATGGCGTAGCCCGTGGTCCCGCCGAGCGACATGCCGATGACCACCACGAGGAAGGCCACGGGGATGGCGCCGATGCTGCCGAGGCCCACCTCGGCGGTGTTGCCGGTCTCGCTCATGTAGAGGATGACGAGCACGAGCACGAAGGTGCCGAGCACCTCGCAGACGAGGTTGCGCCGGTAGTTGCGGATGGCCGGGATGGTGGAAAAGACGGCCAGCTTGGTAGGCTTGTCCTCGGTGGCGTCAAAGTGGTCCTTGTAGAACACATAGACGGCCACGGCCCCGAGAAAGGCCCCGAGCATCTGGGCGATGATGAAGGGCACCACGAAGCCCCAGGGGAACTTTCCCGCCGCGGCGAGGCCGATGCTGACCGCCGGGTTGAGGTGCGCCCCGGAATAAGGGCCGGCGATGAGGACGCCGCACATGACCGCGAGACCCCACGCGAGGGTGATGACCACCCAGCCCCCGCCCTGCCCCTTGGAGCCCTGGAGATTACAGCAGGCCACCACGCCGCAGCCGAGGAGGATCATGACAAAGGTGCCGAGCAGCTCGAAGATGCATTTCACGAACAGGCTGGTTTCCATAGCGCGCTCCTTGTTTTCGCGTCGGATATGTGCCTGGTGTTTTCCCGGCGCGGCGGCGCAACGGGGCTGCCGCCGCACGCCGGAACGCGTTGCGGGAAGCGGGCCCTCCGCCTACTTGGGATACTGGCAGATGACCGCTTCCACGGCCTTGTGCCAGCCCTCGATCTGCTGGGCCACGCGCGCGGTGTCGCCAAAGGGCGTGAAGG